>CAMFBN010000032.1 GCA_945948535.1 uncultured Clostridia bacterium
ACACCGCACCAATTCCGCACCAATTCGCCATGAAAGTATATGTAGATACATGGATTTATGTAACGGAAAAGTTCGGAAATATGGGCTTTATTGAGTTTTATAGAGGAATATTGAGATATGAAACAGGCATTTATCCTACGATGCCGAGTTTCATATGCTGTATATCTTCCTTTCGGTTAATTATTTCGAATTTGACTGACGGCGCTGGTAGAGCTTGGCGAGGCCGCCCTCACTGGTTTCCCGGAAGCGGTGGTCAAGGTGGATGCCGGTTTCCTTCATGGCCCGGCACACCATGTCGTAGCTGATGTTCCGGGAGCCGGTAAGAAAGTAGCTTAAGTTGCAGGCGTTCATGGCCCGCACGGCGGCGACGGCGTTGCGCTCGATGCAGGGAATCTGCACCAGCCCGCAGATGGGGTCGCAGGTCAGCCCCAGATGGTGCTCCATGGCGACCTCCGCCGCGTACTCCACCTGATCCAGATTCTGCCCGTACAGCTCCGCCAGAGCCGCGGCGGCCATGGAGCAGGCGGTGCCGATCTCGGCTTGACAGCCGCATTCGGCGCCGGAAATGGAGGCGTTGGTCTTGGTCAGGTTGCCGATGACACCGGCAGTCGCCAGCGCCCGGCAGATTTCCGCATCGGAAAAGCCCTTGGTGTCCTGGGCGTATTTGAGCACGGCGGGCAGCACGCCGCAGGCCCCGCAGGTGGGGGCGGTGACCACGGTGCCGTTGCTTGCGTTCTGTTCCGCCACGGCGTAAGCATAGGCGGCGATGTGCTGAAATTCCTTCAGCGCGGGAATTTTATCGTCGGGAATCTGGGTGTACAGGTATTTGGCCTTCCGCTGGACATTCAGCCCGCCGGGCAGCACGCCGTCCCGGCTGAGGCCCTCGGAAATGGAGCGCTTCATGGTCTGCCAGACGGTATCGAGAAACTCCCAGATTTCCGGGCCTTCATTCAGTTCCACATAAGAGGACAGGGTGTCAATATAGCGCCACTTGCAGAAATCGGCAATTTCCGCGAAGGAGTGTTCGATATACACTTCTTCCAGATCCGGCGGCTCCGGCTCGCCGGGGATGCGGATGTCCCCGCCGCCGATGGATTCCACCCGCAGATGCCCAATCGCCTGACCACCTTGAAAAGCGGAAAAATCCATGGTGTTGGGGTGCATCCCGGGCCAGCTTTCCGCAGAACAGAGGACTTCCGTCCGCTCCGGGCCGAGGGTGTTGCGCAGCACCCGGTCGGTGCCATGGCCCGCGCCGGTTTTGCTCAGGGAGCCGTAAAGCGTGACCTGAAAGCGTTCAGCTGCGGGGTATCGATCCAAAAACAGCAGTGCGGCCCGCTCCGGCCCCATGGTATGAGAGGAGGACGGCCCCTTGCCGGTTTTGTAGATGTCGCGGATGGATTTCATGGCAGCTTCCTCCTGAGAATGGTTGTCCAGCCCGGATTATACCAAACATTTCGGGGAATTACAATGGGGGAATGAAAAAATGCTGAATGCGGAATGCGAAATGCATAACGAACGGCATTTTCCGCGGAGATTGTGAAAGGAATATCAGCATATTGATCGTGTTCCACGAAACGAGCGGGTGCGGCTGTTTCTGCATCCGCTTCGTCAGTATGGAAGAATCTGACCATTTTCCGCCGGCTTCAGAAAGTGAAGGTGGAAATAGTTTTTCTGAAACGTGATGAGCCCCTCCTTCTGCATCAGGCTCAGCTCCCGGGACAAGGCGCTGCGGTTGACGCAGAGGTATGCCGCCAGCTCCTCCCGGGAAAAGGGGATGGCAAGGGAGGTCGTCTGACGCCGGGAGGCCTGCAGGGTCAGAAACATCAGAATCCGCTCCCGCAGTCCCTTCTGGGAGAGAATAGCAAGGCGGTACTCCTTCTTGATGTTTCCATTGGAAATCCATGCCGCAAGCTGTCGGGTCAACTCCGCCCGCCAGATTTCCGGCAGCATTCCGGGCCGGGTCGCCAGCTCCGCCGGAAAGTAGGCGATCCGGGTATCCGCGGCAGTCACGGCATGATAGGGGGATAGCTGACTGCGGGTAAAGATCAGGTCAGCGCCCAGAATCTCCCCCGGGCGCAGGGCGTTAATCAGGCTGTAGCTGCCCTCCATAAAAATGTGCATGATATTGACTTTTCCGGAAAGCAGGATTCCAAAACGGCTGACTTTTTGCTGGGGCCGAATCAGGCAGAGTCCCTTTCGGTATTCCTGAATCTGACGGTGAGGCAGAATGCAGTCTGCGACTATCTCCCCCGGGAAATCGGCAAACAGCTCCGACTTTTTCAGTCCTTCCAGCAGCATCTCCATGAAAGAATCCTCCACCTGATGAAAATTATTATCATTATATCAAAAGTATGTTGCTATAGCAACATACTTTTCTTTTTTGATGATATATCCTAATAAACACGAGGCAAAATACAGCATTTTGACGAATCGCCTCGGTGATGGAGGATAGACTATGAAAAAGTGGATTTCCCTTTTCACCGCGCTTTGCATGGTAGCCTGCCTGTTCGCCGGATGCGGCGCTAAACAGGAAGCCCCTGCTCCTGCCACTGTGCCCACCGCCGCCCCGGCGGAAACAGCCGCGCCGCAGACGGAAGCCCCGGCACGGCCGGTGGAACTGATCGTGTTCGCCGCAGCGTCCATGACCGAGACCCTGACGAAGCTGGGGGATCAGTACATGGCTGAGCATCCCGAAGTGACCGTTGTTTTTAACTTCGACTCCTCCGGCACCCTGAAGACCCAGATTCAGGAGGGCGCGGACTGCGACATTTTCATCTCCGCCGGTCAGAAGCAGATGAACCAGCTGGATATCACCGCAAATCCCGAGGTCAACACCGAGGGCCTGGATTTTGTCCTGGAGGGCACCCGGTTCAACATTCTGGAAAACAAGGTGGCCCTGGCTGTCCCGGAGGGCAATCCCGCCGGAATTGCATCCTATGACGATCTGGCTGCCAAATTAAAGGACGGCAAGGTGGTGCTGGCTATGGGCAATTCCGATGTCCCCGTTGGTCAGTACACCCAGAAGATTCTGGCCTACTATGCGCTGTCCGAGGAAGATTTGGCTGCCGCCGGTGCTGTCACCTACGGCTCCAACGTCAAGGAGGTCACCACCCAGGTCAGCGAGGCCACCGTGGACTGCGGCATTATCTATCAGACCGACGCCTTCTCCGCGGGGCTCACCGTGGTGGACACCGCTGCTGCCGAGATGTGCGGACAGGCCATTTATCCCGCCGCCATTCTGAAAACCTCTCAGAATGTGGACGCGGCGCAGGCGTTCCTGGACTATCTTGTGAGCGATGCTGGCGACACGGTATTCGAAGCCGTGGGCTTTACGCCTGTGGTATCATAGAAGAAACCCCGCAGGCGGGCGAATTGCCCGCCTGTTTCGGCGTTTGACAGGAGGGAAGCTATGGACTGGTTTCCGCTGTATAACTCCATCCGCATTGCCGCCATCAGTACGGTGATTATTTTCTTTCTGGGTATTTTTGCCGCCTACTACATAGCAAAGACACCCCGGCTGGTCAAGGGCGTGCTGGATGTGATTCTGACATTGCCGCTGGTGCTGCCGCCCACGGTGGTGGGCTATCTGCTGCTGCGGGTTCTCGGCCCCAAGCGGGTCATTGGCGCATGGTTTCTGCGAGCCTTCGATTTGAAACTGACCATGACCTGGTGGTCGGCGATTTTTGCCACCACCGTGGTGATTTTTCCCCTGATGTACCGCACCGCCCGGGGCGCCTTTGAGTCCTTTGACGAGACGCTGGCCTATTCCGCCCAATCCTTGGGTCTCAGCAACACCTACATTTTCTGGCGTATCCGGATGCCCTACTGCCGTCAGGGAATCTTAGCGGGTACGGTGCTGGCCTTTGCCCGGGCGCTGGGCGAATACGGCGCGACCAGCATGATCTGCGGCTATACTCCCGGAAGGACGGCCACCATTTCCACCACCGTCTATCAGCTCTGGCGCACCAACGACGACGCCGCCGCCTTCCGGTGGGTGCTGGTCAACCTGACCATCTCCTTCGTGGTGCTGCTGGCGGTGAATATGCTGGAAAAGCGCAGCCGGAAGGGAGGGGCCTGAATGTCAGTCTTTGTGGACATTGAGAAAACTCTCGGTTCCTTCCATCTGAAGGTGCGCTTTGAAGCCGGGAACGAGACGCTGGCCCTGCTGGGCGCTTCCGGTTCCGGCAAGAGCATGACCCTCAAGTGCATCGCCGGCATCGAAAAGCCGGACCGGGGCCGGATCGTGGTGGACGATGTGGTGCTGTTCGATTCGGAAAAGCATATCAATCTGCCGCCCCAGCAGCGGCACACGGGGCTGATGTTCCAGAATTATGCTCTGTTTCCCAACATGACGGTGCTGCAAAATATCCGGGCCGGTGCCAGCCGGGAGCCGGACAAGCGTAAGCGGGAGGCCGCCGTAACTGCCATTATGGACAGCTTCGGGCTGACCCCCCTGGCAGGGCACCTGCCCTCCCAGCTGTCCGGCGGACAGCAGCAGCGCACCGCCCTGGCCCGGATCCTGGTTTCCAATCCCAGAATTCTGCTGCTGGACGAGCCCTTCTCCGCATTGGACAACCACCTGCGGTTCCGGCTGGAGCAGGAGGTGCGAAGAATCATCGGAGAGTTTGGCAAAACCGTGCTGCTGGTATCCCATGACCGGGACGAGGTCTTCCGGCTGTCTGACAGCATCGCCATTGTGGACGACGGTAAAATCGATGCCTTCGGTACCAAAGCGGAGGTGTTCGCCAATCCCCACACCCGGAAGGGCGCTATGCTCACCGGCTGCAAAAATATTTCCCATCTGGAAATGCTGGAAGCCGGGAAAGCCTGGGCAACGGACTGGGATATGGAACTGGAGATTCCCGGACTGACCCCGGAAACCGGCGCTGTCGGTATTCGGATGCATGATATCCGCCCGGGGCCGGGAAGGAACGGTTTCCGCTGCCGGGTGGTGGAGGAAATTGAGAATCCCTTCTCCTACACGATTATGCTGCAGAGCGTGAGCAGTGCCGCCGGCTCCTGCCCCATTGGCTGGGAAATGGAGAAAGCAGTCTGGAATAGGCTTCGCGCGCCGGAAATCGGCGTCTGCCTGCCCCCGGAGTCCCTGCTGCTGCTGAAAGAATGAAATAAACGAGGTTCGTAGAATGAAAAAAATAAACGTACAGGACGCCATCGGCATGGAGCTGTGCCACGATATCACCGAGATGAACGACGGCTTCAAGGGTGTGGCCTTCAAGCGGGGCCACATCCTCCGGCAGGAGGATGTGGAGCATATGCTGAACATCGGAAAACGCACGGTGTTCGTCTGGGAGGAAAACGCGGGAGAAATCCACGAGGAGGACTGCGCCCGGCGGATGGCTGCCATGGCCCCGGTGGAGGGGTGTCATTACACCGAGCCTTCCGAGGGAAAGGTGCTGCTGATTGCCGACCAAAGGGGAATGTTCCGGGTGAACCGGGCGCTGCTGCGAAAAATCGATTCCATCGGCGACATCACCATCTGCACCCTGCCCGACCACTATCCCGTGGAACCGGGGGCGCGGCTGGCCTCCATGCGCATCGTTCCGCTGGTGACGAAGGAGGCGCAGATTCTGGAAGCGGAGCGGCTGTGTTCCGAGGAAACGCTTCTGGACCTGCGGCCCTACCAGCCGAAGAAGCTCGGTGTGGTTATCACCGGCTCCGAGGTCTATTCCGGCCGGATTCAGGACAAGTTTGAGCCGGTGGTTCGTGCCAAGATGAAGCAGTATCCCGCGGAAATTCTGGGCGTCACCATCTGCGACGATGATCTGGACATGATTGTTGGCGCGGCAAAGGCCCATCTGGATAACGGCGCGGATTTTCTGATCTTCACCGGCGGCATGAGCGTGGACCCGGACGATCTGACACCCACCGCCATCCGACTGTTGGGGGCGGAGATCATCAGCCACGGCGTGCCCTCCCAGCCCGGCAACATGACGCTGGTCGCCTATCTGGGGGATGTGCCCATTCTGGGTGTCCCCGGCGCGGCAATCAAGCTGCCCACAACCATATTTGATGTTCTTCTGCCCCAGATTTTTGCCGGAGACAAGTTCACAAAGGAAGACTTGGTCGGTCTGGGAGACGGCGGCCTGTGCCAGATGTGCAAAGCCTGCCGCTGGCCCAACTGTACCTTTGGCCGGTATTGACTATAGGCTAAGGCAGCACCCACTGTGCGGTGTTGCTCTAAGGAACCTCCGGATAATCCTCTGCGGCTTTCCCGGCGAATCTTCTGCCGCCAACTCTTGCCGAATTAATCAGAGGTTCTTGGTTTCCCGAAATATGTGATTTTAAGGAGATTGGCGTCAATACCAAGCAGAATGCCTTTCCGCTTGATTTACTTGACAGAGTGATTATATAAAAAAGGATTGCGTTTTGAAATAGAATATGTATAATAGTATTAACATATTCTATTCTGGGAGGGGCCGCATATGGGCGCGCTGCTGAATTGGGATCGGGACGATCATTTCGCGGTAGATCACGGAATCTCCGGTATTTCCAGAAAAACCGTACAATACTATGGCGGTATGGTGGATTTGGGGTTTGCAGCCTACCCGGCAGGGGAACTGCTGTGTCAGTTTCTGAACTATGACCCTTCGGTTTTTTTTGCAATGAAGCGGCAGCGGGATGGCCGTATTCCGGTCCCTCCGGAGCAGCTTGCCGCCCTGCTCTCCGAAATGCCCTACTACCGGGAGTTGATGGCCCAACTGGAACCGGACAGGCGGCTGCTCTGCGGGCAGCTGTTCAGCCAATACCAGCGGGGAATTCTCTGGCAGGATACAGAAGCGTGCTTTCAACTGATAGAAAACCGATATCTACCTTTGACAAATCAATTTTTTCAAGCAAACGAAGACGGGAGAACCACGCTTTCCGCATTGGCTTCCCTGCCGGAGGGGACGCTGGATTCTCCTGCCCTTGGCGCTTCCCTGCGCACGCCGGTTGCCAGACCGGAACCTGCCTTCGTAATCCGGGACAGAAAAACAGAGCCAAAGCTTGCCGAACAATACCGGTTGACCCGGCTGTCAGAGCTGCTGTATCTGGAGCTGATCCACCTGCTGTTTTCCGGCGGCAGCATCCAGAAATGCCGGAACTGCGGCAGATTCTTTCTGCCGGAGCGGGGCTACAGCTATCGTTATTGCAGCCGGGTGGCTCCGGGGGAGTCGGAACGCACCTGCCGGGACATCGGCGCTGCCAGAGCGCGGCAGAACAAACTGGCGGGCAGTACCGTGCTGACCGTCTATCAGAGGGCCTACAAGCGGTACTATGCACGGGTTCTGAAGCAGCGCTGGAGCAAAGAACAGTTTCAGCGCTGGCAGGAGGCAGCCCAACGTGTCCGCAGGGAAGCGGAAGCATCCCATTGGTCCGGGCAGCAGCTGGAGGATGAACTCCGTGGCCTTGCCGAAAACGTCTCCCACCCAGAATAGAAAATGAAATATTATTATTCGTGTTCTATCTCTTGCAAATAGCAACGGCTCTCCGAATTCGGAGAGCCGTTTGATCGTTTTCTAGGTTCCGGTGTAGGATGCCGTATAGACGGCAACCACCTCCGCTGGTGTCACCGAAATCAGATTGCTGCCCATGCAGGTATCCTGCATTGCCAGCGCTGCCAGTTCGGGGAAGTGTGCGGGTTCCACCTTATTCAACTCTTTCAGGCAGGAGCTGATGCCCACCGTATGATTGAGCTGCCGCACCGCCCCAACCACCGCAAAGGCCGCCTGTTCGTCGGTCATGGACTGCGCATCGGGAAGCCCCATGGCTCCGGCAATGGCCCGGAACCGACTCCCAAATTCGGGACGCTGGGCGTCGAAGGCAAGGACATAAGGCAGCAGCACCGCGTTGCACACGCCGTGGGGCAGATTGTACCGCCCGCCAAGCGCGTGGGCCATGGCGTGAACCATGCCAAGTCCCGCATTGCTGAAGGCCATGCCCGCTACGTTTTCCGCATAGGCCATCATGGTTCTGGCCTGCTCATCATCGCCGTTTTTCACCGCCGCGGGCAGATACCGGGTGATGACCTCGATGGCCCAGCGGGCGTCCTTGTCCGTGATGGGGCTGGCGTTTCTGGACAGCACCGCTTCGATGGCGTGGGTCATGGCGTCCATGCCCGTGGCTGCCGTCAGCTTCGGCGGCATGGAGCGCATAAAGTCCGTATCGTTAACCGCGATGGCCACCATGCAGTTGGTGTCCACCATGGCCATTTTGCTGTGACGGACGGGGTCAGTGACGATGTAAAAGGAGGTGCACTCGCTGCCGGTACCGGCTGTGGTGTTGATCGCCACGATGGGCAGGCCGGGACGGGCGGATTTTCCCGTGCCCTCATACTGTTCCACCGTTCCGCCGTTTGCCAGCACGATGCTGGCGGCCTTGGCGGTATCAATGGCGGAACCGCCGCCCAGCGCGATCAGCATTTGCGCGCCGATGGCGGACGCTGCCGCGATGCAGTCGTTGACCACCTGCACGGTGGGGTTGGGCTGAACGTTGTAATACACCGCAAATTCCACGCCCGCCCCGGACAGCACCCGGGCAACCCGCTCTGCCGCGCCGGATTCATACAGGAATCGGTCTGTCACCAGCAGCGCGCGGGTGATGCCCATTTTCCGAAGCTCCGGCTCCAGAAGCTGAACCGCGCCCTTGCCGAAAAAGCTGGTTTTCACAGCGTCAATCCGTTCAGGCATTTTGGCGCCCCCCTTATTTCGCCTGACCGCAGACGATCTGGATGGGATCCCAGATGGAGCACTCGGCGGAGGAATAGCAGAAATCCACCTGGCTCAGCGTCTCGGCGGTCATACCGGCGCGGATGGCAACGGCGATGGCATTGATGCGGGTGGCTACGTTCTTCCCGCCCCAGGCCTGGGCGCCCACCAGCTGGTGGGTATTGGCCTCATAGACCAGCTTGATGGTAATTTTGTGCTGATTGGGGCAGATGCCGGGGCGATCGGTGCCGGTGGCCATGGCGCTTTTGACCCGAAGACCGGCCCGCTTGGCTTCCGTTTCCGTCAGACCGGTTCGGGCAAGCTCGGTGCCTCCTACCCGCAGGCTACAGGTGCGCAGACTGCCCTGACGGCTCTGCACGCAGTCGCCGACTGCGTAAATTCCGGGTACATTGGTGGCAAGCTCGCCGTCGATCAGCACGGCGCCGTTGGGGACAAGGGCTACGCCTGTGCCTGCCAGCAGCCGGGTATTGGGCTGCACGCCGGTGGATACGATGCACAGATCGCAGGGATAGCTGCCCCGGCTGGTCTGTACCTGCTCGACGAAGGTTCTGCCGGGGAAGGCACGGACCTGCTCGCCCAGACTGAACTGAACCCCCTCGGCTTCCAGCGCCTTGCGGATCAATTCGCTGACCTCAGGATCAAATTCCGGCAGCAGCTGCCGGTTTTCCTCGATGATGCGCACTTTTCGGCCCATTTTCAGCAGCACCTTGGCAATTTCCAGACCGGACCAGCTGCCGCCCAGAATCACAACGTCCTGCACATAGGGCGTCCGGGTGTACTCCTTCAGGAAAATCAGATCCTCCACGGTTTTCAGGGTCTGCACGCCCACCCGGTTTGCGCCGGGCACCTGAGGCAGCGTGATGGAGGAGCCGGTGGCAACCACCAGCTTGTCATAGCTGTCCTCGAACACCCGTCCGGTGGAAAGGTCACACACCGTAACCCTCCGGCGGGCCGGATCGATGGCCTGCACCTCGTGGCGCAGATACGCCTGAATCCCCGCGCTGCGCAGCTCGGTTTCCTTCTCCTGAATGGCCTCGTTCAGCTGCTGCATACTCTGGCCCAGATAGTGGGGCAGGCCGCCTACACCGCAGCTGTAGAAGGCACTCATCTCATAGACGGTGATCTGGGCGCTTCGCTCCCCGGCAGCAATCCGGGAAGCCGCCGATACACCGGCAGAGATGCTGCCAATAACAACAATTTTCATGTTTTTGCCTCACTTTTCACCCCGGAAAGTGTCCTTCCGGGGCGCAGGTTGACGTTCACTCCATGGCGGGAGGATTGTCCACGATGCCCACAATGAAGGCATCCACAGGGGTGGGATGATCCACGGCATACTGGGTGGTCTGGTCGGTGGTGACCAGCACCAGTTCCCCGATGCCTGCCCCCAGGGTATCTGCCGCAACCAGCATATCCTTTTTTGTGCCGTTCACTGGCTGAACCAGCAAAAATTTCAGTCCCTTCAGATTCTCCATCTTCCGGGTGGAATAGACCGTTCCCTTAACCGTACCAAGAATCATCGTTTTTCTCCTTATTCTTTGCCGAGGACGGTGACCAGCTGCCCCTGCCGGAGCAAAAAGGCGTTGCCGTCATCGGTATCGATATGCAGATCCAGCGAATGCCCATTTCCGGCCCGCACCAGCACGCTGCCCAGAACGCCGGGCTTGACGCCGTCAACCTGAATCCGGACGTGGTCGCCGTCCTTCAGACCAAAGGCAGCCGCTTCTCCTTCAGACATATGCAGGTGCCTGTCCGCAATGATTACGCCCTCCGGCACGGTGATCTCGCCAAGGGGCCCCCGCAGGGTAATTCCGGGAGTTCCGGCGGTGTTGCCGCTGGAGCGAACCGGCGCCGTGATGCCGATGTTCCGGCAGTCAGTCTGGGCCAACTCGATCTGGGTTGCCTTCCGCTCAGGCCCCAGAATCCGCACCTTATTCAGCTCCCCTTTGGGGCCGATCACATCGAGGCATTCCTCACAGGCATACTGCCCCGGCTGGCTCAGCTGCTTTTTTGGCGTAAGCTGATAGTTCCGCCCGAACAGCCTGTCTACGTCGGCGCGGGACAGATGAATGTGACGCACGGAAATGCCCACCGGCACCTGGCGGCTGCACTTTTGCAGCTCCGCGCGAACCGCTTCCGCCACAATCGCCGTCAGCTGCTCCTGGGTGATGTCGTGGTAAACCAAGGCTCAGCGCCCCCTTTACGACTTACTGCAGCTCCGGCATGACCTCGCTGACGCTGGTATGGGGGCGGGGAATCACATGGCAGCTGACGATCTCACCGATGCGGGCGGCGGCGTTCTGACCGGCTTCCACAGCGGCCTTCACAGCACCCACGTCGCCCTGCACGAACACGGTGACAAGGCCCGCGCCAATCCGCTCCTGACCCACCAGCGTCACGTCGGCGGACTTCAGCATGGCGTCGGCGGCTTCGATATTGGCGGTCAGGCCGTTGGTCTCAATCATGCCCAGAGCGGCATTCAGCGCCACCTGCTCGCCGGCGGGGGCGCCGGACTTGCCGGTTGCGGGTCCCTTGGGGGGCAGAATCCGCTCGATATCGCTGTGGGGACGGGCAATGACGTTGGAGCAGAACAGCTCACCTACCCGGGAAGCGGCAGCTTCACCGGCTTCGACAGCGGACTTCACCGCGCCCACCTCGCCGGTGACGATGACGGTGGTCAGGCCAGCGCCGATGGTATTGGAGCCGACGAATTCCACATCGGCAGCCTTCAGCATGGCATCGGTGGCTTCGATGTTGCCAACCAGACCCTTTGTTTCAATAAAACCCAACGCTTTCATAGTTAGAGCCTCCTATAAATATATATTGTAGAATATGGATTTTAAAAATTGAATTATCAAAGTCTCAGATGATCCGCAGACCGCCCTCTGCCAGCACGCAGCGACGGCGGCGGCAGAAGCTTCTGGCACAGGTGATGCCCTCGCCGGTGGGCCCGGCAATGGTCATGGTACAGTGGCCCTCGCCGCCGATGCCCACGCCGGCCTTGGTTGCGCTGTTCTTGACGTAGATGGTGGTCTCGATGGCTCTGGCAAAGCGGGTCATGTGATCCACATCCTTGGAGAAAATGGACGCGGTGTGCCGGTTGCCATGCTCTGCCACCAGCGCGCACTCCACGGCTTCCTCAAAGCTTCCAACCCGAACCACCGGCAAGACGGGCATCATCTGCTCCACCAGCACGAAGGGATGGTCGGCAGGGGTCTCGCAGACCGCCAGACGGCAGGTATCCGGAACCTGAACGCCGATCTGCCGCAGAATCTCGTTTGCGTTTTTGCCCACCCAGTCCTTGTTGACCTCGTGGCCGCCGTTCTTTTTGGGCTTCAGGCAGATGCGAACCAGCTGCTCGGTCTGGGCGGCGGTGAGCAGATATGCGCCGTTTTTCTTCAGCTCGTGGAGCAGTCCGTCATAGGCGGAGCCTACGGCAAAGACCTCCTTCTCGGCGAAGCAGAGGATGTTGTTGTCGAAGGAAGCGCCTTCGTAAATCTTCTGTCCCGCCAGCGCAATGTCGGCGGTCTCGTCCACAATGACGGGGGGATTGCCCGCACCGGCGCCGATGCACTTTTTGCCGCTGCGCAGCAGAGCATTTACCATGCCCATGCCGCCGGTACCGGCCATCAGCCGGATCTTGGGGTTGGCAGCCAGCTGATCCACCGCTTCCATGGTGGGTTCCCGTGTCATGGTCAGCAGGTTAGCAGGGCCGCCGGCTTCCACAATGGCCCGGTTCAGGGCCTGCAGGCACTGGGCGCTGACCCGCTTGGCACGGGGATGTACGTTGAATACCACCGTGTTGCCGCCGGCAATCATGCTGATGGTATTGTTGATGATGGTTTCGGTGGGGTTGGTGGTGGGGGTGATGGCGGCGATGACACCGAAGGGCGCGTATTCCTCCAGCATCAGGCCCGTATCCCCGGACAGCGCCTCCGTAGTCAGGCATTCGGGGCCGGGGGTCTTGTTGATGACGGCAAGGTGCTTTTCCACCTTGTCCTCGTACCGGCCCATACCCGTCTCCTCCACGATCTTCCGGCTCCACTCCTCGACGTGGGCCCGGGCGCAGCGGCGGATTGCTTCAATAATGCGGCGGCGATCCTCAATTTTGAAATTGGTCACCCATTCTCTCTGGGCCTTCCAGGCCGCTTCCACGGCATCGTTCACATTCTCGAACACGCCGTTGTCGCCGGTGGGATTGACCGGTGCCGCCGGGGTGGGTACGGTGCTCTTACAGGCGTAAGGGGTCTGGACGGGGGCTCCGCCGCCGGCCTGCATACCCGCAAGCACCTTCTGGACAATCGCATCAATTTCCTGCGATGTAATATCCATGGTATTCTATCCTTTCCGGGAATCCTCGCTTCGGAATTCCCTTATTTGTTTCCCATTACACGGCGGACGACCTCCGCCATCACATCCGCCTTTGGCACGTCTACAGCCGGAACCTGATTGGGTGTGGGCGCGGCGGGCGCGGGTGCCGTCACTGCCGGTGCGCCCTGAGGAGGCAGCGCCGGGAGAGGCTCACCGGGGCGGATAATGCCGGTCATCCCGGTGGCAGGCTGCGCAGGCGCGGAATGCGCCGGTACGCTGCTGGGGCAGGTGGGAGCGCCGACGCAGGCGGCGCAGTTTCCGCTGCAAACCGGCTGGGGGGCGGCGGTTTTGCAGCTGCCGTCGCACAGGCCGGTTTCCGAATGTCCGCAGGTGCAGTCTTTGCTGCCGCCGGTGCATTTTTTCACCTTGCAGTAGTAGTCCATGGCTTCCACGGTCTGTACTGCTTCGGTCAGGCTTTTGCCCCAGGTCATGCAGCCGTCGCTTTGCAGAAGCACGCCGCGATCCGTGCGGCACAGCAGACTCACGGCTTCCGCCTGGGTCTGGGCGTCCTTCTGAGGCAGCAGCTGGATTCGGCCCATCCGGCGGACGGAGGGACTGAAAGCGGCCGCTTCCATTCCGGTTCCCTGAATGCCCAGCACGGCAGCGCACACGGGGTAGGCGTGGACGATTCCCTGCACCGTCTCGTTCTCCCGGTAGATCCGCAGGTGGATCGGCAGATCCTCGCCCAAGGGCTTGGGCTTATTGGTTGCCATTTGTTTGCCGCTCAGGTCGATGCGCACCAGCTGATCCTGCTGAAGGGCTGCCTTGTCCGCCCCCTCCACGGTGATCCAGATGGCATTGGGGCCTACCCGGACGCTGAGGCTTCCGTCCCCCGCCACCTGAAAGCCCTTGGCCTCCAGCTTGGCGGCAGCGGCAATGATGGCTTTCTTGGCTTCAAAATCCGAAGGGTAATTCACGCCCTGAATGACCATAGCGCTCCCTCCTTATTTCTTCAGCTGGGGGCGGCCCAGCATGGCCCGGGCTTCCGCAGGCGTCATGGGCATCATGCCCTTGGATTTGATCACATCCACCACGTCGGCAATGATGGCGGCATTGGTGTCGCAGTGCACGCCGGGGGCGATCATATCGGAATCCTCGAAGCCCACCCGGACGGCGGACGCGCCCTTGTCCAGCGCCACCTTCACCATTTCCCAATCCTGCCGGTGGGCCTGAGTGTAGCCCCAGAGCACATCATTGGGGTTGGGGAAATTCTCGCTGAGTGCCGCGATCATGTGATCCAGCGCCGGAACCGTGGCCGGCATCTCGCCGCCGTGGCCGAACACCAGTGCAAACAGCAGGGGCCGGGGGAAATGGAACTTTTCGTCCAGCTCCCGGACGGTGTTAATCATGCCCAGCTCGAACACCTCAATGTCCGGGGTCTTGCCGTTTTCCAGAATCTTGCCCACGCAGTACTCCACATCCCGGATGGGATTCTGGTAGACTGCGGTGCCCAGATTGACGGAACCCACGTTCAGGCTGTTGGTCTCCACCCAGCTGGGATAGCAGGTCTGACAGCGCTCCTCAATGGTCAGGTTGGAGACGCCGCCGGTGGAAATCTCGATCACAATGTCGCAGTACTGGCGGATATAGTAGATGGTCTCCTCCAGCAGACTGATATCCGGAGTCAGTCTGCCGTTCAGATCACGGCAGTGCAGGTGCACCATGCAGGCGCCGTTTTTGTAGCACTCATACACATCCCGGGCGATAGCTCTGGGATTGATGAGGATATCCGTAGCAGCCACCGGCGCCACGGAAACCAGGATTTTTTTCATAGAAAAAACTCCCTCATTTCTAAGGAATATTCAGGGGACGATACTTATTTCCAATAGACGTAGTGATCCTGCACGGCCCGGACGATCTCCTCCGTTTGGTGCCGCTCGATCACGGTCAGCAGCCTTCTGTGAAGCTCCACAAAATTGTCGATCTCCCCGCTTTCCATGACCTTTCGGGTGGTTTCCCGCCGGCTGGGCAGGGTCAGCAGGGTGATATACTCGGTGATGGTCTCCAGCATGGGGTTGTTGGCGGCTCCGGCGATGCGGCTGTGGAACTTCATGTCCAGCTCCAGCACCCGCTCCAGCGAAGGCTCCGGGCTGTGCAGCTCGGCGGACAGCTCCCCGTAGGTGCGGTACAGCTCCGGCAGGAAAGTGTTGATGTCCGTTCGCTGGACGATGATGTTCAGGGTGCCGATGTCGATCACCGCCCGCAGCTCCACAAAATCCTTCCAGCTGTTGTGCTGGAGAATCAGGCTGTAGAGCATGGGATCCAGCATCTTGCGGTTGTAGGTCTCGCTGACGAAGGTGCCGTCCGCGCGCTTGATGTACAGGATGCCGTAGGCCTGCAGCTTTTTCACCGCCTCCCGCACGGAGTTCCTGCCGGCGCCGAACTGCCGGCACAGCTCCATTTCCGTGGGGAGCTTTCCGCCGGGAACCAGCTCGCCGGATATGATCTGACGGATGATCCCATCCATCACCTGATCTACCACCGATTTGCCCTGCTGGACTTCTTCGGCTGCCATATTCCGTCCCCCTTCCGCGTTCTTAGAATGTTGTACTAAATATCACTCGAAACATCCTATGTAGTTGCGATTTTATTCTAGCACATTCCATCCAAGCGCGCAAGTGTCTTATGAAAGCTATGCCATCAAAAGTGTGGGCAGGGTGATCAGCTGGGGGAAGGCAATCATCAGCGCGATGCAGATAAAGGTTGCTATCAGGAATGGTATCAATTTTGGGAATACCTCGCCCACGGTGATATCCATCAAATCACAGGCAACGTAGATGCACATGCCCACAGGCGGCGTCACCAGACCGACGCCGATGACCACGGTGATCAGCACGCACAGCACGATGGGGTCGATGCCCACGCTCATGGCGATGGGGAACAGGATGGGCATAAACAGGGTCAGAGTGGCAATGGACTCCATAAACATGGTGACGATGAAGAACAGCAGCAGGATCATAATGAGAATCACGGTGGGATTGGTGGAGAAGCCCAGCATGGTGGAGGCCATCCACTTGTCAAAGCCCGCGGTGGTCAGCATGATGGTGTACAGCTTTGCCGCGCCGATGACAATGAAGATACGGCCGGAAACCCGGACGGTGTCGCAGAAGGCGAACTTGATGTCATCCCAGGTCAGTTCCTTGTAGATCACGCCGCCGGCGAACAGGCCGTAGGCCACGGCAATGACACCGGCCTCGGTGGGGGAGACGATGCCCATGGTGATGGAGCCGACAATGATGATGGGCATCAGCAGGGCAGGCCAGGATTCCTTCAGGCCATGGAGTACGGGACGAATGGCGAAATGACCCGGCTCCTTCTCAACGCCTTCCTTCTTCGCCATGAAGTAGGAGACGACCATCTGGGCAAAGCCGCAGAGAATGCCGGGAATAATGCCGCCCAGGAACAGCTTGCCGGTGGAGATGCCGCAGATACCGGCCATGACCACCATGGGAATGGAGGGCGGGATGATGATGCCGATGGTGGAGGAAATGGCGGTAACGGCAACGGTAAACTTCTTGGAATAGCCCTTGCGGATCATTTCTGGCATGAACATGCCGGAAACACCGGCGGTGTCCGCCACGGCAGAGCCGGAAATACCGGCGAAAATCATGGACGACAGCACGTTGACGTGGGCCAGACCGCCGTAGATGTGGCCGACGATGGAGTAGCAGAAGTCCATCAGGCGCTTGGAGATGCCGCCCTTGCTCATGGTATAGCCTGCGAAGGTATACAGCGGGATGGCCAGCAGCGCCCAGGAGTTCATGCCCTCAAACATACGCTGGGCAATGGTAACGGTGGAACCGCCGCCAAGGAAAAGGATACCGCCAATGGCGGAAAGTCCCAGAGACATGGCGATGGGCACACCCAGAAACAGCAGAACAAAGAAAGAAATCAGCAGCCAGGCGATCATTTCTTCTCTCCTCCTTCCTCTTTTTCCATAATCAGAACGATCATGTCAACAATGGCAGCCACAACGGTGATGGCGCCGGCAATGGGGAAGATCCGATAGACCTGACCCATTGTAAACTGGGGCATGGTGGAAACGGCCTGCTTGGCCCGGGATGCCAGCTGCCAGCCGCCGTAGGTCACCATGGCATAGAACAGGATCACAAACAGGGACACGATGACGCCGTGAATCTTCTTCAGCTTGGGATTTTTCGCGGCAAAGGCATCCACCAGCTCCACATGCAGATGGGTGCGGCGGGCAGTGATACCAATACCGGCAATCAGCATGGAGAAAACATTCAGATATTGCCCGCCTTCCATGTACCACTTAAAGCCGCCAATACCGGGGATAAAACGCAGGATCACGTTTGCCAGCAGAATTACCATCATGGCGCCGCAGAGAACCGCCGCCACAACGGTGCTGGCAGTGTCCAGAAATGCCTGCACTTTTTTCATACCGGGAATTGCTCCTTTCCGAACGATGATAGGGAAATGGGGCGGAGGGCTGAACCCCCCGCCCCATGCGTAAACTTACGGATCAGTTGTAAATTACTTACTTGCCAGCCAAGCCTGCAGCTGGGTCAGCAGCTCGCCGTAGGTGGCGGCGTTGTCGGTCAGGACGGAAGCGGTGGCCTCAGCGAAGGGAGCCAGCTCGGGGTAGTTGATCTTCATACCGGCCTCTTCCAGCTTGCTGACCAGATCATCGGTCTGCTGACGGTTCATCTGACGGTCGTAGTCGGCGGAAGCCTTGGCAGCCGCGGCAACAATCTCCTGCTGAGAAGCGCTCATCTTGTTCCAGGTGCTCTCGGCGATGGTGAAGCACATACCGGAGTAGATGTGGTTGGTGACGGACAGGTAAGCCTGAACTTCGTACAGGTTATTGTTGTAGATAACGGGGATGGGGTTCTCCTGTGCGTCGTAGGTCTTCTGCTGCAGGGCCTGATACAGCTCGGAGAAGGCCAGAGGCTGGGGGTTGGCGCCCATGGCGCTCATGGTGGCCATGATGACGGGATTCTCAGGGGTACGGATCAGCATGCCGACCATATCCGCGGGAGTCTCCACGGGGCCCTTGGAGTTGGTGACGCAGCGGAAGCCGTTGTCGTAGTGGGCCAGAACCCGCATGTTCTGAGCCAGCAGGCCCTGCTCAGCGGCGGCCTGAATCTCGCCGTCCATGAACTCCCAGGCATCATCGAAGCCGGAGAACAGGAAAGGCAGAGCGGAGATGCCCATCTTGGGCTCGTAGGTAGCAAAGTTGGAAGCGTCGGTGATGATTACGTCCACCGTGCCGGAGTCCAGAGCAATGGAGTTAATCAGGTCTGCGTCGCCGCCCAGCTGGCCGGAGGGATAGATCTCAACCTTGACGGAACCGTTGGTCTTGGACTCAACCTCTTCCTTGAACTGAACGGAGGCAATGGCGCGGGGGTCCTGCTCGTTGGTGGAGAAGGACAGCTTCAGGGTGATCTGGGGATCGTCGGCGGCGGGAGCCTCAGCGGCGGCTTCGGCGGGAGCCGCTGCCTGGGTAGCGGCGGGGGCGGCGGTAGGAGCGGGAGCGGAGGAACCGCCGCAGGCTGCCAGGGCCAGAACCATCGCGGCTGCCAGAATCATGGCAAGAACTTTTTTCATTTTGTTTTCTCCTTTAACTTAATATTTCATCCCGCTGCTGCGGGACAGAATACGGACTAAATGGTGCCTTTCTTGATGAGGGCCTTCTTCAGCTCCTCGGCGCCAAACCGGACGGAGCTGAGAACCACCTTGTTGAACTTCTCAGCGATGTACTGCTCGCAGTAGGCCATGGAGCCTTGGGCGAACACGATTACGTCCACCTTGTCGGCGATGGTGGCTGCGCTTTCGGTCATGCGGGCCTTGAACTGATCCTGATTCAGGCCAAACGCGCCCTCCACCAGACAGTCCACCAGCTCCACATACTTGCCGTTTTCCCGGGCCATCCGGCGGATGGTGCCCTTGGTGGGCTCCAGCGTGGTGGGCAGGGTTGCCATCACGCCGATGCGGGTGCCCTTGCGGACGGCCTCCCGGCACATTTCCTCGTCCACTCGGACGATGGGAACGCCGATATATTTCGCCACATCCTGCACGCAGTCGGCGACCTCGCCCACGGAGCTGCACAGGTTCAGCATGGCGTCGCAGCCGGCCTCCGCCGCCTTCATGTACATGCCGATGAGCCGGGCAGCGGGAGCGGTAGTGACGTAACCGGCCTCCCGGACCTCCGCCAGAATGCTGGGATCCTGCAGGCTGTACAGCTCCACATCCTCACCCAGCTGCTTTTTCACCTCCCGCTCCACATCGGCGATGAGCTCGGGGGTGGTGCTGGTGTAAATCAGGCCAACTTTCATTGGGTTTCCTCCTCCATTCATCCGGACAAAACATCCTATGTTAAGCCGGAAAATATTTTGCGTAAGTTTTTAACATCCTATGTTTAGTTTACTTCATGGGCAGGAAAAAGTAAATTGTCTAAATGTGCAGATTCTTTCTTGTTATTTTTTGGCACTTTCAACAAAGGGATTCAGATTCCCCAGTTTTTTCCTGCCGAAGCTGGACATGGGGGCCGGCAGTCACTATAATGGGGCTATCCATTCTGCCGAGGTGATCCCAATGCGTATGTTTGAAAGCGACAACATCTGGAAACGAAAGGCCCGTGAAGAGCGGGAGGCACTGCATCCCATGACGCCCCACGAAAAATGGGAAAAGGAGCTGCGCTCCAACTGCCTGTGGCTGGCGGGGGGCATTCTGGTGGTGGCGCTGTCCATCGTGGCCGTGGCCATGGGCGTCATGACCCTGAATCTGACCACAGCAGTGGTGGTGCTCATGGTCGGAGCCTACTGCGTCATGACTGCCAGACAAATCGGGCAGCTGCGCAGGAACGAGCCGGAGCTCACCGCCGCCGAAAAGAAAAGAAAAAGGAAATGATCGACACCGTGCCGGCGCGAGCCGGCACGGTTCTGCTTTATTCAAACAGAACCTGCGCAATCAGCACAAGAGGAGCATCCCCACGGCAGGCAATCTGGTGGGTATCTCCGGGCTGGGCCACGATGATGTCGCCGGGCTCCAGCAGCTGGCGCTCTCCGTTGATGACGTGGGTCGCGCAGCCGCTGACAATGGTCATACTCTCCATCTCATGGGCGTGGGCATGTTCGCCGATGGTCACACCGGGCTGCAGCGTGTGGCGGACGTAGGCCCGGCCCTTGCCCTGCATTTCCTCGGCTCCCAAAAGAAGCTTCTCCATCATTACGGTGCCCTCTCCGCCCATGCAGTGCTCGATGGGGATGGGAACCAGTTCACTGGCTTTTCGGAAAATCATATGACGCCACCCTTTCTGTGAGCTTTTTTGATCTCATAAAAATAATAGCGTATTCCGCGCAAGAGTACAATTCGCATTTTCCACAGGATATTCTTCCTGAATTTGTCTATTATGTCAGACATAAATTAAGGGGATTAGAAGCGTTTCACAAATCCGATCTGCCATATTTGGTCAAATGTATAAAATATGCTTCTGCAACCAAAATTGATATTGACATTTTTAACGGAATTCCCTATAATGGCATCAGATAATATGTCTGACATAAAAAGACACAAAACAATACAGGAGGAAACTACTATGGATTACTTCAAGCGTGTATCCGCACAGACTCCCACCCGCTTCTGGATCAACAACGTGACCCGTGCCGAAGCGCAGATGGCCATCGACAATGGCGCTGTTGGCTGCACCCAGAATCCCTCTTTCGCATACAAGATGCTGGTTCATCCCCTGGACGCCGACCATGCCAAGGAGGTTCTGGCGAAAATTGTCGCTGAGGAACCCGACGACACCATGGTGGAGGTCAAGCTGCAGCGGGAGCTGGTGGGCGAGGTTGCCAAGATCTGGCTGCCCCTGTACGAGGCCTCCAAGGGTCAGCAGGGCTACGTCAGCATTCAGGGCGACCCCTTCGACGAGAGCTTTGAGACCATCATGCGTCTGGCCCGCTTCAACCGGGAGGCCGGCCCCAACGTGATGATTAAGATCCCCGCCACCGATCACGGCATCGAGGCCATCGAGCAGTGCATCCGGGAGGGCATTCCCGTCAACTGCACCGAGGTCATGAGCCTGCAGCAGTGCATCGATGTGATGGACGCCTATGACCGGGCCATCGAGGGCATGGAGAATCCTCCCATGGTCTATATCTCCCACATCGCGGGCATTTTCGATCAGTATCTGGCCGGTGTCGCCAAGTCCCAGAACATCGACATCTCCTCTGACGTGCTGTGGTACGCCGGTAAGGCCGTGGCCCAGAAGGTGGTCGAGTATATGCACGACCGCAAGACCGGCGTGAAGCTGATCAACGGCGGCGCCCGTGGCCTGCAGCACTTCACCGAGTGGGTTGGCTGTGACGTGGCCAACACCATCAACTGGCGCGGCACTGCCGACAAGCTGCTGGAGCTGGACGGCCCCGTAGTGTCCCGCTTCGACGCGAAGATTCCTGCCTACGTCATTGACGAGCTGTGCAACAAGCTTCCCGACTTCGAGAAGGCCTACTTCACCGGACGGCTGACTCCCGCCGAGTACGAGCCCTTCGGCCCCGTGGAGCTGTTCTGCTCCAGCTTCCGCCGCGACTGGAAGGCGGTTCTGGACATGATCGCCGAAATGCGGAAATAATTCTCCCCATTTCCCCGTATTTCTCCCCTTTCCGGGCAGCCGACCGGCGCGTGAGACCGCCGGTCGGCTGTCATTTTTGGGAAATTTCCCATAAAAATGCCGGTTCGCCCTTTCCTTTTCCTGTTTTCATGCTATACTGAAAGAAAAGATGCAGGGGGAACACTATGGACATTGTTGAACTGATTGTATCGCAGACCCGCGCTTCCGGCAGCAGCACGGCGGACGCGCTTTTTCAGCGGCTGCGGGAGCTGATCCTGTCCGGGCAGATTCCGGCGGGCTTCGTTTTCCCCAAGGAGCCGGTGTTTTGTGAGCAGCTGGGCGTCAGCCGCAGCACCCTGCGGGAGGCCTATAAAGCTCTGGAAAGCATGGGCTTCATCCAGCGGGTAAAGCGTCTGGGCACCATCGTCAATGATTTTCACAATATTTCCAGGCAGGCGCCCCTGAGTACCAGCCTGATTCTTTCCGATCTGGATGAGCTTCTGGAATTTCGTGTGATGATCGAGGCGGAGTTGGCACGGCTGGCCGCCAAGCGGGCAAGACCGGAAAATCTCGCGGTGATGACAGAGTCTCTGGAAAAGATGCGTGATTGCGGCGGGGATATTCAGGAGCTTACCAATTACGATACCATGTTCCACATGGAGATTGCCAAGGCCTCCGGCAACCATCTGCTGATCAACACCATGGAGAACGCCAGAGACGCCTTTAACCGGGGCATCTATCGGGCTTTTCAGGTGGATACCCGGGAGAATGTTGCGGAAGCCCTGATGTTCCATGAGCGGATTCTGGATGCCGTCACCCGGCAGGAGCCCGAGGAGGCCTACGCCCTGATGCGGCAGCACATCCGCGCCGTGGGGTGCCGTATGGGAAGCCAGCAGAAAGAACACCAATAAGCAAGCCCCCTCTGACGCAGGACGCTGTTCCTGCTGTCAGAGGGGGCTGTATTCTGCTTCATCTGATGGCGTCTGTGTCGGAATCGATACGCTTGGGTGACCTTCTGCCCGATTGTTGTTTTTGCAGCCAGTGCCAACATCCACTGGCTGCGTTCACTGTGGGACTTTTTACCAGCTCCCCTGTTTTCCTCTCAGGGAATCGCGACCACAACGCAGGTGATGTTGTCCTCGCCGCCCTGTTCCTTTGCCGCCGCGACCAGCGCCAACGCAGAGGATTCCGGCCCTTCGCGGCGGTTGAGCACCTCCCTGATCTGCCCAGGTTCGCACATCCCATACAGCCCGTCGCTGCACAGCAGGAGCCGGTCCCCGCTTTGCAGAGGAATCCACTGGCTTTCCGCCGGGGCAGCCTGCGTCCGGGCCGTATCCCGGCCAATGTAATCCGTCAGCAGATGGCTCTCCAGGTTTGCCCGGGCATCGCCGGCCTCATAGAGACCCAGTTCAATTTTCATCTGGGCCAGGGTCTGATCCCGGGTCAGCTGAAACATCCGCCCGTCCCGGTGAAGATAGGCGCGGCTGTCACCCATGTGGTAGATTTTGCAGGCATTCCGGTAAATTGCCAGCACCGTGCCCGTGGTTCCGGCGACGCTGATTGTTTTACGCAGCCGGACGATTTCATTGTTGGCTTCCTGAAATCCCCGGCGGATCTGGATATCCATTTCTGCCTGAGCGTCCTGACGGGACAGCTTCTGGAAAACACCGGCTGCCGTCCGGGAGGCCCTGTCCCCGTTTCCCCCGGAGCCGATACCGTCGAACACGCCGGTCAGAAAGAAGGCATCCGCCCCGCTCTCCGCCTGGGCGGAAAGGGTGCTCCTGTCCGTGGATTCACTGATCTGCCTGTGCAGGAGGAAGGTGTCCTCGTTTTTTCGCCGCCGGCAGCCAATATCACTGATGCCAAAGGCGTTGATTGCGTTTGCCATTGCAATGCTCCTTTCTTCCTGCTTTACCCGTCAGTCGCCGCGGAAGCAGAACAGCACCCCGCCGCCAAAGTACATCGTCATTTTCTCGGACGAGATGCAGTCGCCGTCACGCAACACGGTGCTCTCAGGCACTCGCCCCCGGTTGAACCGAAGGGGCATCTCTCCCTCCCCGGCGCTCAGATAGAATTGGGCGTTCAGGTATGTGGTTGCCGCGGGCGCGTTCTCCGTAGGCGGAAGGATGCCGCTGCCGCCAACCCGGGTCGCTTCCCTCCGGGACAGGGGATGGCAGGTCCATCCATCCGCGGGATGCCCGCTCAGAAACAGCATCACGGCAGCGTCCTTCGCCTGCCCGGTAATCCGCAGCACCGTGCCGCTGTCCAGCGGAACCGGCTGGCGGATGCCCCGCAGGGGCCGGGGCAGCGGCCGTCCGTTCAGGAGCGTCAGGCCGGAATTGGCGGGGTCGTCAATGTAAAACCATTCCCCCTCCACTTCCCGGAAGACGCCGCACCGAAAGCCGGAGGGAAGAGCGGAAATGCCGATATCGGCAGTGTTATCCCCCACAAGCCAGCTCTGCTTCTGATCCAGGCGGCAGGCGCGGAGGGCGTCATTCTCCCAGATCAGAAGAAGCGGATTCGGATGAAAGGGTATCGTATCGCGCATGGTACTGCCTCCAAATCATAAGTCATCAATCCTCATTGGGAATCCTGACTTCCCGCAGTCGGTCGCAGCCGTTGAACACCGAATAGTCGATGTAGCGCAGGGACTCCGGCATTGTGACAGTGGACAGCTCCACGCAGCCCAGGAACGCGGCGGACCGGATTTCCTCCACCCCTTCGGGAATCGTGATGCTTGTGAGGCTGTAGCAGTGGGCAAAGCAGTCCTGCGGGATGACGCTGATGCCCTCGGGAATGACGACCATAGACAGGCGGCTGCCGCTGAAGGCGGCTTCTCCCAGCGCGGAAACGGTATCCGGGATGGTAAAAGAGACTGTTGCACAGCTCATACAGCACCAGCCCCAGACTGTAGATGTCCGCCCGCCGGTCATAGGACTGCGCGAACTGTTCGGGAGAGGCATACTGGGGCGTGCCGATGCCCGTGCTGGCGTGGTCATTGGAAGCCGAATCCAGAATCCGGGAGATTCCGAAATCTCCCAGCTTATACACGCCGTTGTCGTTCACGAAAATGTTCTCTGGCTTCACATCCCGGTGAAGAATATTCTTTTGATGGCAGGTGGTCAAAGCGGCGCAGATATCCGTTCCGATCTTTCTGATCTCGGATTCCGGGAACACCTCGCCCCGCTGCATCCGCTTGCGCAGGTCTGTCAGCAGCTCCATGCGAATCAGAAGATCCCGTCCGAAGCAGCCGTCCTCTTCCCAGTCAACGGTTGTATGATCCAGATAGCCCACAATATTCGGGTGCCCCTGCAATTGCCCCATCAGGCGCACCTCCTGCACGGCGGTGTTGGTACGCTCTTCCAATAAAGACTGATACTTCGCCCTCTGGATGGGGGTGCATTCCGCAGGACTTCCCTCCCGGGCAATCAGGTTGACCGCTTTCATCGCGCTGCGAAGCCCTTCGCAGCTTTTGTGCGTCAGGACAAAAACCGCGGTCTGATGATTGGCGGAACCTCCCAGATAGCTCCCCACGAGCCAGTGGTCAAATACTGTGCCGCCGCTGTATCTGGTTTGTACAGACATGGTGTCCAGCCCCTTTTTGTCGTATAGCTTCAGTATTTATCACAATGCGCCGGGACGCAAGAACGGAAAGCCTTTTGTACCGTTTTCTTTGCCCGGCAAAAAAACACATTGCCTGGATTTGGGAATGACCATTCACGAGTGGAAACCATACCATTCAAGAAGTATGAATGGGGGAAATAAAGTCAAAGCCCCCGGCTCAGCCGGAGGCTTGATGACGCCCTGATCGTTTACAGGCAATGGGCCTGATTCATGGATGACCGGCTCCTCCCGGTGCCTCAAGAAAATCCCTCCGGTACTGGGAAGGTGTGACGCCCTCTGACTTTTTGAACACCTTTGTAAACACCCGGTAATCCCCATAACCTGACTGCTCCGCCACCTCCGCGATGGAAAGAGAGGTGGAAAGCAGCAGCTTTTTGGCCTTTTCCATGCGGATATTGGTCAGGTAGGCCAGAAAATTCACCCCGATTTCGCTCTTGAACAGCTGGCTGATATACTGAGGGTTCAAATGGAACTGCTCGGCCAAAACGGACAGGCTGATTTCCTCCGCCAGATGCTCCTGAAGATACCGGGTGATGCCGGTGATGGTCCGCTCCTCCTGCTTCTCCGGTTCCGCCGCCACCGATACCCGCTGCTCAAACAGGGAGATTTTCAGATTGTCAATACAGGTTCCAAACTCCTCGTAGTTTACAGGCTTCAGGATATAGTCCGTGATCTGCAGCCGCAGCGCCTCCCGGCAGTAGGAAAAGTCGTCATAGCCGGATACAATCACGAAGGCAGTGTTCGGGTGCTTCAGGCGGCTGAGTTGGATGACCTTCAGGCCGTTCATGATGGGAATGTTGATATCCATAATGACGATATCCGGGCGCAGCGTATCGATCTTTGCCAGCGCCTCCATACCGTCCGCTGCTTCACCCACCACCTCACAGTCGTGGGCTTCCCAGTCAAAGAGCCGCTTAAAGCCCTCGCGGATCATGATTTCATCATCCACCAGCAGCACACGCAGTTTATTCATTGTACATCCTCCTTCATAGGCAGCAGCAGATGGGCCGTCACGCCAAGCGTGGGATTTTCCGTGTAAGAAAGGCCGTATTCCGGGCCGCACAGCAGCTTGATCCGTTTCTGCACATTCAGAATGCCAATGCTGTTCCCTTCCAGCTTGGCTGGCTGTTTGGCAAAGTTAAGAAGCATCTGGTCGATGGCGGCTTTCTTGCCTTCCGCAAAGCCGCTGCCGGTATCACTGACCAGAATTTCCATCCGGTGATCCTGCGTTTTCCGGGCAGAGATAAGCACCTGGCCCCGGTAGCCTTTGTTTTTCAGGCCGTGAAGAAGGCTGTTCTCCACAATGGGCTGGAGGATGAAATTGGGCACCTGCATTCCGCCCAGATCGGGGTCGATATCATACTCGCATTGCAGCTCCGGATAACGGTAGCACATCAGCTCCATGTAGGCCTCCAGCAGCTCCAGTTCGTCGTCCAAGGATACCATGGGCCTGTCCACCTTGACGCTGAGCCGGAAAAAGTCTACCAGACGCATGAGAAGATTCGCCACCTTTTTATCTCCGTTCAGCTGGGCCTGAATGCGGATGGTGTCCAAGGTGTTGTAAAGAAAATGGGGATTCACCTGACTTTTTAAGTACAGCATGGACATCTTCTGCTCCGTCAGCTCGGCCCGGAGAATATCGGGGTTTTCCAAAGTCAGATAGAACGACAGTGTCATCAAAGTAATGCCCATACCGCTGATGAGCCAGGCGTGGTTCAGTCCCTGCATGGCGCAGACAGTCACCTCAATGAGCAGCGCCGCGCCGATGGCACGCTTCTTTTTCTGATCGATCTGCTTCCAGTTTACGGCCAAAAGTCCGGCGCACAGCAGCAGATAGAAGGCGACGCCCCCATAGGGGACCAGCATATACGGCCCCGAGGAATAATTCCCCTCCGGCGCCACCGTGTAGGAGATCGGCAGCAGAAAATTGCCCAGCTCCGCCAAAGCCAGAAAGATTCTGGCAGGCCCGTCCAGCCGCCGGGGTTTTCCCGTCTCCTCCTCCACCAGAATGGCGATATACTGATAGAACAGATAGATCACCAGCACCATGCTGCCCAGAAACAACCTGTGGACGGCATCGTTCAAAAACCTCGGTACGGTCTCCAAATGATACACTGTGTAAACAGTGACGCCGTCCAGCAACAGATGGATCAGCACAACGATCAGTAAAACAGAAAACGTCCTGTGCAGCGGCGTGCTTTTTCGCCCGGCGGAAAAATATACACTGGCAACAAAGGCCAGAACCATGAACAGCGCAATCTCCATTCGCAGCATACAGTTTCCCCCTTTGCTATGATTATAAAGGTTTCGGCGGAAAGAGGATAGGTCGATAACCTATCCGATTGTGTCAGTTTTTGAGGTTTTTCAAGATCATCATATCATACTGAGATTCAATTAATGCGTCCGGCCAAATTGCATGGTGCGCCATGCAATTCGGATACGCATTGATTAAACTGTTTTATTCGGCAGAATGAAACATTTTTACAGGAAGATCATAATGAGACGGGTATCTATGATTTTCCGTTCCGAAAATACGACAACGCCGTTAGGCGGTGTCTTCTCAATAGAATTGTACAATGCTATTGAGAAGCAGTATCAGACCGGTCAACCAAAGTGCGGTTTGGCTGCCCGGATGGTGCCGCCCACACCGACAATCCCCTTCTGCCGTGCAAAAAAGCCGTGCCGAAGTGATCACGCCGGCACGACTTGCGTTTATTTGTTTTTTGTCTCTGCCCCAACTATTGACACAGAATCGCAATAAACCCGCTTTCCGGACTGTACCGTACCCAGCCGGTGCGTTTTCAACGCTGACGCCGGTCATGTATTTTGTAGTAATCCGCTTTGTTCTTCAGCATCTTGGCGTCTGCCTTGTTCACCATGTCCTCCAGATCCAGGTCATGCAGACGGTACTCGATGCCGTAGGCGATGGTATAGCCGGCGTACTCAATGGTGTGAATCAGATCGTCCATCCAGGCGCTGATCTCGCCCTCCGTGCCTACAGAGCAGGCAATCAGAAATTCATCGCCGCCAAGCCGGAAAACATCCGCCTTGGGGAACCGCTCCACGCAGGCCTTGGCTACGAAGCGGAGCATCTCATCACCCGCGGCGTGGCCCAGACGGTTATTCAGCTCATGCAGACCGTTGACATCGATGTAGATCACAGTCATTCGGATGAAGCTCCGCTGGGATGCGGTCCGCACAAAATGGGTAAAGGCGGTACGGTTCTTCAGACCGGTAGCCGCGTCCAGAAAGCTGGCTTCCCGAGCCTGCTCCTGGGCGATAATCAGGTCGCTTCGGGTCCAGAGCATCTGGACGGCGCAGTAAAGGGAGAGGACGTAATCAATGGCATAGAAAACAGGGAAATACAGGCGTACCACTTCCGGATAGTCATACCGAAGCAGGAAACCCAGCGGGCAATAGAACACGAGGAACAGCAGGAGCAGAAGGTAAGTGCTCAGGATGATTCCCTTCACCGCATCGATCATCAGGGTGAACAGGAACGGAACGAATATCACCCACAGAATCGCAAAGCCATCATTGCCGCCGAAAAAGATGCAGCAGGTGCAAAGCACCGTGAACACCGCCGCAAATGTCCATTCCAGATCCTTTGAGATCTTATCGCTCCAGCAGTCATACAGGCTGTAGCTTAAAACCGCAGCAGTGCCAAGGGTGGCGGCAAGCATGGCGTAGTCGTGCCGAAGGAAATTCAGAATGCTCATGACGAGAAAGCCGGCAATGCAGATCAGAGAGATATCCCGGAGCTGACGCCACTGCTCATCACGCCGGTACTCTTCAATTCGTCTCTGCGCCTGAAGCAGAGGCAGAATAAACCGCTTGTACATATGGCCATCACATTCCTTACAACGAAACTGGAATTCGAGTGCAACGATTATAGCACAGTTTCGTAATTATTTCCAGAGCGAATTTTACACAAATGCCGGAATTTGTGAAAAATGCCAAAAAGAACTGAAATATCCGCGTATCTGCCTTTGCTCGGGCTGCGCCGGCGTCCGCCTTGACCTGCCATTCAAGCTTGCTTCGGTGCAGCATATATCCCGCAAAATAGCCAGCACTCAGGAAATATATACTTCCAGCTTTTTACGTGTTTCACTGTGAAACCCGGAAATTACCCCAATTTCAACAGTTTTACGCCCAATGCCCGGCCGCAATCCGGTCAGTGTGTACAAACTTTTGCCTTTGCAGCGCGGACACTTGACAGCGTGGGAACAACGTGGTAGTATACAAAAAATTGAATCGCTTAGATAGAGGCGCGGTTCGCATCAGTACCTTCTGACCTTGGCAGGGTAGCCGTCAGGAGGGAAAGGGCTCACCGCCGAAGCGGAAAGCGATCACCCCGTCGCTGCCGCTGGGCCGTCAGAGAATATCTGCCGGACTGTCACAAGACTTTGTGAAGCGCT
>CAMFBN010000033.1 GCA_945948535.1 uncultured Clostridia bacterium
TCAATGAGCTGCAAAATCTGCCGCTCCCGTTGCGTCATGGCGCTCCCTCCTTGTAGATTCATTAATAAGCATAAGCTTATTATATAAGCTTATGCTGCGTTCGTCAACTGGAAAATTGCGCATTGCATAGGAAAAGCGGCAGCGAGAGACTTTTCCTCAGCCGAAGTTCCCAAAAGCGGAGGAATCCAGTAGGTATTTCCCCACTTGACAAAAGTCATTTCATAACAGTATGAAGCCGCACGGATGAGGGGAAGGCTTCTCCGCGAAAGCCGCAGGCGATTTCATCAGAGACTCCTTAGGCAGCACTGCATAATGGGGCAAAAGATCCGCCAAAGCCCGCAGTTTCCATTGTGCGGTGTTGCCCTTAATATCTTTTTAAGAATTCTTCCCCTTTCTTCTTAAGAATATTGATGTTATAATAGGGCCAGAAAAGAGAAAGAGGGGCGATGGGCCGTGTATAATGTTCTTATTTGCGACGATCAGCCGGATATTGTCAACGCACTGAAAATCTACCTGACGCCGGAGGGCTACAATTTGTTCGAGGCCTTCACCGGGCAGGAGGCGCTGGATATCGTGCGCAAAAACGACATCCACCTGATTCTGCTGGACGTGATGATGCCGGTGATGGACGGGATTACGGCAACCTCCAAAATCCGGGAGTTTTCCAACGCTCCCATTATCCTGCTCACCGCCAAATCCGAAACCGAGGACAAGGTGCTGGGCCTGAACGTGGGCGCGGACGATTACATCACCAAGCCCTTTGTGCCGGTGGAGGTGCTGGCCCGGGTGCGCTCCCAGCTGCGGCGCTATGACCGTCTGGGCAGCAAGCCGGAAACTGTGGACGGCAATCTGACCGTCGGCGGCGTGACCCTGGACGACCGCACCAAGTCCGTCATGGTGGACGGGGAAACCGTGTCCCTGACCCCCACGGAATACGCGATTCTGCACCTGCTCATGGCAAACCCCGGCAAGGTGTTCTCCACCAAGGTGCTCTATGAGTCCGTCTGGCAGGAGACGGCCCTGGGCAGCGAAGGCGCGGTGGCGGTGCACATCCGGCACCTGCGGGAAAAAATCGAAATCAACCCCTCAGAACCCCGGTATTTGAAGGTGGTCTGGGGACAGGGCTACAAGATGGAGAGTGACCGGAAATGAAAAACCATATTGTCTTTAAATTTATCGCCATCGCCCTGTGCGCCCTGTGCCTGCTGGGCGCGGCGGGGGGCATCGGCTGCATCATCGGCCTGTCGGAGATGGACCTGTACAACAAGACCGTGGACGAGTACCGGGCGCAGCTTGCCAGGGACAATGCACGAAACTACGCTTCGGAAGTGGCCCTGTCCTATTCCAGCAAAATTTTGGGCGGCTGCCCCGAGGATATGTTCCGCGCCTATTACGGCGATGCGGACTGGTTCATACGCAACTATCCCAACAATGCCTACACCATTACCGACGCCGAGGGCAAGGTGCTGAGCTCCTACAACATGGATGCGGCGTTGAATCAGGGGTGGCTGACCTATGCGTTCCCCGTCAGCGGGAACTATCTGTATCTGGTGGATTCCAAAACTGTGGAAGAGGACATGGAACCTGAGATTGCCCGGACGGTTCCGGAAGGGGTGACCCACCTTCAGGACTCCATTCAGCCCATGGGCAGCACGGTTTATGGAATGACCATGGGCTATCCCGGCGGCAGCGACAGCTTTGGCAGCGACGGCAGCATTGGCTTCATCTTCAAGGATGAATCAGGCCGGGTAATCTTCCGGGGCTTTGAACCCTGCGTTAACCCCGACAGTACGGAACTGAATTATTTCAAGTGTGTCGATGCCGAAGGGGACATTATCTACGAAGTGTCCTCCCCGGATACCGTGGGCCGGATGACCGTGGACGAAAATGGCTTCCCGGTGTTTACCGGCAATCTCCCCGAGCCGGAGGAAATTGTCCCCGAGACCACAGCGGAAACCGTTCCCGAAACCACCGTGGAGGAAACTGTCCCGTCGGAGGAGCCTGTTCCCACCGACGAAAACGGCAATCCCATGGAAACGGCAGGGTATGTGGAGGAAACCGTTTACACCGAGGGCGAACCCTCCAACGCCTCCGCCGTCCCCGAGGAAGGGGAAACCCCGGAGAATGTGGACGAAACCGTGGTTAGCTACACTGAGGAAACCGCCGCCCCGGAGACTACGGCGGAGACCGTCCCCCCCACCACGGCTCCCGTGGAGACGGTTCCGAATATTGAAGTTACCGAACCTGTCATGGTGGGCGACAAGCCCCTGAGCAGCTACCAGATCAACGGAATTGCTTACTATGACAGCACAACCGGCGAGGAAGTGGAAGCAAAGTATGTCTACGTCACCATGCCGGAGATGACAGTGACACTGTACATCGGTGACAACGACCGGGATGCCGCCGCGTGGAATCTGGTGAAGGTTGTTCGCGACTCCCGGCAGATTCTGCTGCCGCTGGTGGGCGTGTGCCTGCTGCTGATGGCGGTGACGGCAGTTTACCTGTGCACGGCGGCTGGACGGAAGCCCGGTATCCCCGAGGTACGGGCGGGAGGCCTGAACCGAATTCCGCTGGATGTGTACCTGGTGGGCGGCGGCTGCCTGATCGCGGGCTGTATCGCCGGCGGGGTGGCCCTGACCCAATACCTCCTGTCCAGCGATGTGTTCACCGCCTGCTGTATCGGCATTGCGCTGTGTTATCTGGGCTGTCTGGTGTTTGTGGGCTTCTGCTACGCCTTCGTGGCCCAGCTCAAGACCCCCGGCGGCTACTGGTGGCGCAACACCCTGTGCGGCTGGTGCCTGCGGCTGTGCGTCCGCTTCGCCGTGTGGCTGGAGGGTATTCTTAGTACCAGAGCCTTCCCCTGGCTGGTTCGGATGGCGAAAAAGCTGTGGGGCATCCTCTGCGCCGGGGCCAGTTGGCTGGAAAAGCGGGTGAACCGTTTTATTTCCTATCTGCCGCTGGTGTGGCAGTGGCTGCTGGCAGGCGCGGTGTGCGTTCTGCTGGTGTATGCCAGTGACGGAGAACTGTGGACTCTGATTCTGTGGGTGCTTCTCATCTGCTACGGCGCCTACTGCTTTGGCAAGCTGATGGACAGCGCCAGCCGCATGAGCAAGGGCGACCTGAACATCAAAGTTGACGAAAAACACATGGTGGGCGCCTTCGCCCAGTTTGCCGAGAGTCTCAACAATCTGGCGAACGTCACCATGGAGGCCGCCCGGAAGCAACTGAAATCCGAGCGGATGAAGACGGAGCTGATTACCAATGTGTCCCACGACATCAAGACCCCCCTGACCTCCATCATCAACTATGTGGATCTGCTGCAAAAGGCCCAGACCGAGGAGGAACGGAAGGAGTATCTGGAAGTGCTGGACCGGCAGTCGCAAAGGCTGAAAAAGCTCATTGACGATCTGATGGACATGAGCAAGGCCAGCACCGGCAACATGACCGTGGACATCACCCGGGTGGACGCGGTGGAGGCCGTGAATCAGGCCCTGGGCGAGTTTGCCGACAAGTTGGACCGGGCCATGCTCAGCCCGGTGTTCCGGCACGACGACGCTTCCGTGCCCATGATGGCGGACGGGCGGCTGGTCTGGCGGGTACTGAGTAACCTGCTGGGCAACGCGGTGAAGTACGCCATGCCCGGAACCCGGCTGTACATCGACCTGTCCCAGATGGGCGGGAAGGTGCTTCTGTCGGTGAAGAACATCTCCCGGGAAGAGCTGAACATCGGTGCGGACGAACTGATGGAACGGTTTGTCCGGGGCGACGGCTCCCGGAACACCGAGGGCAGCGGCTTAGGGCTGAACATTGCCAAGAGTCTGATGGAGCTGCAAAAGGGAGAACTCCAGCTGCTGGTGGACGGCGACCTGTTCAAGGTCACCCTGATTTTCCCCGGAATCTGATGAATTCGCCCCCGGAACGGTACCGTTCCGGGGGTTTCGATTGCTATTTTCGAAAAACGCGATATAATAAGGGAAAAAGGAGGAAGTAAAATGCTCGTTGTATTATCCCAATTTTTGAAAAGCACACTGTTCAAAAACTTAAGCGCCGCTGTGGTGATTCTGGTCATCGGCGTGCTGATGATCCGGGTGCTCATGCGGCTCATAGAAGCGTCCCTGAATAAATCCCGGCTGGAAAAGGCAGCACACAGTCTGATTTTATCTCTTTCCAAAGCGGCAATGTACATTCTGCTGTTCCTGATCGCCGCTTCGACCCTGGGTATCGACGTGTCCAGTATCGTGGCGCTGGCCAGCGTACTGACCCTAGCCCTTTCCCTGTCCCTGCAAAATATGGTGTCGAATATCATCGGCGGCTTTACCATTCTGTACACCCACCCCTTCCACTCCGGCGACTATGTGGAAATTGCGGGGCAGGCGGGCACCGTCCGGGAAATCAACATGACCTATACCGTGCTGGCAACCTTTGACAACCGGGTGGTGTCCATTCCCAACAGTGCGGTAGTGGCGGCGCAGATTGTCAACTACACCAGTGCCGACAGCCGCCGGGTGGAAATCGACGTGTCCGCTTCCTACAATGCCCCCACCCAGAAGGTGCTGGACGCGCTGGTGCAGGCGGGCACGGTGGACAATGTGCTGCTGGAGCCGGCCCCCGCCGCGGTCATCACCGGCTACGGCGACAGCGCCATCAGCTACAATCTGCGCATCTGGGTGAAGCCTGCGGATTATTGGGATGTCTATTTTCTGGTGATGCAGCGCATCAAGGATATTTTCGACCAGCAGGGCATTGAAATGACCTACCCCCACCTGAATGTCCACCTCGACAAGTAGCGCCCCGGCGGATACTGACTCTATAGGACTGCCAGCAGCGCCAGAATGCCGATGCCCGGCAGGCCCAGAATTCCGGCGGTGAGCACGGTGACGGCATTGATAGGGAAAAAAATACCCGTGAAGCCGGCGATGCTGTTCAGCAGCCACAGGCACAGAAAGCCGCAGGCGGAGTGGATCAGCAGCTTGAAGATAAACTTCATGGGCAGCAGCAGGAGCCGCACCGCCACCAGCGCCAGCAGGGCAGGAATCAGCAATGTCACAAATTGTTCCATAAATTACCTCCGTATGATTGGCGGGAATCTGCACACACTACTCCCGGACAGCAAGGGAAGCACCGATACAGCCGTGACGACGGATGGGTGTTACATTGTCTGTCAAGTGTATCGCCGCAGGGCCAGCGGTGTGATGCGAGAGCGGGAGAGCAGGGAACGGCTCTCCCGTGTACATTGCATTCGTTAACATACAGCAAATCTCCTGAACGCTCACCGACCGGACTTAAGCAGGCGAATAAATTGTAATTTAATTGACAATTGTGGTATCCCTTCGGGATGAATTAAAATACAACTCAAATTACGGAACACGGCATATTCACGAGGAAAATGCCCAGTTTTCCCAATTAAACATTTATAATCGTCCCGAAGGGACTCCATAATTGTCAATTGTCAACTGTCAATTGTCAATTCGTAGAAGCCGTCAAACTCCAATTTGCCCCGCTGCTTCTGTCTAACCGATAAGTGTAATTTCCTTTATTATGTCACATACGGCCTGAAATAAAACGGGAACGAAAGGTTCACCCCTCCGTTCCCGCTTATTTTTTCTGCTTGCAGGCGTATAAATAGGCCCGCTTGTAATCTCCCAGCTCCCGGTAGCAGCTTTCCAGCCGGGGGATCGCTTCCTCCGGATAGGTTTCCTCCGCCTGCCGGAAACACCGGGCGGCGTTCTCATAGGCCCCCTCCGCAAGGTACGTCTCCCCACGAAGCAGCATCCATTTTGGGCTGTCCCGGTGCTGCGCGGCTTCCAGAAGATGGGCGCCCCGGCGGCTGTCTCCATCGCGGATGGCCTCCGCCCCGCGAAGCATCAGCTCCTCGTCCAGACTGGGCAGCTGAGCGCACAGCCGCTCATTGCCACCCAGCCGTCCCAGCAGAAGAATGCGCTGCCGGTTCAGGGCGTCGGCACAGTAGACACCCCGGGTATCCGTATGTTCCAGCAGCTCCCGGGCGTACCGCTCCCGGTGCTCATCCACGGCCTGCTCCGCCAGAGCCAGCCGGGTCAGGACGGTCAGCAGCGCCTTTTCCCGGTCACAGACCGGGTCCGGCCCACAATAGCCCCCCAGTGTCTCCAGCGCCTGCGCATACTGCCCGGCATCGTAGAATCGCCGGGCGGATTCCATGACCTCCTGATTGGCGGAAACAACCGTCTGCTCATCCAGAAAGAAGCTCATAGGCTTTCCCAGCCGGTCTGCCAGATAGCGGAGCGTTTTCATGGAGGGCTGGGCGGCCCCGTTTTCGATGCGGGAGAGCATATTGCGGGTGATTTCCCCGCCACACAGCGCCTGCTGGCTTAAATTTGCTTCCTGCCGCGCCTGCCGCAGCTTTTCCCCCAGCGTCATGACAATCCTCCTTTGCAGTAACGGATTATTTTTTTTCAGTGTACCATATCCGCCGTTATTTTTCCAGAGTTACAAAAAATTCATTTGCTATTTTCCCTGCTTTGGTTTATAACTGTAGGTAGAATTTCAAAAAGCAATGGAGAATCGTATGGATATTCAAAACACGAAGGAAATACAGGCCTGCTCCCTCCGGCGGCTGACCGACGCGCCCCAGGCAAAGCGCGTCGTCACGATTTACGCGGGGGTGACGCTGGGGCTGTCCGCGCTGGTGACGCTGCTGGGGCTGCTGCTGGACGGCATGATGTCCCAGACCACGGGTCTGAGCGGTATGGGCCGTCGGACGCTTCTGTCCTCGGCGCAGACGATGCTGCCGTGGGTGGTGGCGCTCGTTACCATGTGTGTGGAGCTGGGCTATCAGGCCGCCATGCTGCGCGTTTGTCGGGGGCAGTATGTGTCGCCCCAGTCTCTTCGGCTGGGCTTTGAGCGGTTCTGGGTGCTGCTGCGCTGTATCCTGCTGGAAGGCCTGATCCTGTTCGTTATTATCTTTGGCAGCATTTACCTCGCAACCATGATTTTTATGATGACGCCCCTTTCCAGCCGGGCCATGGAGCTGCTCGCGCCCATCATGGAGAATGTGACACTGCTGAGCCCGGAAATGGTGCTGGATGACGCGCTGTACGCTCAGCTCATGCAGGCGATGATTCCGGCCTTTGCGCTGTGCGCCATCGTTATCGCGGCGGCTGCCATTCCGGTTCTGTTCCGTCTGCGGATGTCGCGTTTCGTACTCATCGACAAGCCCGGCATCGGCGCCATGGGCGCCCTGCGGGAGAGCCGGAAGATGATGAAGGGCAACTGCCTGAAGCTTTTTAAGCTGGATGTGAGCCTGTGGTGGTACTACGGAGCGGAAATCATCGCAAGCCTTCTGTGCTACGGCGACATACTGCTGCCTATGGTGGGTATCCGCCTGCCCATCCGTGATACCGTGAGCTATTATCTGTTCTTCGTCCTGTATCTGGCGGCTCAGTTCGCGGTGTATTACTTCCTGCGAAATCCGGCGGAAGTCTCCTACGCCATCGCCTATGATGCCATCCGCCCGAAGGAGACGAATACCGAAGGCGTGGTGCTGGGAAGCATCTTCCAGCAGTAAAGAAAGAAACAGAAAAACAGCTGTCGCTGCAAACCGGTACGAACACCGGTCTGAGACGACAGCTGTTTTCTACTGTCTGGCCTTTGCCAGATAGTTAAAGTAATCCAGATTCTGAACCTGCCGGGAATAGTCGATTTTATTGCGGACGATGGACTTGACCCGGGCAATGTAGTCCTCGTCAACACTGGCCCCCTCCGCCGGGGTAAAGGTGCCGCTCTGGGCATCGAACTGCCCCTTGTCGGTCTTCCAGCTGAAGTCCGGCCAGAGCACCAGCGGGCTCTCTCCGGAGAACACGTCCCGTCCCACCAGCAGCCGGGAGTCGTAGGCTACGCCGAACAGATTGGACAGAGTGGGCAGGATATCCAGACTGTACACCGGCTCGTCCACGACGATATTTTTCCCTTCCAGACAGCCGCTCCAGAGAATCAGGGCGTTGTGGTCCCGGATGAATTTATCATAGCTGTCCACGCCGTACAGCTCTGCCAGATAGTCGGAGGTATTGCGCCACGCGCCGCTGCGCTCCAGACCATAGGGGTAGTGATCCGTGGCAATGACGATCACGGTATCGTCGGCGATTCCCGCTTCCTCCAGCTGCCGCACCAGCGACTCCATGGCATATTCCAGCTCCTGCTGGGAAGCGTAGTAGCACTTCACCGCCTCGCAGTGATCCATGCCCGCCACCACGTCATAGTTTTTTCTGGCCATAGCGTTTTCCTTCAGGGAGTACATACAGTGCCCGCTGACCGTCATGTAGTAGATGCTGAAGGGCTGGTGGTCAATGTACTGGGGCACCGTCACGTCAATCATTTCCAGATCGCTCTCCGGGAAGACACCGGTGATTCCTTCCAATCCGCCGTAGCGGGCCAGAAACCGGTCATAGCCCAGATGGGTGTGGGTTTTGTCCCGGTCGTAGAAGTCCTTGTTGTGGTTGTGGTAGGCCGCGCTGTAATAGTTCTGGGCCTGAAGCTGGTGCCCCATGGTCAGAAACAGGTCTTGCTGGGTTGCTTCCTTCATGCACATTCCGGCAGTGGTCGGCACCAGACCCACCAGATTGGAGAATTCTCCCGTGGTGGTGCTGGCTCCCCAGGCGGGCTGGTAGTAGTCCCGGAACTGGATGCCTTGGGTGGCAAGCCGGTACAGCGTTGGCGTGCGTTCCGGGTCAATCACCTCGGCGGTAAAGGCCTCGGCGGTAATCAGAATCAGGTTTTTCCCCTGAAACAGCCCGGTGTACTCGTTTTTCATGGTGGGCGTCACCGTGCTGACATAGCGGTGAACCGCCGCGACATTGGCATTGCCCTCGCTCTGGGCCAGCGCATCAAAGTCAAAGTCCATCACGTTGGGTTCGTAGATAACCGGCGATTCTTCCGCTTCCTGTTCCGCTGCTTCCACGGTCTGCGTCGTGGGCGGTGCCACCGGCGCGAATTCTACCTCCGTGTTTTGCGCCACGGCACTGTGGGTCTGCTCCAGAATGGTTCCCACATGAAGGCCGAAGCAGCGAACCGCGCTGTCAAAATTGTAGGAAACGTCCATTCGCTCCGCGTCGGTTCCGACCCCCTTCACAATGCCGAAGCTCAGAAAATACGCGGCAATCACCCCGGCCAGCAGGAATCCTCGTGTCCGCCAGCGGGTCTGACAGGGTGCCGCCAGCAACGCGTACAGCGCCACAGGCAGGAAAAACACCGCAATCCGCCAGAAGCCCTGAACGATCAGGCGCAGAACAATTCCGGTAAAATCCGTGGCAACTCCCTGAGCGCCGCCCAGCAGCGTATTGACGGGCATGAAGCACATATAGGCGTCGTTGACAAAATACTCGACGATATAAAACACCGTCAGCAGCGCCATCAGCCCTGTGCCGGCCCACTTGCTCCAGCATTTTTCGCCGATAAAGCTAAAAACCAGCCCAATCACGCCGCCGAAACCCAACGCAAAGGCCAGAACGGCGGCGAACCGTCCGACGGCAAAGGTTTTTGTGGTCCAAAGGTGCAGCAGGCTCTCACAATAGAGCACCGTCACCACCGCAAACAGCCATGCCGGAATGGGGAACTTCCCCAGCTTTTCTTTCCAGCGCATTTCCCGGTCTCCTTACGTGGTCTCCTGTCCGCCGCCCGGCGCCTTGGGCTTCCGGCGGCGGTAGTTGGGGCGGCGGCGGGAGGGTTTCTTCTCGGGGCGCTCTTGGGTATCTGTTTCCTGTGCCTGTTTCGGCCCGTCCTGCCGCTGCTCCGGCTTTGGCTCCTTCGGGGCCTCGTTCTGGGGCTTGCGGCGGCGATTACTCTTCTGTTCCGGCTGCTCCTGCGCCGGCGCTTCCTCCGTCACCACGGACTCGGTGCTGTAGCGGAAGCGGATTGGTTCCAAAACCATTTGCTGTTCCGGCTCCTCCTTGCGCACCCGCTTGCCGCTGCCGGAAATGGGGGCCAGATCCGCCGGAATGGGCGGGTCGTTTTTCTTTGCCTTGCCGCTGCGAAGCACGGCAATGTCGGCGTTGGCAAACACACTCACCGTCTCCGGGCTGTCCTCCATGCGCACCTTCACCCGCTGGCGCAGCAGGTCAAGCTCCACCACGGTGCCCCGGCCCTCGGGGGTATCCACAAAGGAATCCAGTCTGGGGCTGGTGCGGATCAGGTCCTCATAGGCATCCTGCTCGTACTTGAGACAGCACATGAGTCTGCCGCAGGTGCCGGAAATTTTCGTGGGATTCAGGGACAGGTTCTGGGTTTTCGCCATTTTAATGGAAACCGGCTGAAAATCATCCAGAAAGCTGGCACAGCAGAAGGGCCGGCCGCAGATGCCGAGGCCCCCTACCATTTTTGCCTTGTCCCGGACGCCGATCTGCCGCAGTTCGATGCGGGTGTGGAACACGGAGGCCAGATTCTTCACCAGCTCCCGGAAATCCACCCGCTCGTCGGCGGTGAAATAGAACAGAATCTTGCTGCCGTCGAAGGCAACCTCCGCCGACACCAGCTGCATATCCAGCCCGTGCTCCGCGATTTTCTCCGTACAGATGTCGTAAGCCTTTTTTTCCTTGGCCCGGTTGTCCGCCGCGACCCGCTCATCCTGGGCTGTGGCCTTGCGCAGCACCTTGCGCAGCGGGGCCACCACGTCCTTCTGGGCGATGCGGTGATTGCTTCCGGCACAGGTGCCGTACTCCGCGCCCCGGGCCGTGTCGATAATCACATGATCCCCGGTCTGGAAAATCTTCCCATCCGGGTCAAAATAGTAAATTTTCTGGCCGGGGCGGAACTGGATGTCCACGACCTCCACCGCCTGCTCTGGCATACTGTTCAGTTCCTGTTCCATAGGTTCTCCTTTTATCGTAATTCCCAGCTCAGCCAGCCGCACACGGCAGCCGGGGAAACGTTGCTCATTGTGTAATCCAGTGCCTTTTTCAGGGCGGTGACTCCGCTGTACAGCTCCGCCACGGTTCTTCTCTGGGCCAGCTCCCGGGACAGGGCCGACACCGCTCCGCCGCCGCTGCGGCGCATCAGGGCGCCTTCCAGTAGCGTCAGCCACTGCTGCAATATCTCCGTCAGAGCCTCCCGCTTCCACTTTTCCATGGGCACCAGAGTTTGGGTCAGCAGCAGCGCGTCCCGCCCGGCAAAGGCCTGCACGAACTGCTCGGTTTGGGGCGAAACCTCCACCCCCTGCGTCAGCAGCGTCCGGGCCTGCCCCAGAAAGCCACCGCTGCGCGTCACCGCCGCTTCAATATCCTCCGGGTCTGCACTGGGAAAATCCTCGCAGAGCTGCTTCCGCAGCACTTCCGGCGGCAGAGCCTGCATATTCAGTTCGGTACACCGGGAGCGCACCGTGGGCAGCAGCTTATCCGGGTTGTCCGCCAGCAGCAGGAACACGCCGTAAGCCGGCGGCTCCTCCAGCACCTTCAGAAGGGCATTTTGGCCCGGCAGCCCCATGTCCTGGGCCCGGGGGAATTGGTAAATTTTGTGCTCCGACTCATTGGGCTGGATAAACATATCCGCCCGGGCCTGCCGGATCAGCTCCACCGGCACGGTTTTCTTCTCCGGGTCGTCCACGAGGATATAGTCCGGATGGTTCCCGTCCAGCACCTTCCGGCAGGGGGCGCAGACCCCGCAGGGCTTGTCCTTTCCCTGGCAGAGAATCGCCGCCGCCAGCAACCGTGCCAGCGTACGCTTCCCGGAGCCTTCGGGGCCGGAAATCAGATAACAGTGGGAAATATGGCCCTTGGCAAGGCTTTCTTTTAGATTTTCTTTCAGCCGCTCGTTGCCCAGCAAAGTCTCAAAGCCCATCTTCCCGCCTCCTCAGTAAAGTATGATTATATCACAGTATTTTTGAAAAGTAAAATATCAATGCGTAGGGCGGGGGTATGCCCCCGCCGTCCGCGAAGCGGCTAAACAGATCGCCGTTGATTGCAAGCGCATTCTATGAATTACCGGGTCGGCGGAGTCATGACTCCGCCCTACGGTTAGCTCCAGAGGTCGGAAAGCATGGGAATAACCTGCTTTTTTCGGCTCATAATCCGGGGCAGGAAGGCGGTGTTGTCCTTAGGCACCACGTTGAAGGCCTGCCGGATGGAATCGTCGTCGCCCACATAGAGAATCTGGGTGCCCTCCAGCATCACATCCGTTGCCATCAGCAGCATCAGGTCGAAGCCCTTCTCCTCCTTATGCTGCCGCATCCTGGCCAGAATCTCGTCCTTCCGGCTCAGCACCCCCGCGGAGTCCACACAGGTCAGCTGGGCCACGGCGAGGGAATGTCCCGCCACATGGAATTCCTTGTAGTCGGTAAACAGCATTTCCTCCACGCTCTTGTGCTCCACTGTATTGGAGAACAAGGTCTTGCCCAGCTCGTCCAGAGACACGTTGGCAATCCGCGCCATCCGCTCTGCCGTTCGGATATCCCGCTGGGTGCAGGTTGGGGACTTGAACATGAGGGTATCCGACAGAATCGCCGCCGCCATCATGCCCGCCAGTCCCGCCGAGGGCATCAGGCCCCGGTCCTGGAACATGCTGGCAATGATGGTATTGGTGGAGCCAACCGGTTCGTTGCGCACATAAATGGGATTGTTGGTCTGCACATCCGCCAGCCGGTGGTGGTCGATGATCTCCAGGATTTCCGCCTGGTCAAGGCCCAGCACGGACTGGGACGCCTCGTTATGGTCAACCAGCACCACCCGTTTTCTCCGGGGCCGCAGCAGATGGTACCGGGTCAGAATGCCCACTACTTTTTCCTTCGCGTCCAGAATCGGGTAACTGGGGTGGCGGTATTTGAGCACCACCTCGCGGACATCGTCCACCCGGTCGTTTAAGTGGAAGCAGATCATGCCCTTGGTATTGCAGATTCTTCCCACAGGCGTGGACTGGAACAAAAGCCTGCTTGCCCGGTAGGCATCAAAGGGTGTCGTAATGATGCAGGTTTCCGTGGGGAAGTCCCGCAGCTCCGCGGGCAGTGCCGCCTGACACAGCACCAGACAGTTGACGTTCATTTCCAGCGCCCGGCGGATCATATCCGGCTGGTGCCCGCACAGGACGATGGATTCCTTCTTCTGGAACAGCAGGTTTTCCTGATCCTGAGGCAGGGCGATGACCACCTCGCCGGTGATGGTGTCCGTATTTTCTCCGGCCTCGTTGAGAATTTTTCCTTCCAGCACGGACAGGAGGTTAAACAGGGGCACCTCCTCCAGCATACCGGAGGTAATGCCGGACATATTGTAGCTGGCGATATCCGTCCGGGACAGGATGCCGTAGAGGGTGCCGTCCTCGTTTGCCACCGGCACGGAGGCGATGGCCGGGTAGGAGGCAAACTCGTCCCAGGCAAGGCTCACGGAAACGCCGGTACTCAAGATTGGCGGGGTGTCAAAATCCAGATCCCGCACCTGATTGTAAAGGTTCGTGATCCGGTTGGGCGCCTGAAAACCGAAGCGGTCCAGCACGGACTGGGTCTCCTCAGAAATCTGGCCCAGACAGGCAGGCTCATACTCCCGGTCGCCGCAGGCGTTGCGCAGTGCGGCGTAGGCAATGGCTGCCACAATGGAATCAGTATCGGGGTTGCGGTGTCCGGTGACGTAAATGGGATCCATAGTTAGCACCTCCGGCGTTTTTTGAATTGACAATTGACAATTGACAGTTGACAATTGTCAATGATTGTGTCCATACGAAATTATTTGTATTGTTTTGGTCCGAAATTCTTTTACAATTCATCCCGAAGGGATTCCTTAATTGTCAATTGTCAATTAAATTCCACACTGTGCTGTGATCTCTCCCGCCAAGTTCCTTTGGAACAGGTCGGCAATCTCTTCCTGCGACATTCCCTGCCCGATGGCCCACATGAGCTTGGTCATGGCAGCCTCGGAAGTCATGTCCCGGCCCTGAATGACCCCCAGCTCCAGCAGCTTGCTGCCTACCTGATAGACCTCCAGATTGGCGCTGTCGTACAGGCACTGGGTAGTGACCACCACACTGATGCCGTCCTCCACCGCCCGGCGGATGCCCCGCAGTCCACGGTGGAGCACGTTGACCCCGCCAAGGCCGAAGGCCTCAATGACGATGCCCCGGTAGCCCATGGCTGCCAGCATCTCAAAAACCGCCGGGTTCAGGCCGGGAGTCAGCTTCAGCAGAAATACATCGCGGCTGATTTCCGGGCGCAAAGCGGCTTCGCCGTGGACAGCCGGCAGCACCCGTGGGTCAACCACCAGCCCCCGGTTGCTGACCTGAGCCGCGTAGCGGGCATTGACGCTTTCAAAGGCGGAAAAGCCGGAGGCCCGGACCTTCACCGCCCGACAGCCCAGCATGACCTTCCGGTCAAAGGCTAGAAACACGCCGGGATGGCCCGATGCCGCCATGGCAAAGGCTGTTCGCAGGTTGTCCGGCCCGTCGGAGAGCATATCCGCCAGGGGCAGCTGAGAGCCGGTAAACACCACGGGCAGGTCAATATTCGGCAGCATGAACGTCACGGCGGAAGCGGTGTAGGCCATGGTATCTGTGCCGTGGGACACCACGATGCCGTCATAGCCGCCCCGCTCTTTGAAAATCCGCCGGGCAATGAGCTGCCACTCCTCCGGGCGGATGTTGGAGGAATCCAGGCACATCACGTCGTCCACGGTAATGTCGTAGTAGGTGCGCAGCTGGTTTAATTCCCGCTCCATCACTTCCGAACGGTGCGGTTCCAGCCCGTCCCCACCGGGCAGGGAGGCGATGGTGCCGCCGGTGGTCAGAAGCAGGATTTTCTTCTTTGGAAGCATGATGAGCCTCCTTTACTCTTTATCCTTGTATTATAGCCCAATGAAGCGGAAATAGCAAGAAAAATCCCGGGAAACACAAAGGCCTGTCACTGCTGACCGATCCGGGGACCGGCCTGCAATGACAGGCTTCCTTTCCTGTCCTGTTATTTCTCTTCTTCCTCTTTCATGGTCGTCCGCTCGTCGATTCGGGTCAGGGCGTACTCCATACTCCCTTTGCAGGAGTCTGTCACCTTGTCGAGGAAATTGCCGTTGTAGGCCTGCAGGGCAGTGCCGATACGAACTACCCGGCGGTCATTATTGCCCACGCACTCATTTTCCCGGACGGTGTAAATGGGGTGCAGGGTGTAGTCCGTCACCTTGGTGGTGCCGGCGTTGGCGTCCTTGGTGATCTCCAGGTCGAGAATCACGGAATAGTTGGTGGCGCCCCGGTCGGCTTCGCCGAAGAAGTCGCCCAGAGAATAGGCAACCAGTGTGCCCGCGCTCTTGTCAAATTCAATGGGCTGCAAAGTGTGGGGGTGGGTGCCGATGATTACATCCACACCGTTCTTTTTCAGCAATGACACAATCTGTTCCTGGGTTTTGCTGATGTCGTCATTGTATTCGCTGCCCCAGTGGAGCAGGGCAATCGTCAGATCCGGCTTTTCCTCCTCCATGGACTTGAGAATGGAGGTGATGCCGGTTTTGTCGATCTCCTTGTACAAGGTAGTGTAGTCGGTATAAAGGATGTTCACCAGATCCTCATTACCGGCGGGCATACCCCGTCCGCCAAGGCCTTTGGTGAAGGCCACAAAGCCCACCTTTACGCCCTGAATCTCCGTCATGGTGTAGCCCTTGGACTGCTTGAATTCCTCGGAGGAGGCGAAAGCGCCCACCGGTTCGATGCCTGCGGCGCGGATGGCCCGGAGTGTAGCCGTCAGGCCGTTGAGGCCGTTGTTGATGGCGCAGGAGTTGGCCATTTGCAGCAAATCCACGCCGCAGCCCCGCAGGGCCTCCAGCAGCTCCGCCGGGGCGGAGGTGGTCTCGGAGCCATAGGGCGCGCCGCAGATATTTCCCTCGAAATTCATCACCGTCAGGTCCGCGTCCGACAGAATTGCCGCCACATCCTTGAAAACAGGGCTGAAATCGTAGCTGTTCACCGCCATACCGGCGTTGACCACGCTGTCGGTGACGTTCAGGTCGCCGGCAGCCTTAATGTGGATGGTGGTGATGGGGCTTTTCTGAATGGGCGTGGTCTCCCGGGTTTCCTCGGTGGTAGGTACAGTCTGCTGGACAGACGTCCTATCCTCTCCGTCGGCGTTCTGGGTCAGCTTGTAGATGCCAAAGCCGCAGGCAGCCAGCAGCACAACCACCAGCAGCAGCGTCAGCCGCATCCGAAGCACCTGTGCCTGGCGGCGCTTGCGCTGGGCTTCCCGCTTCTGGCGGCGCTTTTCCATTCCATCGTCCTGCTGCGGCATGGTAATCCCTCCCCCTTTGTGTATGCGGCCACGCCGCAGTTATCCGCTTCTTTCAATTATCTATACAATGCTTGTTATTATACCTGATTTCCCATCACAAAACAAGGGCTAGAACGTGAACGTTGTTTGAACAGACCGCTCCCGGAAATACGCCCGGGTCTGATCCGCGTTGCGGACGATTTCCGCCTTCAGGGACTGCAAATCCGGGAATTTCCGCTCCGGGCGCAGAAAACGGTAGAATTCCAGCGTAATTTCCCTTCCGTACAGGTCGCCCTCGTAGTCCAGAATCCACGGTTCCACCGTCACATCCTGCCCGTTTACCGTGGGCCGTGTGCCCACGTTCGTCACAGCCGGGTAGACCTTTCCGTCAATGACGCACTGGCAGGCATACACGCCGAATTTCGGCACCGCCAGCGACTGCGGCAGATGCAGATTGGCGGTGGGAATGCCAAGAGTGCTGCCCAGATGCCGTCCGTGGATCACCTGCCCGGTGAGGATGTGGGGATGGCCCAGGAATTTCACCGCCGTGGACATTTCCCCGTTTTCGATCAGCCCCCGGATATGGGTGCTGGAAATGCGGATGCCGTCCAGGGTCTGCTCCGGCACTACGGCCCAGGGGATGCTCTCCGCCCGGCAGTAGATGGCCAGCAGTCCCGCGTTGCCCGCGCCCCCCGCGCCAAAACGGAAGTCCGCGCCGCAGACGAAGCCCGCCGCATCGTAATCCCGGCGCAGCAGCTCCAGAAAGTCCTTCCAGGGCATATCCCGCATTTTCCGGTCAAAGGGCAGCGTCACCACGCTGTCCATCTGGTGGCGCTGCCGCAGCAGCCGCTCCCGATCCTCCGGGGTGTTGAGCAGGCGGGGCGTCTGCCCCATCACCAGCGTGTCCGGGTGAGTGGAAAAGGTCACCACACCGCTGTCATACCGGCCTTCCCGGGCAACCTCCCGGCAGGTCGTCAGCAGTGCCGCGTGTCCAATATGTACGCCGTCAAAAAAGCCCAGCGCATAAATCGTCTTGTTCTTCATACTTTTCAAGTCCGCCTTATCAGTTGACAGTTGACAATTGACAGTTGACAATTATTGTGTCCCCGCAGGGCGATTATTCAATTTATCCCGAAGGGATTCCTTAATTGTCAATTGTCAATTTTCAATTGTCAATGAAACATCGTTTTCTAAGACACCGCGAAAAAGCTCTTAACAGTTACCATAATACCGTCCTCAACCTTCGCCAGCATGAGAAATTCTCCCGACTGGCTGTAGGCCCTGAACGTGCCCTCAGCCAGCTTTACAGAAAAAGGATTGCCGTTGCGGCAACGGGTCTCCTGATTGGCGGTGAGGGTCACAGCGGGGTAACTGCGGAACATGGTGTCCACACCCCGGAGATACTCTTCCGGCTGGTCAGTGTCAAGCAACTCCTGTAAGGGAACCGCCTTATCAATGGTATACTCTCCTGCCGACACCCGGCGCAGAGATTCCATGCAGCCGCCGCAGCCTAGTTTTTCGCCGATGTCCTTGCACAGCGTGCGGATATAGGTGCCCTTGGAGCAGTGAACCCGGAGTCGGAGGGTGTTTTCCGTCCGTTCCAGCAGGGTCAGCTCGTGAATGGTAATGGGCCGGGGCTGCCGCTCCACGGTTTTTCCCTTCCGGGCCAGATCGCACAGCTTCTGCCCGTTCACCTTCAGAGCCGAGTACATGGGCGGAATCTGCATGATCTGGCCCCGGAAAGCCGCCAGTGCCGCTTCAATCTGTTCGCCTGTGACGGACACAAGGGCTTCGGTCAGCATGGTACCGGTAATGTCCTCGGTGTCGGTGGTGAGTCCCAGCCGAAGCACCGTTTCATAGGTTTTTTCCGCGTGTTCAAAGAATTCCACACCCCGGGTGGCCCGGCCCACAAATACCGGCAGCACGCCGGTGGCCATGGGGTCCAGAGTGCCGCCGTGGCCGATGCGCCGGGTGTTAAAAACCCTGCGCAGCCGGGCGGTTACGTCCTGACTGGTCCAGCCCTGAGGCTTATCTACAATTACAATTCCGTCCATGTTATCCCAATTCCAGCATGGCCTTTTCCACAGCCTCTGCCGCTTCCGCGAGGGGCATCTTCAGGCTGGCGCCTGCCGCGCCCTTGTGCCCGCCGCCGCCGAATTTCTCCGTGACTTTTGCCGCGTCATAGCCCGGCACCGCCCGGACGGAAATCTTGGTGTCGCCGTCGGCGGTCTCCCGCAGGGTCGCCGCAACACACACGCCCGCCACGGTGCGGGGGAAGGAGGAAATGTTGTCCATATCGTCCTGGGTCACGCCGATTTCTTCCTCCACCGCCCGGGGGATGGCGCAGATCGCCATTTTTCCGCCGGAGAGCATCTTCATGTGCTCCACGATCCAGCCCTGCATTTTCAGCCGCCCCAGGGTATTCGTCTCGAACAGCTCCTGATTCAGCTCGTAAATCCGGGCCCCGGCCCGGGCGCACACGGCGGCTGTCTCAAAGGTATGGGCGGTGGTGTTGGAATAGCGGAAGCAGCCGGTGTCCGTGGAGGTACCCACATACACCGCTTCCGCAATCTTCTTGTCGGCTTGCACACCCATCAGGCTCAGCACGTCCCAGATCAGCTCCGCGCAGGACGCGCTGTTGGGATCCACCAACTCAGCATCGGTAAACGACGTAGCGCTTCCGTGGTGGTCGATGCGCAGGGCGATCTTTCCCAGCAGGGGCTGAAACGCCTCCGGCAGCATGGAAGGGGAGGCCACGTCCGTGCTGACGACGGTTTCGTTTCCTTCCGGCGCGGATTTTGTCAGGCCTTCATGAAGCCACCGGAACCGCTGGGAAACCTCTTTGTTTTCCAGCACAAAGGCGGTTTTTCCCAGCTGCCGCAGGCCTAAGCACAATGCGGCGGCGGAGCCGGTGGTGTCGCCGTCGGGGCGGCGGTGGGACAGAATCAGGTAGTTGTCGTGCTCCAGCAGAAACCGGGCCGTCTCACTCCGGGTCAGACGCTTCATCGTGCTTCACCCCCAGAGAATTGATCAGCTCCAGCATTTTTGCGCCGTAGGTGATGGAGTCATCCTCCTCCCAGACGATTTCCGGTGCGTAGCGCAGCCGAAGATTGCTGCCCAGCTGACGGCGCAGGAAGCCCGCGGCAGACTTGAGCCCCGCCATGGCCTCTTTGGCCTTCTCATTCTGAAGGAAGCTGACGTACACCTTGGTATAGCGCAGGTCGGGGGTGGTTTCCACCCGGGTGATGGAAATCATCACGTCCTGCACCCGGGGATCCTTCACCGTCCGCAAAAGGGCCGACAGTTCCTTCTGAATTTCTTCGTTAATCAGCAAAATTCGATTGGATGCCATGGATTGCTCCTTTCAGTTGCGAGTGTGAAGTGTGGAGTTTGGAGCGTGGAGTGTGGAGTGTGGAGTGATGGTATCGCCTTCGGCGATGATTAAAAATAACTCCTAACTCCTCACTCCAAACTCCTAACTTCCAACTCCTAGCTCCTAACTCCTCACTCCTAACGCATTACTGGCAATTGCCGCGCCGCGGTTTGCGGCGCGGCAGAATCAGTTATCTTTTCACTTCCTGCATGGTGAAGCACTCGAAGATATCGCCCTCGCGGATATCGTTGTACTTCGCCACGGTCATGCCGCATTCGAAACCGGCGCTGACCTCCTTGGCAGCGTCCTTGAACCGCTGCAGGGAGCCGATCTCGCCCTCGTGGACAACGATGTTGTCCCGCAGCACGCGGACCTGAGAGTCCCGGGTGACCTTGCCGTCCTTGACCATGCAGCCGGCAACGGTGCCGATGGCGGAGACCTTGTAGGTCATGCGCACCTCGGCGTGGCCGATGACCACTTCCTCGTACTTTGGCGCCAGCATACCCTTCATGGCGGCCTCAATTTCGTCCACAGCGTCGTAGATGACCCGGTAGAACCGCATATCCACGTTGGCCCGGTGGCCGGAGGCCTGAGCGGCGGCGTCGGGGCGGACATTGAAGCCCACGATGATGGCGCCGGAGGTGGAGGCCAGCAGAATATCGCTCTCGTTGATGGCGCCCACGCCCGCGTGGATGACGCGAACCCGGACTTCCTCGTTGCTCAGCTTCTCCAGAGAGGACTTGACAGCCTCGGCGGAGCCTTGCACGTCGGCCTTGACGATCAGGGGCAGCTCCTTCATTTCGCCTTCCTGCATCTTGGCGAACAGGTTGTCCAGTGTCACCTTCTGCATGAGCTTGGCGGCGGCGTCCTTCTGGGCCTGACGGCGCTGCTCCACCAGCTCCCGGGCCATGCGCTCGTCGGTGACGGCGTTGAACTCGTCGCCGGGGGTAGGTACGTCGGCAAGGCCGGTGATCTCCACAGGCACGGAGGGGCCGGCGGTCTTGACGGTGCGGCCCTTGTCGTTGGTCATGACCCGGACACGGCCCACGGCAGTACCGGCGATGACGATATCGCCCTGCTTCAGAGTGCCGTTCTGCACCAGCAGGGTCGCCACAGGGCCCCGCGCCTTGTCCAGACGGGCCTCGATGACGGTACCCTTGGCACGGCGGTTGGGATTGGCCTTCAGCTCCTGCACTTCGGCAGTCAGCAGAATCATTTCCAGCAGCTCGTCCAGGCCCTGACCGGTCTTGGCGGAGATGGGCACGATAATGGTATCGCCGCCCCACTCCTCGGGCACCAGATCATACTTGGTCAGCTGCTCCTTGATCTTGTCGGGGTTGGCGGTGGGCTTATCCATCTTGTTGATGGCAACAATGATAGGCACCTGTGCCGCCTTGGCATGGTTGATGGACTCCACGGTCTGGGGCATGATGCCGTCGTCGGCGGCAACCACCAGAACGGCAATGTCGGTGGACTTTGCGCCGCGGGCACGCATGGAGGTGAAGGCCGCGTGACCGGGAGTATCCAGGAAGGTAATCATCTTGCCGTTTACATCGACAGTATACGCGCCAATGTGCTGGGTGATACCACCGGCCTCGCCCGCAGTCACAGAGGTTTTGCGGATGGCGTCCAGCGTGGAGGTCTTGCCGTGGTCGACGTGGCCCATGACCACAACCACAGGGGCCCGGGTTTCCTGCTCCTCGGCGGTATCCACATGGTCGTCGATAATCCGCTCCTCGATGGTGACAGTGACTTCCTTCTCCACCTTGCAGCCCATTTCGGTGGCGACAAACTCGGCGGTGTCGAAGTCGATGGTCTGGTTGATACCCGCCATGACGCCGTTCTTCATCAGGCACTTGATGACCTCGCCGGCGGTTTTCTTCATCCGGGAAGCCAGCTCGCCCACGGTGATTTCATCGGGAATCTTCACGGTGACGGGCGCCTTGCGGGCCACCTCCATCTGAAGGCGGCGCATCTTTTCCTGCTCCTCGTTGCGGCTCTTGTTGCCCCGGAAGTTACCCTTCTGCTGCTTGTTGGGCTGCTTGCCCTTGCCGCCGCCGATACGCTGCTTGCCGCCCTGATAGTTCTGAACCCGCTCGGAGACCAGATTATCCACGTCGGCAAAGCGGTTGGCGTTGACCTGCACGGCGGAGGTATCCACCACCCGGCGCTCCCGCTTGCGTTCCGGCTCCTTGGGCTTTTCCGCCTTGGGGGCCGCCTGCTGCTGGGCAGCGGGGGCGGACTGGGGCTTTGGCGCATTCTGAGGACGGGCGTTATTCTGGGCCTTGGGCTGCTGGGCAGCAGGCTTCGCGTCCTTGCGGGGTTCGGGCTTATTCTCTGCCTTGGGTTCCGCCTTGGGGGCGGTGGGCTTCACCGCGAAGATCTGCTCCATGGAGCTGATCTGATGGGTCTGGGTCATGTAGTCAAATACCACATTCAGCTCCTCGTCCGTCATGACCTGGGTGTAGGACTTGGGCTTCTCGCCGAACTTTCCGACAATCTCCGAAATCTCCTTGGGAGTGACGCCGAAATCCGCGGCGACCTCCTTCACACGATACTTAACAAAACTCATTCTATAAAAGCACCTCCATGGTTGGATACGCAATGTTATCGAACTGAGTCACTGTCAACTGTCAACTGTCAACTGTCAACTCAAAAATTACTTCTTCCCTTTTCTCAAATTCCGCTGATGGGCCTTGGCCTCCGCCTGCCGCTTTTTGGCTTTCGCAGCTTTGGCGGTGAGCACCTCCAGCGTCTGGGGGTCGGCCTTGGGCAGGGCCTTCACCAGCGCCAGGGCCATGGCTACGTCCGTGATGGCGGCAATGGCAAGACTGGTTCTGCCGATGGCCAGTCCCATCTCGTCCTTGGTGGCCTCCATGCGGACGCACTGCTGCTCCGTGCCCGCGGCAAAGGACTTTGCCCGCCGCCAGGTATGGTCGGAGGCATCCGACGCAACCAGAATTACGTAGGCCTTCCCGGTTCTGGCAATGGCGCCCACAGGCTCCTCGCCCAGCTCCGCCATGCCGCCCTTCCGGGCTAGGGACAGGTAGTTCAGCGCCTTATTCTCCACGGCCTGCCTCCATTTCCTTCTCCAGCCGGGCATAAACATCCTCGGGGATGGTCACTTCCAGGCTGCGGTCCAGCGCCTTGGAGCGCAGAGCCTTTTTCAGGCACTCGGGGTTGGGGCACAGGTAGGCTCCCCGTCCGTTCATTTTTCCGCCGAAGTCCAGACTCACGGTCCCTTCCGGGGTGCGAACCACCCGGATCAGCTCCCGCTTGGCCTTCCGCTCCCGGCAGCCCATACACTGCCGCTGGGGGATTTTCTTCTGCATTTGGACTACCCTTTCCTCAATTTGGAGTGTGGAGAGTGGAGTGTGGAGTTATTCTACTCCAGTTCCATACATCTCTCCATTTCCAATCATTCTTCTACGGTATCTGCCTCTTCTGTCTCGGCAGGCTCTTCTTTGGGCTCCTCGACGGGTTCTGCCTGAGAAGCGGGCTTGATGTCGATTTTATAGCCGGTGAGCCGGGCTGCCAGACGGGCGTTCTGACCCTCCTTGCCGATGGCAAGGGACAGCTGGTCGTCGGGCACGACAACCCGGCAGGCCTTCTGACCGGGAATCAGGCTGACGGAGATCACATCGGCGGGGCTGAGAGCGCTGCGGACGTACTCGCAGGGGTCCTCGCTCCAGACCACGATGTCGATTTTCTCGCCGCCCAGCTCTTCCACCACGGCGCCCACACGTCCGCCCCGGGGGCCGACGCAGGCGCCTACGGGATCCACGCCCTCCATGGTGGCGCGAACCGCCATCTTGGAGCGGGATCCGGCTTCCCGGGCGATGTTGCGCACTTCCACCTGACCGTCGGCGATTTCGGGGGTCTCCAGCTCGAACAGGCGGCGCACCAGATTGGGATGGGTGCGGGACACGTGCACCAGCGGGCCCCGGCCCATCTTATGGACTTCCAGCACGTAGACGCGAATCAGGTCGCCTTCCTTGTGCTTCTCGCCGGGAATCTGCTCGGAAGCGCGGAGGATCGCATCGGAAGTCTCGTTGCCCTGACCGATGCGGATGAACATATCCCCGGTGGTGGGGTCAATCCGCAGCACGGTACCGGTGAGCAGCTCCTGCGCCTTGGAAGAATAGGACTCGTACATGACGCCCCGCTCGGCTTCCCGGATGCCCTGAATCACCACCTGCTTGGCAGTCTGGGCGGCGATACGTCCGAATTTCTGAATGTCCACGGGGATGGCCACGGTGTCGCCCACGTTCACGTTGGGGTTGATCCGCCGGGCGGCGTCAACGTGAATTTCCAGCGCCAGATCGGTCAGCTCATCCACCACGGTCTTGATCTGGAACATGCTCAGGCCTTCCTCACTGAGGTTCACCACCACGTTCTCGGCGGGAACGTCCCGGTGATCCTCCCGATCCTTGCGGTAGGCGTTGGTCAGCGCCTGCTTCAGACGCTCCACCATATAGTCCACGGGAATGCCCTTGACCTTCTCCAGCTCCCGCAGGGAAGCGAAGATTTCCGCGCCGATGTCAACCTTGGGCGCTTCGGCCTGCTTCTTGGCTGTCTTTCTTGCCATGTTCGTGCCTCCTTAGAATTCCACGCGAAGCCGCACCTGGGCGACCTCGGATTTTTCAAACGTAATGGTTTCTTTTCCCGCCTCCACGGTCAGTTTTCCCTGATCGTAAGCTTTCAGTACGCAGGGAATCTCCTTCAGACCGTTTCTGGGGCGGTAAAGCTTCACGGTAATGGGGCTGCCCAGGAATCGCTGGAAATCGGGCGGGCGTTTCAGCACCCGTTCCAGTCCGGCGGAGCAGACCTCGAAGTGATAGGACCCGGGGATGGGGTCTTTTTCGTCGAGAATCGGGTCAACGGCCCGGGAGACGGCTTCGCAGTCATCGATATTCACGCCGCCCTCCTTGTCAAGGTACAGCCGCAGGAAATAGTCGCTGCCCTCCCGGACATACTCCACATCCCACAGCTCACACCCGTGGGCTTCCACAATGGGGCGGGCGAATTCCGCCACCAGTTCTGTCACCTTCATTGGCTTTTCCTCCTTAAGGCTAAGAAGAAAGAGAGGCGCTTGCGCCTCTCTTTGCCTACATTCTACCGTTTAACGGGGATATTATACCACCAGATTCCCCGTTTTGCAAGGGGTTTCCTGCAAAAAATGGGCCAATATTTTTCCCATATTCGACGGATTATCGTGAAAAACTTCCAAATGCGGAAAACGGACGGCGAAATCCGCCGTCCATTCCCATATTATTCCGCCGGGTTGGGGAGCGTTCCGCTCTTTTTCGCGGCGGCAAACTGCATGACGAACACCAGCGCAACCATCGCCACGCCGATGACATCGGTGGTCACGCCGGGGAAAATCAGCATCAGGCCGCCGACACAGCAGACCACGCGCTCATACCAGGGCATATCGGTCTTGAGGTAGCCCTCCAGAGAAGCGGACACCGCGAAGATGCCCACGAAGGAAGTAACGCTGATGGTAATGACGCCCACGAGGTTGGTGTCCACAAACAGCATGGCGGGATTCAGGGCGAAGACGTAGGGCACGATGAAGGCGGCAACCGCCAGCTTGGTGGCGGTGATGGCGGTCTTCATGGGGTTGCCCTGGGCGATGGCGGCACCGGCATAGGCGGCCAGCGCCACAGGGGGCGTCAGGTCGGCCACGATGCCGAAGTAGAACACGAAGAAGTGGGCCGCGATGGCGGGCACGCCCATACGAATCAGGATGGGGGCACAGGTAGCCGCCATGATGCAGTAGGTAGCAGTGGTGGGCACGCCCATGCCCAGCACGATGCAGCAGATCATGGTCAGGAGCAGGGCAATGAGCACCTGATTGCCTGCCAGCATGACGATGCCGTTAATCAGCATATTGGCAAGGCCGGTCATGGTGATGGTTCCGGCAATGACACCGGCGATGCCGCAGGCGGCGGCAACGGTGATGGTACCCTGACCGCCGGCAGCGAGGGCTTCCAGCAGGCGCTTGGGGGTAATCCGATTCTTCTTATCAAACAGAGAGACGAAAATCGCTGCCACAATGGCGATGGCGGCGGCGTACTGGATGCTTCTGGTGCTGGTGCTGACGAGATAAACCAGCAGAACCAGCGGCAGCAGCAGGTAGACCTTTTTCAGCAACGGCCGCAGACGGGGCAGCTCCTCCCGGCTCAGGCCCCGCAGGCCCAGCTTCTTGGCTTCCAGATGCACCGCCACGAAAATACCCGCAAAGTACAGCACCGCAGGCAGAATGGCTTTCAAGGCAATCTGGCCGTAGGGAATCTGCACATAGTCCGCCATCAGGAAGGCGGCGGCGCCCATAATGGGGGGCATGATCTGCCCGCCGGTGGAGGCGGAGGCCTCGGTAGCGGCGGCAAACTCGGAGTCATAGCCGGTTTTCTTCATCAGCGGGATGGTGACGGAGCCGGAACCCACGGTATTCGCCACAGAGGAGCCGGACACCATGCCGAGCAAGGCGCTGGCAACCACGGCAACCTTGGCGGGGCCGCCGGACAGGCTGCCCAGAATGGAGTTGGCTACATTGATAAAGAAGTCCGCGATGCCGGTACGCTCCAGGAACGCGCCGAAAATGATGAAGACCACAATGAATTTGGAGCACACGTTGACGGGGGTGGAGAGAATGCCTTCCTTGCTGTAGAACAGATAGCGCACGATGTAGTTGAGCTTGCCCCACAGGGTGGGATTGCTCAGACCCGCGATCAGGGCGTAGGCCAGGAAGCACCCCGCCACGATCAGAATAGGCAGGCCCACGCTCCGGCGGCAGACCTCCGCCAGCGCCAGAATGCCGATAATGCCAATGACGATCTGGTAGGGCGCGAACCGGGTGCCCTGCTGGATGATGGTCACGGCGTTGAAGGAAAAGTACAGGAACGCTCCGGTGCCCAGCACCATGGTGAGAATGTCATACCACGGGATGTGATTGGGCTTTTGATGGGACTTTCTCGCCGGGAACACCAGAAATCCCAGAAAAACAATCCACGCCACAAAGGTTGTCAGCCGCAGCTCCTCCAGCCAGCTGGCAAACAGGGTCACATACAGGCAGAACAGGGAAAACGCCGCCAGCACGCAGTTGACCGCGATTCTGGGCTTCCCTTCCCAAATCCGGACGTTGGATTCCTGGTCGAATTTCTTCATGACCGCTTCTAAGTCCATAGGCGCTTCCGGCTTGGTTTTTTTCTTAAACAATGCCATTTTCAATCTCCTTCCATATTTCACAGACGCAGGCTGCCATACCGCGCTATATATTATTGTGCCGATACAGGGCTGGGGAAAGGCTCCCCCGGATGCGGGGGCTTTTCCTCCGCCCTGCATATTTGCGAATTGGCTGCGGCGATACGCTCGCCGCAGCCAGATGATTCGTTGGTAAGAAAGCGCCGTGCTTACTTGGTCTCCACGGTCACGCCCTTCTCGGCGTAGTATTTTGCTGCGCCTGCGTGGAAGGGAGCGGACATACCGGAGGTTGCGTTCTCCACGCTCAGCTCCTTGCCCTTGCCGTTCTCGGCGGCGATGGCGTCCACATTGTCGAAGATGGCCTTGGTCAGGTTGTACACATCGTCGTCACTGGCAGAAGCAGAGACGATCAGGGTTGCCTTCACGGTGACGGTGGTCACATCCGTATCCTGACCGTTGTAGGTGCCCGCGGGGATGCTGTAGGCGGTGTAGAAGGGGCAGTCCGCCATGAGCTTGTCGGCAACCGCGCCGTCGATGGGCACGAGATACGCGTCGTTGGTGGTGCACAGCTCGGTGATGGCGGCGGTGGGAGCGCCGGCCACGATGAAGGCGGCGTCGATCTTGCCGTCCTTCAGAGCGTCGGTAGAGTCAGCGAAGCTCTGGTACTGGGGCTTGATGTCATTCTCGGTCAGGCCGGCGGCGGTGAGCACATCCACGGCGTTGAAGTAAACGCCGGAACCGGGGGCGCCGATAGAGACGCTCTTGCCCGCCAGATCGGCAACGGACTTGATGGAGGGGTCCATGGTGATGAGCTGAACCGCCTCGGCGTACAGGCCGCCCACCACCCGGAAGGAGTCGATGGCGCCGGTGCTCTCGAAGGAGCGGGTGCCTGCCCAGGCGTAAGCCATAACATCGGACTGCACGGTGCCCAGCTGGTAGTCACCGGAGGCGATGGATTCAATGTTTGCTTTGGAACCGTCGGTGGAAACCACGGTCACGTCGATGCCCGCCTTGTTCTTGATGTACTGACCGAGTACACCGCCGAAGGCGTAGTAGGTGCCGGCAGTGCCGCCGGTGCCCATGGTCATCTTGGTCGCGGCTTTGGTCCCGCCGCAGGCTGTCAGAAGAGTCACTGCCACGATAACTGCCAGAACGATGGAGAGAGTCTTCTTCATTTTCATAGTCTTTTCCTCCTTGTATTCTCCGGTTTTACGGAGTGAGTGATAGCTGCATTATACCACGAATTTGCATTTTTGCAAGTTCAAAATTGCATAGTGCGCCTGCCACACCCCATTATATCCTGAAAATTGACGGTTTATTTGCGATTTTTGACGGTTGATTATGCAAAAAATCGAGTCGGCATTCACCGCAAGCCGTCACCGTTTGTGCAATATCGCCATTCGGTTTGGAATTTTTGACTATATTTTACAGCATTCCTCCAAAATGTTCCTGCACGGCGGAAAAGCGTATTCTGCCGGTGGATAATCGCACAAAAGCACCCCTGCTGACCGGTAATTTTGCCGTCAGCAGGGGCACAGAAGCCTTATTTTTGTTCCATCAGATGCTGAATCAGGGCCTTGTCCACCCGGTGGTACACCTCGCCGTCCCAGCGGAGATTGGGGCCTTTTCCACACAGGCGCATACAGCCCACCCGTTTCACGGTCACACCCCTGGGCGCGTGTTTTTCGGCGTAATCCGCCAGAAACGCGGCTTTGCCGCAGTTCGGCCCGGCACACAGCTCCATGCAGTGTCCCCCGGACAGCCGCACTCTGGGAATCCGCCGGATGAGGGCCAGCACCAGCGGTTCCCGGATGCCGTAGAATTCCGCGATTTTTGCCGGAGTCTCCGCCGGAATGCTGCCGTTTTCCTTCTGAATCTCCTTCAGCAGGGCAATCAGGGCGTTCTGATCCCCCGGCGCGCCCTGACGGCGGTAGTATTCCAGCGCCTCCACCAAATTCCATTCCATATTGTTCCCTCCGTTGGCAGGACACACCCCGGCAGGATCTGCCGGGGCGCTCAATAAACTTATTATAGCACGGTATCTCACCGCAGTCAATTATGATTCCCCTTCAGAGCTGATTTTCTCCCATTTGCACGGATAATACAACACTTTTTTAGGAAGGTTTCCATCTTGTATTTTACAAACAGCGGTGTTATTATATAGCTACAAAGAGGTGATACCAATGATCTAGTTCACCCCAGATTCCCATGA
>CAMFBN010000034.1 GCA_945948535.1 uncultured Clostridia bacterium
AGCTTTTGCCGTACAGGTGCGGCACAGCCGGGGCCAGCAGTTTTTTGATCGGCAGACGGTCCTCTGTCCGGCGCTGCACGATTGCGGTATGTCCGCTCCTGAAAGTAGTTTCAAAGGCTTTCCGCCCCTCCACCTCCAACGCGGTCAACTTGCTTTCGTTCAGCACTTTCAACATGGCCGCCGTGGCGCTGTCGTTCTTCCGGGTGGTGTAGGCCATAACCTCCATCATTCCGCCCTTAGAGATCAGCGCAGCGGCGGGGTCGGCGCCCGTGGCCTTTTCCAGGTACATGGCGCCCTTGCTCTTGTCTTTTAGGATCCTGTCGTCGGTGATGGCATATTTTTTCCTGGCCTGCTTTCCGATCTTCCGCTTGATTTCGTTGGCGGTCAGGTTCATGGCTCTGGCCAGCACCGTGGGGGCCTTTAATTGGGTCGGCAGATCGTTCAGCTGTCGGACGATCTTCTGGATCTCTCCGTCAACGTCGATTTGCAGGATCGCCCCGTTTTCGCTCACGATCTCACCGCCTCCAATTCAATGGCCAGCACTCCGGCCTCCTCGGTGCTGTCTTTGACCTTGTATTGCCGCCCGTCCAGGGCCAGCATGGTGCCAATGGCCGGGCGGGGTCCAAACTCCGCCCGCGCCACATAGATCAGGCGCCTTGCCTTATAGGTCCCATTCAGCGGCGCCCCCAGCAGTTTGGATTTATCCCGCTCCAAAAGTTCGTTGTCGTCCACCACCACCGTCATTTCCTTGCCGTTGACGGTGTGGGCGTCCGCAAACTCTTGGGCGTTCAGGAACGTGCCGAAAATATCCGCCGCGATCTGGTCCTTAAAGCTGGGGGCGCCCATCACTGGGCACCCCCGTCAGGGGCCGTCGCCTCAACGGTAACCGCCGCCAGCCGCTCAATGATCAGCGCCTTGGTGGCACCCCTGGGGATCTCCACGCCCATGTCCTTGGCCAGCTTTTCCAGGTTGGCCTTGGTCATGGTTTCCAGGCTCTCGCGGGTCAGGTGGCCGTCTACAACGTCCAGGGTGCCCTCTGCGGCTCCCTGGCCCTCCTGGCCCTCCTGGGCGTCCTCTGCGGCTCCCTGGCCCTCCTGGCCCTCCTGGGTGCCCTCTGCGGCTCCCTGGATCTCCTGGCCCTCCTGGGCGGGTTTCTGGTCCTCTCCGGTCCATTCCGCGCTTTCGGCCTGCAGCCACGCCTCCACCATTTTGCTGTCACCAGCGGGGAGGGCGTCGCCAGGCTCATACATACGGCCCTGGTACAGGACCGCCCGCTTTGCGGTCAATGCTTTCATGTGTAGTTCCTCCATTCAGATATTTTTCAGGGCAGAAACTTTTTCATGGCGTCCTCCGATCAGCCCAGCAGTTTGACCAGCACGGTGGCGTCGTTGGCGTCCGCCGCTGCGGCGGCATAGCCCGCCGGGACGTTGCTGGCGCTGGTGGTGGTGATCACGCCAGCGCCGGCGTCGTAGTAGACGGCGGCGCCCATGGTGATGGCCGTGGACGCGGCCTTGGGCATTTCAAAGACGCCCACCACATGGAGGTGGCCCAGTTCGCCGGCCTTAATATCGCCGCCGGCCACACCGATCCGGGTGCCCAGGCTTACAACTTCGCCGTTTTCAACGGCCTTTTTAGGGGTGTAGTCCAGGGTTTCACCCCGCTGCCAATAGGTAGCTTTCATTTTTCTTTACCTCCCTTATTCGATGGTCACGCCGGGGTTTTTCGCGATACCACGGAAGTCCACGGCGGTAATGCCCCAATCCAGCCAAATGTCCCAAACATAGCCCAGCTGGCCGGGGACCTCGCTGCGGCGAATGGTGGGGGTTTCCTGGCCATTCAGGTAATCAACCTGGATGGACTTGGCGTAGCTGGGATCGCCCACCATGAACCAGGGCACGGCGTTCCCCTCGCCCGCCAGGACGTTCAGGGTGCCCTCCTCAATGACCTGCAGCTGATTGCGGTAGTTATACAGCGGGTTCACGGCCTTGTTGCCAATGCCGTCCACGCTGATCTGCTGGGTTTCCAGCAGCTGGGACAGCAGGAAACCGTAACCCACGGGCACGATGATGTAACGGGGCTGGATGGTGATAGCCTCGCCAAACGGGTCAGTCTGGCGCAGCAGTTTCAGCATAATGGCCTGCAGGGTGTCAATGGAGGGCTTGGCGCCGGTGGTGATCAGGTTGTTGTGCGCGGTGTTGAACAGGGTCACGCCGTCGAAAATGGCGGGGTTCTTCGTCAGGATGGAGTACACCTGCTTGTTGATCGTGCGCTTGGCGCTGGCCGCATACAGGCCGGGGACCTCGGTAATGAAACCAATGTCGTCATTGATAAACGCCTGGCGGCTCATGGAGAACTGGCGGCCATAGGTATCAACCTTGCGCTGGGGCAGCAGTTCCGTCTTGGGGGTGTCGTGCTTCAGTTCTCCGTTTTCGCCCACCAGCAGGAACTCGCCAGCGCCGCCCGCCAGGTAGGAATGATCCTTAGTAGGCTTAAAGTCGGTCACGCTGCCCTTGCTGGTCCACAGCTGGAACGTGGTGGGCACGGTCCGGTATCTGTTCTCAATGGTCTTGCGGATCGTGTTGTCCAGGATCGCAGGAAATGCGGAAGTGGGGTTGAAGAACTGGCGGCAGGCCATGGTCCACAGGTCGTCCTTGCCCATCCGCAGCAGTTCGGTGGTGCTGCCCTGGCCGTCGCGGGCCATGCACTCAATGGCCAGATCCCGCAGGCTCATGCCCCGGAACTGCTCCACGCCCTGGGCGGGGTTCTCCACGTTCACACCGGTACGCATAAGCAGGGCGTCAGTGGCAGCGGCCCGGAAGTTGTCGCCGGGATCGTCATTCATGCGGCTGGACAGAGGGCGCCCATGCTTCATCAAGTGTTCCAGGGCAGCGGTCCGCACGGTGTCCATGGTGGCGCCGCTGCGGATATACTGATCCGGTTCCATGCCGGTCTGGCGGCACAGGGCCACAATGTCGCTGATCCGCTGACGCTCTGCAGTCACGGCCTGGCCGGCGTCAGGTGCGGCAGGGGCAGCGGCAGGAGCGCCGGCACCGCGCTGGCCGTCAGAGGGGGCAGGATTGCCGCCCTGGGCGGGATCCTCTGCACCGCGCTGTCCGCCGGCAGGGGCGCCTCCGGTAGGCTCACCGCCCTGGCCTGCGTCAATCTGGCGCTGCAGGCCGTTAAACTCGGTCTGTTCCTCCGCCGTCAGGTCACGGCCAGCGGCGCGGGCGCCGTTGACGATCTCCTGCTGGCGGGCGATCATTTCCTGAATGGTCATTTTTCTTACCTCCAATATCTGTTTTTGTTGATCTGGATCTGTCGCTCATAAAGGGAAAGGGTGGTGCCGCCGGCGTTCTGTTCGCCGTCAGCCCTCCCAACGCCCACGGTGGCGTCTGCCGGTACGGACACAATGGAAACCTCCATGGGGGTCCATTTCCGGGCAATCTGACACGGGCCGGTGAAACGTCCGTCTGCGGAGGTCTTGCCCGGCGCCACTTCCTCCCAGCTGTCCACCGCATAGCGGACAGACGTGGTTTTCAGGGTTCCGGCCTTGACCTTTCCGAAAATCTTTTCGGCGTCGTCGTCGGTGTCGAACTCAATTTCTGCCATGCCCCGGCGGTTCTCCACCCAGGCCCGCAGAACTCGGCCCAGCACCTTGTCCGTGTTGTGGTTGAACAGGACCACGCCCACCTCATTCAGGCGGGAAAGGTCCATGGCTCCGTCCGAATGGTCCAGGATCTCCATACCGAACCAACGCTGGTATGGTTCCTCGCTGGAAAAGCTGATCGTCCGCCGCCGGCTGTTCTGATCCTCCGCTGCGCGGAAAACGATCTGCCCCTGGCTCCGGGTGCCCTGGTTTTTATCCCTGGCCCGGTTCGGATCCGGTGTTTTGCTGGGCTGCTGTCGTACCATTTCCAAATATCACACCTCCCATCTCAACGCCCTTTTCGCGGGCATATTTCAGGACCTCCGCCGTTTCGTCCACGGCGTCTTTCCAGTCCTTGCCCTGCTCCGCACAAATATCCTGGTAGGTTTTTTGACCGGATTGCAGGGCGGTTTTGTTGGCGGTGCTTTCCTTGGAGGGGTCGATCCACTTCTTGGGGGCCTTTACCCATGTATGATCCAGGTAGTCCGCCTTTTTATCCCAAAAGCCGGGCATATTGAACAGCCCGGAGAGATAACCGGAGATCACAAAGTTTTCGTAAACCTCGCTCATAAAGTCCGTGAGCATTTCCACGTCCTCGGCGTAGGTGCTTTCGTCCTCGATGGCGTTTTGACGGGCGGAGGAGTAGGTGGCGCCCGCCATGTCACGGCTGACAGCCTCATAACTCAACCCCTGGCCGGCGCCAATCAATGCCTGCTGCGTTTTGACCATGGCCGTGGCGTCAGAGGCGGCCCCCTTGGGATCCACCACCTGGATTTCGTCGCCGGCGCCCAGGCTTTGGATCATACCCGGCGTCAGCTTCTTGCCCTCATAGTCCACGGTGCCGTTTTCCGTTCTGACGCCGCCGCGCCCGAACCCGCCCGCCGGGACTGCCTTTTTGATGAATACGGCCAGGCAGGCCGCGATCCGCTCCTTGACGGACACAGCGGTTATAAACTCGTTTGTGTCCCTGATCCGCGTGATCGTGTGGGTCATGTCGGAGATTTCACGCAACTGGCTGGGCCGCCGCTTGGATTTGTAAAAATAAACGTCCTTGGCCTCGATATACACCGGCTGCGTCAGCTGCCAGCCCTCAATGTCATATTGCCGGAACCAGTAGCCCACCGGGCGCCTGTACTGGTTGTACTCGATACCTCCCACAACGCGGTTTCCCCGCTGGTGTGGTGTGGTCTGGCTGGTGTCCAGTTCGTCCACTTCCATGATCTGCAGTTTGAACGGGACCACGCCGCCCTCGGTGTAGCGGTATACGAACAGCAGGCCGCCGTCCACCTTTTTGCGGTCCACGGCCATGCGTAGGATCTGGTTAAAAGATTGTTCCCCGGTCACGTCGCAGTTGCGGGCCTTGCACCAGCGTTTCCACGCTTTTTCGATCTCTTTGTTCAGGGTTTCGTCCCCGGTCTTTGCCCGCAGGGTGTAGCCCTTGCCCACCACGTTGCGCTCAAACGCGTGGAGGACCGCCTGGGCAATATCGCTATTTCGCTCCAGGTCGCGGGCGCGGGCGCGGATCACGTCACGGGTCATTCTGTCCGTGTTCTCCGCGCTGTCGTTGTGGACCCTCCAGCCGGAGTTCAGGCGCCCATAACTGGCGGCGTCGTAGCCTCTGGCCGCCTCCAATGCTTGGCGCCACATTTCGCGCTCATAGGCTTTTTGGGGAGATACCACGCCTATGATCTTGTCAATGGCTCCCATGCCGATCACCTCCCGTCAAAGAACGCCACATAGGTGCGATCCAGCAGGGGGGAGGCTTGGCCTGCGGTGATCTGCGCCTCCAGTTCTGCCCGCATGGCCTGGAGTGTGGAAAGGTCCGCACGGGTCAGGCTCCGGCTGCCGATCTTGTAGGACTGGCCGCCGGAAAGCACCGCCGTGATCGCGGCGTTGATCTGTTCCAGCATTTCCGCCGGGTTGTTGGTGTTGCTCATGTTCATGGCCTCCGTTAAATCCAGTTATCGTTATCTTTGATCCAATTTTCCTCCTGGGGGCGGGTGTCCGGTTTCGGCTCCGCCCGCTTTTTGACCTCCTGGGCGTTCTCCTCCACTCGGTTCTGCAGGTAGAGGTTGCGGACGCCCAGCACGTCGGCAGCCGCCGCCGCGTACACTTCGCAGTCCAGGTAATGGTTGTCCGCGTGGGAGGTTTTCAGGATCCACCGCTGGACCTCCTTGCCCCCGCTCCGCTCGGTGATCTTGTGTTCTGCGGTGACCTGTTCGGCGTAATCAAGATCGCAGCCTTGATATACCATCCAGGCGCCGGTCCCGTTTTCTTTCCTCATGCGGGCGGCGATCTGGTCCTTGTACTTTCCGCCGTCCACCAGCACCAGGGTCATGCCATTGGCCCGGCTCCCGGCCTTGTTCACGGTGGAAAGGCGGTAATGGGACAGCATGGTGGTGGTGCCTTTGCAGGGCAGCGCCCAGTCGGAGTTCAGGGCGCAGAACTCATAAACGTCCTCTGTCTGGTCGCCGCTGTCCATCAGGGCCAGGTTGACCATGACCTTTTCGCCGTTCGGCATGGTCAACTCGGTATTCATAATCCGTTCAACCTCACCCATGGAAAGGGCCTGCCCGTGGGAAATATTTTGGCTGGTCATATAATCGCCCCAGGCCCGGATTGTCCAGTACAGGCAATTCTCCTGTACGTCGATCCCGCCGGTCACCAGCTTGGTCCATGGCGGCAGCGTCCATTCCGGTGTTTCCGTCTGGCGCTCCATCACCATTTCGGCGTTGGTTTTCAGCTTGGTGTCCTCCCAGGGTTCGGCCAGCCAGCTATTGGCGAAATTGTGCAGCAGTTCCGGGTCGTCTTTGGATCGCATGAACTCCCGCGCAATATCAGAAAACCGGGTAAAGGGGGAATACAGGGTATTCATCCAAAAGGCCACGCTTTTGGGGTGTTGGGTCTTTTGCCGCACAGGTTTCCAGCGCCCGGCGGCCAGCATTTTGCCCTTGTCCTGGTCGGTAATCACGCACCCACATTCCTGGCAGACGTAGGTGGCCATTTCCGCCCGGTCCGCGTTCTCCGGCACGTCCTCTTTGGATGGCCACTTGATTTGTGCAAACTTCAATTCGATAAATGCCCCACAATGGGGGCAGGGGACAAAATAATGCTTTTCAACGTCCGCCGCCTCTTTGGCTTTCCAAATATGGCCCGTTTTCAGGGTCGGCGTGGAGGCCATGAAGATCTTGCGGTTGAAAAACGTCTTTGTGCGTTCCTTGGCCAGGGAAACGGGGTCCGCCTCTTTCTTGGAGGCTCCGGGGAATTTGTCCACTTCGTCCATGAAAAGATAGCGTATATTTGTGCTGGCCAGGTCTGCCGGGCTGTTTGCACCCGTCAGGTACACCACCATGTCCGTGAACTTTAAGGCCAGTTTTTTGCTGTCGTTGATCCGGTATTTTGCGGCCAGGACCTTGCAGCTTTTGATCATCGGGTCCAGTTTGCTTTCCACCGTGCGCTCCGCCAGATCGTCGGATGGGTAGACGCACATGGCCGGCGCCGGGTCCTGGGCTATCGCGCTTGCCAGCATATTCTCCATGGCAGATGTGCCGCCCACCTGGGTGGGCTTTACAAAAATAATTTCTTCCACCATTTCGTCGGAAAAGGCGTCCATGATCTCCACCAGGTACGGGGTCACGCTGTTACGCCACGGGCCTGGTATGGAATTGCTGTCCGGCAGGACGCGGTTGGCCTCTGCCCATTTTGACACGGTGACCCGCTCGACTGGGCGTAATACCTGCACAGCCTTGTGGATCCACGGCGGCACTGTATAAGGCTTTTGGCGGTATTTTTTCATGGCTCCCCGTCCTCCGTTTGCTCTGCCACGGCTCCGTCCGAAAATGCGGCCAGCAGGGCCTCCAATTCCTTACGCATGGTTTTTTCCATGGCCCGGACTGTCACCGCGTCGGCATAGCTGGACATGGTGCCGGCCATGCGGGGCGGGATATTCATGGCAAACTTTTTGAACGTGGCCAGGAACTCCGCCAATTCCTCGGTGGCCTGGTCTGCCGAAATATATTTGCCCTCTGCAATCGCTGTTTTCAGGCGGTGGAGTTGGCCTTGGCTTTCTTTCAGGTCAACCTCCGCCTGCAGTTTTTTCAGGTTCAGTTCCGCCGCTCGGCTGTTTTCCCCGGTTTCCTGGGCTTTCTGCTCAACATGGGCAATATACCGCTGGACCGTTTCGCAGGTCCGATACTTCCGGGCGCCGCCGCCGGGCGGCACCTCGGTTTCCAGGACACCCTCCTGGGTCAACTGCTGGATCCGCCGGACGGTTTTTCCCAGCAGTTTGGAGATCGCCTTGGTGCTGGACCACTCCGGGACTGCCCCGGACATGACCACCGGCTTTTCGATCTTGCCTGTGGTCGTCTTTTTGGTCTTTCCCGCCACCAGCAGCACCTCCTTTTCCGCCGCCGGCTGGCCGTCTTGATCGGTGCCGCCGGTTTCGCTTTTCCTGGCTTTGGGTGATTTCGCGTTTTGCCCCTCGCTTTCCTCCAGGCTTATACCCCCCTTTAGGGGGTATAAAGCCGGTCCTGTTTTTGAAAATCCGTAACGTAACAGCCCGGAAATTTTCCTCCCTCATGGACAAAAATTCCGGGCTTTCCTTGCCCCGCACCGCTCAAAGTCCCAGGGAGGACCCAAACAGGGGGTGGGAGGCCCTGGGCAGCCCCTCGGCAAAGGCCGCCCAGGGCACAGGGTTGGGGCCGGGCCGCCGCACATAGCAAGCGCGGCGGCGCAGGGTGAAAGGAGGAAAGCCCCTGCGGTACGCTCCCCGGCCCATGGTATGGAAAAAGAAAGGGCCGCCAGTTCTTCACGCCCTGGCGGCCTCTCGTTTTCTCTTTTTCCACGGTACAATCTTAGCACAGGCAAATGTCCGATAGTGTCCGAACTTTTCAAAAGCGGGAAAATTATTCACGGGCAGGATTGTCCCGCATATATTTGCCCACTAATTTCCGCGCCCGCTTATTGGCCATGATGATCTCCAGGCCGGCGTTGTAATAGTCGTTCACCCTGGACCTGCTCATGTGGACCTCTTTGCAGATCCGCTCCCACTTCTTGCAGTCTATGTGCCGCATTTCCACAACGGTGCGCTCCGTGGACCCCATGGGCAGCAGGTCGATCATGTCCATAACATTCAGCACGGCCTTTCCCATGGCCTCCCGCTGGTCGTCTATGCGCTGTTCAACCTCCGCCAGGCGAAAGACAACGGACACGGAACCCTCGGTATTCGCCGGAGGTTTTGAAGTCGGCATAGTTCTGTATGTCGATCCCATGGGTGGGGTCTTTAATTCGCGCACCAAATCGTCGTGGCGACGTTCCAGCAGCCGTTTGGCCTCGCGGGCCGCATGGTATTGCTGCAGATATTCTTTCACGGCCTCGCGGGTGATCCCGCCCGTTGTCTGTTCGCTCATTCTTACACCTCGGTTATGTCCAGTCCGAACCGCTCTTTTAGCAGTTTCTTTTTGATTGCGTATTTTTGGGTTTTGGTCGCCCGGCTTTTCACGTCCTCCACCACCAGCACCCACGGGGTCCCTGTCTGATCGGCCCAATATGCCGCGTGGCTCCCGTTTTCTGGCGGACGGTAGTATGTAAAATCCGCCTTGTACCGGATGGCCCGCACCCTGCAGCCCTCGGTGTCTGTGTATGCCTCTTGCAGGGTGAACTCCACCTGCAGGCGCAGGTCGCGGATCTGCCCGGCCTGGAGGCGGGCGGTTAAAACGTCATACCGGCGGGCCTCTTTTTGGCTGTCAAAGTGGAGAACAGCGCCGGAGGCCGTGACCCGCTCGGTGGGGGTGTTGTGGTATTTATTTGCCTTTGCCTTTTCCTGCGGCACGGCGGCGGAGGGCATAAGCCCCCGCCGCGCTTGCTGTTCCATGTACTTTTCCAGGGCTTGCCTTTGGTATTTCGGCGGCAGGTCGTTGACGTTTATGGCCATTTCTCATTCCTCCGCCGCGTCCGGGATCTCTATGTACTGCCATGACATGGGTGGACGGTTCAGGCCGAACTCCGCCAACGGGCTGGGTGTGTCGAACTTTTCCGCCGATTTTATGACCCAGCCGCAGAGTTTTTTCCCGGGGCCTCCGGCGTATTTCTCCAGATCTTCAAGCGGGACGCAGGACAGCCTTTCCAGGAATTGCAGATAGTTGGTTTTCACCCACCCCTCACATGAGAACTGGCCCTGCACCGCTCCGGTGCCGCTGACATAGACCAGGACCAGCAGCGGCCACGGCTCCGGCTCTCCCGCTCCGCCTTTGGGGGCGCTTTTTCTGATCTCCAGCAACTTTTCCCCGGCCAGGATTTTCTCCCACCATTGGGGTTTCATGCTCATAAGCACAGCCCGCATATTATCCTCCATTCTGCCCGGTAACCGGAATGATCCGGCACTTGTCAACGGCAAACTCCGCCACATGGTTCAATGCCAGGCAGGCCAGTACAATGTCCGCCATAAGTGCGTCCGCGTCCTCCTGCCCTCTCCCGTCGCCATTTATGGCCAGGAGATTGCCAGCCAGCACATTCCCCAGGTCCTCCAGGTTTTTGGCTGCCTCGATCCACCGCTCTTTCGGTACGGTGTAGCCAATCTCCACTTTTTCGGTGTTGTCCATGGCTCACTCCTGCCTCTCAAAGCGGCCCATATAGTGGGCTTTCCAATTCTGGCCCGGTTCCTCCTGGCTGTCCCAGGGGAAAGCAGAGGCCGGGAGATCCGGGAAATATGCCCGCAGGTTGTCCTTGTAGAACACGGGGATCTCATTCTCCGCGCAGAACTTCACGATTTTGTCCACCCATTCCCGGCAGGGGATCACCTTGTCCGTCCGGTTTCCCGTTTCGGCGCCCAGGATCACCCATTGGGGCAGGCCCTCCGCTTTTTCCATATCCACCGGCCCCAGCAGCGGTTCCATGCTCCAAAATGTGTTGATGTTTGCCCAGGGCATGGGGTACATGGCCATGTCCTCCTCGCTGGTCACAGTGCTGCCGTACCAGTAATTATTCTCATGGGGCAGGAGGGCCAGCTGGTCCAATTCCAGATAACGGGCCGGGTTCTTGGTCAAAAACAGGTAACGGTGCTGGGGTGCCTGCTGGCAGGCGTCCAGCACGTCCCTGATCCAGCCCGCGGGAACCCAGCGCCCGAACAGGTCCGCCATGCTGCATACGAATACGGTCTGCGGCTCTCCCTGGCGCTCCGGCTGGTTCAGGCGGTAGCGGTGCAGGGTCGGTTCAAACCCATAGGGGTACGGCGTGGCCTTGATCTTGTTCTCCAGAACGTGGAGGCCGCCAGGGAGGGCAGCGGGGTCCTCCATGTTGGCGTCAAACCGTCGGGCGGTCCTCCTGGCGTAGCAATAGGGGCAGCCGTGGCGGCACCCGGTTACGGGGTTCCAGGACATGGTGGCCCAGTCAATTTTCGTTTTATTCATTTTCGGGATCTCCTTTCCACTCGTTCACAATGCAGTCCCGGCAATTAAAATCCGGGCAATAGTCGCAGATGTTGAAACCGTCTTTTGTGGCCTGCCGGATCATGGCCTCCAGGTTCGGGACGTTGATCTGGCGGCTGGGGCGGATCATTTCCAACGCTCTGGCCAGGTATTCGGCGGCCTGCCAATCCCCGAAAACCTCCGCCGGGCCGTCCTGCTCCATTGTTTCGGGGTTCAGCGGCCAAATGGCCACACTTCCGCCCTTGCTATCCGGTTTCCATACCGCAGGCGTTACGCTCACAACGTCGCCGTTTGGCGCCGTTCTCATGCTGCCCAGGTTGGTGGTGCCCACTCCAATGACGATCATGCCCATGTTTATCTCCTCCGTTCGTAGTAGAAAATCATTTGCTGGACCAGGCCGCCGAAACCTGCATAGCGTTCCATGGGGAAACCGTCCGGGAACTCCCGATCCAGCACCCGACGGATCCATGTGTCCACCGGGAACGCCTCCAGGTGCCCCATGCCGTAAAGCAAAATGCAGTTTGCCATCTTTTCGCCAATACCGGGGATCGCTTTCAGGATTGCCTTGGCCCTGGTGTAGTCCATGGCGGACACCAGGGGCACGTCCAGCCCGCCGCCGGTGATGGCTCTGGCCATAGCTGCCATATACTTGTCCCGATAACCCAGGCCCAGGCCCGCAAGTTCCGCCGCGTCGGTCAGGGCCTCCGGTGGCGGGAATGTGTAATACTCCTCACCGTCCACGGTGGTGATCTTTTTCCCGAACCGGCGGCACAGGGCGGACACACTGGCCCGGATCCTGGGAATGTTGTTGTTTTGGCTGATCATAAAGCCGGCCATTGTTTCCCATGCGGGTTGATGTAGGACCACCATGCCGTTGGCCTCCGCCGCCGCTCTGGACAGGTAGGCGTCCGGTCCGTCCCGCTCCACCCAGGTGTTGATCGTCTGCCAATACTCCGGGTACGGGTCGCCCAGGCCGAAATAATACCGCCAAAACGCTGCCCGGTTTTCCGGGCACCGGATTGCCAGCTTGTCCGGCGCCGTCATATAGGCCACGCACACCTGATCCCCCGCTGGGATCAGGTAGTTGCACGGGCCGCGCCGCTCCCAGCGGAAAACCTGGCCGCTTTCCGCGATCTGGTCCAGGTCAAAATGGGACACGGGCCACTCAAACGTGGCTGTTTTTCCGTTCATACCGCCACCGCCTTTTCAAATTCTGCCATTGTCGTGATCGTCTGGCCGCACCACTCCGGGAAGTTTGCCCGGACCAGGGCCGTGGCAAAGGGCGGCGGGACCGCGTTGCCGCAGCGGGCCACCTGTTTGCTTTTCCCGTAGACGTTGCCCATATAGTCCCGCTCGATCTTGTAATCGTCCGGGAAACCGTTGGCCCGGTACAACTCGCGGGGCGTCAGCATACGCAGGCCAATGTCGGCCATGAAATACCAGGCACCGCCGATCAGGAACAGGATCACGTCGTCCTCTGCCAACTGATAGCCGCAAAACTCGTTCAGGGCCTCCCGGATCTTCGGCCAGTTCTGGAGCGGCGCCCCCGGTTCCGCCTTGGCGATCCTGGTCGTGACCACACCATGGTGGCCTCCGCCGGCGGTAATTGTCTGCACCGGCTCCGTTACCGGACCACCCAGGTTGGTGCCTTTCAGCTTGACCATGTGGGCAGTCTGGAGGGCATTGTGGTCCACGGCGGTGACCGTCGGGAGGGGCTGGGGCATTTCTGCCCCCACCACTCCGCCATAAAACTTTGACAGGCTTGCCATGGTGACACCCTCCCGGTCCTTTGCCGTGATGGTGTGGAGCGGGTCCCGGATCTCTTGGCCGTGCTGATCGCTGCCGTAATACTTGGTCAGTGTGGCCGCCGCCAGGCCGTAGCGGTTGGAGGCGTCAATGGTCATAATTGGGTCGGTGACCGCCTGGCCTCGCACCTTTTCGGACTGCTCCGTGTGATACTGGATCATGGCAGGGCACACCACGCACTCCTCTGCCTTTGAAACCTGGGTGTGGGTCGGTTCCTCCACGCTCCGGCAGCGGTCACCGCCTCCCGTCTGGCCAATGGCGGCCAGGGTGGGGGTGATCAGCATTTGATGGCCTCCCGCTCCGCTGCTGGTGATCGTGTTCACCGGCTCGGTGATCGCCGTCCCGGCGGCGTTTTCGTTGTTGTGCATGGTCAGCGGCGCCATGACAGGGGACACAACGCCGTGGTGGCATTTCCCCACAGCGGTGGGAACTGGGCCGTTAATGTCATGCAAACGGGGCTGCTGTCCTGGTGCCTCTCCGTACCCCGTCGGGACAATAAACGGTGTTGCCGATTTGATCACGAACTTGTCCACGCCACGGGCCACGCGGCGCATGGTGTTCTTGGCCAGTGGACGAACAGCGGCCACGCCGTACCGTTCCCGGATTTCCTCCTTGCTGGCAAAAATAGAGGGGGCGGGCAGGTTCCAGTCGATGATCTCCGCCGCGCTCCTCCACGGCTTTTTCAGGCCCGCCTTTACCTCCGGGCTGTCCGCCGGCGCGTGTGTGGGTTCTGGCCACACAATGGGCCGCCCGTCGCACCTGGCGATCAGGAAAAACCGCTTTCGTGTGGTGGGCGCTCCGTAGTCCGCCGCCACCAGTTCCCGCCATTCCACGGTGTAGCCCAGGGCCTCCAACTGGCCCAGCCACTTGTGGAACGTCTGGCCGGATAGCTTTTTGACGGGCTTGCCTTTGCGGACCGGCCCCCAGGTCTGGAACTCCTCCACGTTCTCCAGGATGATCACGCGGGGGCGGACCGTTCCGGCCCAGCGCAGGACGATCCAGGCCAGGCCCCGGATCTTCTTTTCCACAGGCTTGCCGCCTTTTGCCTTGCTGAAATGCTTACAGTCAGGGGAGGCCCATAGCAGCCCCACAGGACTGCCGTGGGTGACCTCCAGCGGGTCCACGTCCCACACGCTTGCCTGGTAATGCGTCGTGTGTGGGTGGTTCGTTTTGTGCATGAGTATGGCGTCAGGGTCGTGGTTGATCGCAATATCCACAACCCGGCCCGTGGCCAGTTCAATGCCCGTACTGGCTCCGCCGCCGCCGGCGAAACTGTCCACGATCTTTTCCTCCCATAGGCTAATCTGCGCTTTGCTCACTGTTTGCCGCCTCCTTTTTTCGGTGACTTGGCGTCTTTTTCTGTCCGACGCAGAGGGCAGGTAGTACAGGCCCGCCCAGCGCAAAACCTGGGCAATTTCCACGATAACCCACAGGGGAGTTTTTTATATTCGTTCACCGTCTGCCTCCTCCCGTCAATTCCAGGTACAGGGCGCAGTCTTTCCCGATCCGCTGGCAGTAACCCCACTCTACCATGGCGCCCTTGCTCTCCTGGTAGTCAGGGAGAAACACGGCCAGGTCCGCCGTGTCCAACATGGCCAGGCAGATCCGCATATAGTCCGCCTGTTCCAGGCCGTCCGGCAGGGTGGCCGGGTTCAGGACCACATGGCCCGCCGCCTCCAGCGTCTTGGCGGCCTCCCGGAACTTGGCCCGGTATCGTTTATCGCCGGCGATCTTTCCGGCTATGTAAATTTTCATTGTGCTGCCTCCTATTCGTTGAAAACCTCGAAATACTCTTGGTACGGGTAGCCGCTGATTTCATGCCACCCGCTGCGGCAGGTGGATCCGTCGTCGAACTTATACAGGACTGCGCCCTTTCGGGCTTTTGGCTCTTTCCGCCAGCTGGACGCCGCCACGGTTTCGTATGTGATCACGGGCTTGTCCAGGTTTTGACTGCACCAAAATCTTTTCCCCCGGCGCCCGGCCTCTTTGTAGCGGGCCATGGTGGACCGGCTTTCTTTCATCAGGTAGTGGGCCAACTTGTAGTGATTGCCCCGGCGGTCCATCGGCTGAAAGCTGACGTTTCCGCCGCCGTCAGGCACACCGTCCCACGCCTCCGCTATGATCTCCGGGTCCATACGATTGACGATCAGGTGAATGTGGGGGTTTGTCATGCGTTTGGTTTCCACCACGGCAATATATTTCAGCTTGATCTCCTTGCGGTGGCACACCCTCCGCAGGCGTTTCAAGAACAGTTGCAGGTCCTCCAATAGCTGGTCAAAGGTGGTCCCCTTGTCGTAGTAGTGGAGGACGGCGTGGAGATCCCGATAACCGAAATTGGCGTTGATCTTCCAGCGCAGGATCTCCTCGGTTTTGTTCTCGTTGATCTTGGCCTGCTTTTCGGAGGTGGTGCCGTGGTTCGGCTGCCGCTTGACCCCCTTGGTGTGAACCCGGAAAGATTGCATTTTCTTGTGTTCAACGGACGGACCAGCCTGCACCCTCCTATGGACATAGGCCACGGTGCGATCCTCCTTTTTAGGCTGGTGGTCACTTTGCTAATTGCTCTTACCGGCGCTTTACGGGGCCGTGGCCCCGTCATTTTCGGCTTGCGGTCCGTCCGGGATTGTGGTATAATATAAGTATCTCGGACGGTTTACCGTCGCTTATATTGCCACCTGCGCCGTGTTGTCAGCACCAGGCGCAGGTGGTTTTCTTTTATGCCAGGTAGTCCTTGGCAAGTTCCAGCAGTTCCGCCGCGTGTTCTTGGTCGGTGATTTTGACCTTTCCGGGTCGCTTCGGGTCCTCCTCCAGTGCCCACGTCGCTTTGTTTGCCAATAAAAGCCATTTTTTCTTAATCTTGCTCACTTCGGCGTCGTAAAGTTTCCGGTCTTTTTTCCATGCCATAAACTCCTGGAAGTCCTCCGGCGCCATGGTCACGGTCACGGTCATTTCAGCCATGTGCGCCACCCCTCTGATTTTCAGGCCGCAGCGGGCACCACTTGGGGCACGTCTTAATCTGCGGGAGTTTGCCGCCGGGCGCGGTGTAGCCGATAAACCCCGCCATGCGCGGACTGCGCGGGCATACCTTTTCAAAAATATACCGTGCTTTGGGATGTCCACACATACAGTCCCCACGCGGCCCTTTCAGGTGCGAATTGTTCCTGGTGATCTTGGCTCTGCCTGTCAGTTGCATAAAGCCGCAGGTTCGGCAGGCCGGCGTTTCTTTGTTCATTTCTTTTCCTCCAGTTCTGCGGCCATGGCCTCAATGGTGGCCGCCGCCGCCTCCAATTCCGTTGCCAGCAGGTTCCGGCCAAAACTGTTTCGCTGGTGCAGGGCCTCCAGACGCAGATCGGCGGCCTGCCGCTTGTATGGGTCAGGGCTGTCGGTTCTGACTGGGCCGGATCCGGTATAGGCCAGTTTCAGCCACCAGGTCGGGTTGTCCCGCTCTGTCGGGTGGGCACAGTTTTCAGCGTCGCAGTTCTCCGCGTCGCAGGTGTCACAGAACGCCCGGTGGAAAGCGTCGTCCCATGGGCCTTGTAGGACGGGGAGGGAGGCCAGGAAAGCCCCCAGGGCCTCCGGGGAGGCCGTGATCCTTTCAAAGTTATTCACGCCCCAGCCTCCTCTTTGTGGAGGTCCACGCCCTCCAGGGCGTTCCACACGGCCCGCTCCCACTCCTTGGCCCAGCTTGACCGGGCTTTTCTCACGGTGTCGATCACGATGGCCTCACCGTCCGCCTCCCACAGCAGGCGGTCCTCGTCTACCACGTCGGCGCCGGTATGCTCCGCCGCGTCCCGCTCGATCATGTCCAGCAGATACAGAGGGACGCCCCAGCAGGACCCGCCGCCGGGCGGCTGGAATATCTGGTAACCCTGCATGATCACCGGCACCAGGGTGACCTCCTCGCCGCGCTCTCCGCCGCGCCAGCGGCTCATATCGTCGGCGGCAACTTCTTTTAATACCAGCTGGGGATCTTCGTCTTTCAGGATAGAGGTGGGCACGTTCTTTTCCGGGATCATGCCCATGTGTTCCACGATGGTGGCCAGCGCCTTGCGGGAGAACAGGGCGCGGTTGGCCTGTATGTACCAGTTTTCCGTGTAGATGGCCACGGCGTCCCCCAGGTTGGCCACCACATAACCGCCGTGTTTGTACGCTCTTTTGATGGCCCGGACCAGCCCGGCCTCGTTGATCAGCATTTGCCGTTCCTCCTTTTATATAATGTGTGGCATAGGGACAGGCACCGCACCCGGATCCGCCGCCCACACCTTGGCGTCCCGGATCTCCATCCAGCTGCACCCCCATACCTCCGCCGCGTTCATCAGCGCGGCCAGGTTGGAGCAGTGCGGCACCACGACGGTGCCCCGCGTGGGGTGGACTACCTTGGCCAGGGTTTTGACTTCCCAGCGTTCCAGCCTTGTCCGCTCCGCCGGCGAACGTCGGGTGCGGTATTCCATACCGGTCCTTACTGGCCGTTCCATGCGTTCACGGTACATTCCCAGTCCTCCATGGCTGCCAGTACGGCGTCGGAGTAGTCGGTGGAGGTGATACCCTCCGCCCACGCCTCCATGGCTCCGGCTCGGCCCATGTTGTAGGCCATGGCCGCCTTGCCCGCGTCCTGAAACTCTGCCATGTATTGGCCCAGCTTATAGCACCCGCCGGCGATATTCCCGGACGGGGTGGTGGGGTCCAGGTCGGTGGCGGCCTGGATTTCCGCGTGGTAGGATCCGCCGGGGCCGGGGTTTAACTGCATGATCCCCACCTCGCCAGCAGCGCCCACCGCGTCCATGTCAAAGTGGCTTTCCACCTCTGCCACCGCCAGGGCCAGGGGATAGGGGCAACCGTAGGCCGCGCAGTAGGTCCTCATATAGTCCTGATATTCAAAGGGCATGGGGACCGCCAGGGAGAAATAACCCTGGGCCAGCAGGGCCTCCTCGATTTTCTCCGCCTCCATAGGGTCCTCGCCCTCCTCCGGCACCGTGGTGGCCGCCAGGAAGTCCAGCACGGCCACCGGGTCGCACACGGTCACGGTGGGGGCGGCAGAGGCAGAGGGGGCAGCGGCGGCCTGCTTGTCCCGCTCGGCAGCAGAAACGCGGCAGCCGATCAGCGCCAGGAGGACCACCGCCAGGGCCACCAGCACGGCCAGCATGGCCAGGGTGCGGGCGTTCTTGCGTCTGGTCGCCTCTGCCTCACGGCGCTGCTGGCGCTGTTCCTGGGTCTTGCGGCGGGCCTCTCGCAGGTCCCGCTCTGCCACGGCGGCGCGGTACACGGCCAGATCGTCCTCCAGTACGGAGATATGCGAACCCTGGCGCACCTGTTCGGTGGTGATTTGCTCCACCGTCCGCTCCAGTTTACCCACCCGGCGCTCCATGTTGCGGGCGTACTTCTCTGATCTCTGGCTCATTTTCTCGTTTCCTCCCTCTTTTTGTCGGTCACTTCATAAGCAGATCCGTACCGGCGGCGGCCACACTGGGCGCAGGTGATTTTCTCGCACCGGCCCGCCACCTGCTTGACGTTCTTGCCGTCAGCCGCCAGGCCCAGGGAACAGGGCTTGCAAAGGTCCATTTTCATACGCCCGCCGCCTTTCTTTCGTCAATGCGGGCGGCGCACATATCAGCCTCGTGGAGGCGCCACACCCACGGGGACACGTCCATGGCGGCGTCCAACGCCCGGCTGCCGCCTTTCACCGCGTCGTCAAAGGCTCCCATGTGCCAGCGGATGGCCAGGGCCTCCTCCTCGGTCAGGGCCATGTACTTGGTGATCAAATACAGGCTTTTCTCGCCATGGCCCAGGGGGAACGGATCCCGGAATGTGTACGCCTGGTAGTCCTCCCAGGTCCCGGTGTCAGGGTTCCGCCGGCGCTTGGTTTCGGTGTGGTACACGCCTACCTTGCACACGTCATGCAGCAGGGCCAGGATCGCCACGGTTTCCTCCTCGGAGTGGTCCATGTGGTAGGTTCCCGGCTCGTTCGGGTCGCTCTTGTCCCTGATCGTCAGTTCCCGCAGACGCCGGTAAACATTCAGACTATGGACCACCAGGCCGCCAGCGTGGGCACCGTGGTGCTTTGCCCCTGCCGGGGCCGTGAAAAAGTCCGTGCTTTTCAGCCAGGCCAGCAGCTTGTCCGCGCCGGGTCGGCGGATAAGTTCGTAAATACTCAAAAAATCAGCCTTGGGATCTCTTGTTCCGTTCATGCTCATACCTCCACGCCTTGAAAACTCTCTTTGATGATCCCGCCGCGCACCTTAAAGGCGACGGTGTGAAAAAGCCCCCTGGGGTGGATATAACAGACATACCCGTGCATGGGGCGGCGTTGGCCTTTGCCTCCGTCGTCGGTGTCGTAAATGGTTTCCGGCGTCCGTACCACGTCCATGCCGATCTCCAGGTGGTCGGGCCGTTCTTTTCTTCTGCTCACGGTTTCCTCCTATTCCGCCGGGGCCTCGTTGCCCCAGGCGTCCCAGCCGTCCGCCCGCTGGCGGGCAAATAATTCAATTCGGGGAACGTCGCCCAGCAGTTCCACGATCCGCCGCCGGGCTTCGTCCGGTTTCTTGCTATGGCCCTCAAAAGGGGCCTCAATGATCTGGTGTACGCTATGGCTGCGGACCTGCTGCCCGGCCTTGAAGTCTTTGGACACGCCCAGCAGGCACACCTCCGCGTTGGCGCGGGTATAAGCACCCATTCCCCAAAAGTTCCGGCCATTCTTGGGGTTTTTCTTCACCCATACAAAGGCGGCGGTTTTGTACTCAAACCCCCACGCCTCCAGGACCTTGATCCCGTCCCCGATGTTCGGGAACGTGGCCCACAGAAAACAGGCGGACCCCCCCGCAGATTTCGCGGACCGGCATGGCGCATATTTCGGCGGTGGTCATGGTGGGGTAGTGCTTTACGGCGGTGCCCCGTGCCTTTTTGGTGGCCCCTGCTTGCCGGTAGGCCCACGGGGGATCCGCATAAATCACGGTGTAATGCTTATCAGGAAAGGGGAGAATGTCAGGCATGGCCGTCCACCTCCCGCGCCCCGTTCAATGTCCTGTCGATCACAAAACCCAGGGCCTCCACGGTGGAGAACGCCGTGGCCCTGGCCAGCGCCTCCGCCTCCGCAATCATCAGATCCGCGTCAACCCCGCACACCTCCGCCGCCTCTCTGACGGCCTTTTCCATTTCCAGGTATTCGTTGAGCGCCTGCAGCGCCGGGTTGGTGCACGCTGTTACCAGAGGCATAATGCCGTCGTTACGCTTTTCCACTGGCCCGCCTCCTCTCCATGGCGGTGGTGAACTCCTCCACCATGCCCCGATCCCGCAGGCCGTCAACAGAAAGGTTGTGGACCTTATAGGAAAGTTGGCTGCCGTCCACGTCCCGGATCGTGATGGAAAGCAGTGGGCGGCCCATGATGGTGGACAGGAACGCCTTGGCGTAGCCGTCGCCCGTGGCCCACTCCAGCCAATAGTCCGGGGTCCCCGGCGCCTTTGCGAAATCCACCCGGCGAATACCCGGCAGGGGCGTGAACCCTGCCACCAGCTTGTAAAGGCTGGTTTTGTTTGCTTTCAGCCTCAACATGGGGCCACCTCCGTCCTGTACCATTCCAGGATCCGCTTTGCGTACTTCTTGCGGGTTCTCTTTTTCTTGGTGTGGGTGTATCGGTTATACAGCGGGCGGTTATAGCACCGTGCCCACCGCAGGGCCGTTTCCATTTCGTGCTGGGCCTCCACCTCCGCCGCGACGGATTGGATCCACTTCCCGAACGCCTCCGCCGCCACTTCAAAACTGGCCATGATACCGGCCCAGGCTTTCCGCAGGGTTTCAGCAGCAGCGGCCACTTTCTCCGGGTCCACGGTAATTTCGGGCAGCGTCGCGGTGTTTTCCCACGCCACCGCCGGGGTTTTGCTATCCTCAAGCATTCGGCCAGCCCTCCCCGCGTTCATATCCGATCAGGATATTGTGGGCCAGTCCGCCCAGGTCGGCCCGCAGGGCCTCCAGTTCCAGCAGTTCCATATACGAAATGCCCGCCGCCTCCAGGCGGGTGCGGAATTTCTTGGCCCGCTCGGCTGCGGCCCGGATTGCCTCTTGCTCTATGGCGGCGTCCGCCGCCGCGAACTGTTCCTGCAGGGTTTCCAGGTCGATCTCGCCGGCGGCAATCTGCTGGCAAAATTCTTTCGCGGCGTCCATGTGGAAATACTGGTGGCCCGCCGTGCAGATTTCCCGCCCCTCGTTCTTGGTGTCAACCGCTGTCACAGAATAGGCAGGGGCACAGGTTTTGATCTTGTCCCGGTCCTCATACAGCCGGAAGATCACGCCATTTTGGCGGCCCTCATACACCCGTCCGTCCCGTCTGAACTTAATTTCCTTTCTTTTGCCCATCGCGTGTTCCTCCTTAAATGTGCCCGGCGGTGATTTTACGGCCTCGGTTTTCAAGGGACTGGGCCACTTTCCATTGGGCCGTCGCCGCGTTGTACCGCAGGCGCCCGTCTTTCAGTCGGGTGCCGTCCCGGCCTCTCCGCAGTTCCGTGTAAATCACTGTTTCGCTGACGCCCATTTCCTCCGCAATTTTTTTCGGTGCGGTGTTGGCTGCCCACAGGGTTTCAATCTTCTGGCGCTGTTCCAGGGTTCTAAAAGCATAATCGGCCATGTTATCACCTCATTTCTTTATTTAATCTGGCCTGCGATCTCGGCCATAATGGTGGCCTCAACAACAGAGAGTTTTTCATAGGCGGCGGATAAGTCGTTGATCAGCGGAGGGAGAACCGTCAAATAATACATGGCGTTGCCGTCGAACTTTACGCCGCTTTGGATATGCTGCACCGCTTTGTCGAGTTGCTTTTGGGCGGCGACGCGGCGGGGGTCATTCATAAACGCAAGGTTTTGTTCATTGTTTAATGTCATGTTTTGCCTTTCTTGCCCTCGTTACCTCCGGGGCGGGCTAACTTTATCTGTACTGGGCACCCAGCAGGCCACAGACGGAGGCCGGGAGGTCGTAGGGCAATACTTTCAGTTGCGCCACTTTGTCCAGCATGGCGGTAATACCGGCCAACATCCATTCGTCCACTTCCTCGTTTTTATCGCGGAGAATATTCACGGCGCGGATCAGGTCTTTAATGCAATCCATCATCACCTTGGCGTTGTGTTCGGCAGTCAGCACCATGCACCGGATTTCACCGGACGGGTTGGCCTCCAGTTCTTTTATGGCGGCGTCCTCTTTTTCTTTTTTGGCCAAATCTTCAACGTATTCCTCGGTATAGTAGAACGTGATCCGCTGGAGGCGGCGGGCCACCTCTTTCCGCTCCTCTGACAGTACCGGCGCGGCTTCTTCGGGCTTTTCGACAGGGGCTTCAATCCAAATATTCACGCTCTTGCCGTCCGGCAGGTTGACCTCTAAACGGTTTCCCAAATCGCTGATCCAGGCGTTCACTCCGTCGGCGGTGCTATGGTAAATCGGATAGCCGGCCCTTTTGCTGCGCTGCTTGTCCTCTGCGTAATCGGTGGGGAAAATTCGCTGGGCTTCATTCCAGGCGTCTTTAATGCTGGTAACTGTCATTTTTTAGGCCCTCCTCGCACACTTAAATGGTGTTGGATATAAAAAAATTAGGTTGCAGGAGGTCAAATGACCTCTGCAACCTAATGTTAATGCCTGCCAGGACAAAAGTCAAGAATAAATTGCAAAAAGTTATAAAAAATATTTGACAGGAGAAAACCGGGGCGGGCGCAGGGGCGCAAACGCTCCGGTTTTGCCTGCCTCCCTTTACAAAATGGCGCAGAAACTCCGCCGGGGCCTTTGGGAGGCTCCGGCCCGCTCGATGGTGTGCAATTCAGGCGGCCACATACTCCCGGAATAGGTCGCTTGCAGTTTTCCAGCCCAGGACCCGGCGCGGGTAGTTGTTCATCCACCTGGCCGCCTCCGCCACCTCCGCCGGTGTTACGTCGTCAAAGTTGGTCCCCTTTGGGAACCAGCGGCGCAAGATCCGGTTCATGTTCTCGTTGCTGCCTCTTTCATGCGGGGAATACGGGTGGCAGTAATAAACCTTTGTGCGCGGGCTTTTCAGACGGTAGGACTTTTCTATGCCCTCGCAGTCCATAAACTCGCACCCATTGTCCACGGTAATGGAGCGGAAGATCCGGCGGAAGTCCTTTCCCATTTTTCGCTCCAGGCGGTTCAATGCCCGGACAACACTTTGGGCGGTGTGGTCCGGCACCCGGATCACAATTCCCATCCGCGTCAGGCGTTCGGTCAGGACCAGCAGGGCGGCGCTGGATCCCACCGGCCCCATGACGCTATCCATTTCCCAATGGCCAAACGTCTGCCGGCGCCGTACCTCCGGCGGGCGATTCTCTATCGTTTCGCCCTTGGGCTGGTTTGCCCAGTCATAACTCTGGCGTTCTGGCCGGCGTTCCCCTTTGTAAAGCAGGTGATCGGCAGACAGTTCCAGGAACACGTCGCCCCGGTAGATGTAGGAATATAACGTGGTTTCGCATATTTGCGTATCGAACTGCAGGCCCTCGGCTTTGATATAGGCCAGGGCCGCGCCAGGACTGAAATGCTCCTCGATGATCTTTTGCTCCAGGAAGTTGGCCAGGGCAAAGTCCTTTCCCAGCTTAATGTCCGGCCCTTTGGCCCGGAGGTGTTCCTGGTATTTCTGCTCCGCCACGTCCGCGCAGTATTCCTCTTTGAACACATAACCCTCATGTTGCTGGACGCACAGGCCCCGCTTGATCTCATAATAGATCGTTCTTTCACAGCAACCGATCATGGCGGCGATCTCTTTCGGCTTAGCCCCGGTACGCAGCGCCCCCTCGATTTTCAAACGGTCCGCCGCCTGCAGGTGTTTATATCCCTTATGGTTCATAGGTCCCCCTTTCCTGGGGACGCAAAAGGACGGCGTGGTGTCATTCCCACGCCGTCCTATTCTCTCCCCAGTAGCCACAACACGGGGACCTCCAGCACCTCCGCGATCACCACCGCCTCAAAGTCTGCCACAAATCTGGACCCGCTTTCCATGCGGCTGATCGTGTCCCGCTCCACCATGACGCCCCGCAGTTGCAGCAGCTTGCAAAGGTCGCTTTGTGAAAGCCTGCGCTTTTGGCGGGCCTCCCGGATCCGGTCCCCGCATATATTCCTTTTTCCGTGGTATTCGTAAAACTTCATTGGTTCCCCTCCTGGGTGTGGGAATAGCCAGTATTTTTCTTGATATTAACACGGCCTCGGCGTCAAACCCGTGTTAATATTCAGCACCATAAAATATTGGCTACCCGGAGGGGGATTTATTCGTGTTGTCAAAAATGCCCCGGCGCCGTATGACACCGGGGCCTCCTTTATTCTCCCAGGATTTGCTCCGCCAGCGTGTCCATGGCTTTTTCCATGAACTCGTTTAGACTATACCCGGCAGCCTCCGCCGCCGCCCTGTATCTGTCCTTTTTGCCCTTTCTGACGAAAGGGGAAAGTCTGTCGTAATTCGCGGCGTTGTACTTGTTTTTTGCCTTTGTCGCCGCCGTGCCCGTTTTCTTTTCCATGGGATCGCCTCCTTTGGCTATATTATAACCGTGTCTCTGTACTTGTGCAAGTATATATATTGCACAATCTTACACAAGTATATTTGTTCATTATTCCGTCTTGAAAATATACTCACACAAGTATATAATGATAATCAGAAAGGGGGTGGTTGATATGGCAAAGCAAAAGAAAAAGCGCCGACGGCATAAACCGACGGCGCAGGCCAGATACCAGGTTGCAGCTGATATTCTGGCGGGCACAATATCCGGCCTCATAGTCCTGGCAATCCAAAAATTGCTTGACTGGTAAAGGCCAGGGGTGCGGGGCCTGAACCCCGCACCCCAAATATAAAACAAATCGCATGGTTTTGTCAATAGGAGGGCATACAATGAAGTTTCTAATTTCACTCGCTGTTTTCGTGGCGCTGTTCGTCCCGCTCCGGCGGCTGTTTCGGAAAATCTTTTGCAGGGGAGGAAAATAAAATGCTGGTCAAGATCAACGGAAAGTATGGCGCCAGGGTCGGCAATATCCAGGTGTTTACCATGGAACGGGCGGTGGAGGTGTTCCAAATGTTCGTGGCCCGGTGCTATGAAAATCTCACAATGGAAAGCAGTTGCGTCCTCTCCGACGTTTCGGACGATATGCACCGCCTGGGGTTCAGCTGGGCGGAGATCGAGGACATGGAACTGGCGGCAATCCCGCAGTAATAAACCCCCGGCGCCAGGACGGTGCCGGGGGTTCTCTTTATCTATTCCAGTTTGTGATCTGCTCCAGGGCCTCCCGGAGTTTATCGAACCCGAACATAGCCGCGTAACACACGAACACGCCCAGGGCCACGGCCCCGGCCACCATGTACCAGGTGACGGCCCAGCCCATGATCTCACACACGGCAAAAAACGCCAGGAGGGTCACCACCATGGCCACGATAAAGGCCAGGACATTGGTGGGGATCTTCCCCCAGGTCAATTTTTTAAGCACCTGCACAATGATGTTGGTGGCCACGGTCAGGATCAGGGCCGCCAGCAGGATGGCAGAGATCGCCATGGGGATATACTGCATAATGGTTTCCATGTCTTTGTCCTCCTATGATTTTATTTCACAGCCCCACCCAGGGCGCACAGGAGCGCCCCCAGGCTGGGGAATGTGCCGTAATTGGCCAGCCAGTAGTCCGGCGTATTGATCACGCCAGCGGCCACCAGGGCCGCCACGCCCTCCTCCGGTGTGGCCGTCCGTGTCCCGGCCTTGGTGATCTTCTCCGCCGCCTTAGTCAGCAGAATGTCCAGGTATTTGACCTTGCCGGAGGCTGCGGCCTGCGCCCAGTAGTCCGGGGAGTTGATCACGCCCAGGCGGGCCAGCTTGGCCGTGGCGGCTGCCGCCGCCGTCAAATAGATAACCTGCCCCACATGGATCAGGTTGGGGTTTTTGATCCCGTTGATCTCCGCCAGGGCCTCCACCGTGGCGCCGTATTTCTTGGCAATCTTGCCCAGGGTGTCACCGGCCACGACGGTGTGGGAGGTGACGGCCTGGGGCGTTGCCTGGGGTGCTGCCGGGGCCTCCGCCGCGCTGATCTTCTTTGCAATCGCGGCAAAGTCAGGGCAGATAAACCCACGAATATATTTCCCGTTCACGGCCATGGTGCGCTTGCCCACCTTGCCGCCGGACATATTGCCCTCGGTGACGGTGAACTTTCCGCCGCCGGTGGCGGTGACAATACCGATATGGTCCCCGGCTCCGGTGCAGTCCCCCACGCCATTGTCGTCCCAGTCGTACACGCAGGCGTCCCCGATCTTGGGGGTGTGGGCGTCGTCCTCCACCCAAATGCCCAGGCCCTTGGCCACCAGGGTGTATTTTTCCACCCCGCACTCGGTCCCGGTGTACTCTGCGATCCCGGCCTTGATGTATGCCGCGCTGGCGGTGGTGGCGCAATAGGCGTCCGTCACTTTCACGGTGTAACCCCTGGCCAGCGGGCGGTGGGTGTTGTAAATCTCCAGGATCTCCAGGTGCTTGGCGCTGCCTTTGGTGGCGCCCACCCATGCGTTGATAATGTCGGCAACTTTCTGCCGCAGTTCGTTTTCTGTCATTGGTATAACCTCCGATCACACGCCAACGTCCGGCGGTTCTTCTCGCTCCACGGGCGCCTCCGGGGCGCCCTGGGCGCTCCCGCTCGGTGCGCCGGCCTTTTCCTTGCTGGTCTTGATCCAGCCCATCACGCCGTTTTCCAGGCCGCAGACGCCAAACACACAGGCCGTCAGGGTGGTGGGTTCCGCGCCGGTGTGCCAAAATACCGCCAGATCGGCCACGGTATAGGCGATCAGCACCACGGCCTCCAGGATCAGCACCTTGTCCATGACGCCCATTTTCCCCTTTTCCCCGCGCAGTTTGCGGCGCAGGTCCCGGACCTTATGCCGGAGGTGGCGCAGGGCAGCGCGGGCCAGGAGAACCCCCAGCGCCGCGCCGATGGCCCAGGCCACGACGGCCACAATAATGGTTTTCATCATGCCGCCACCGTCAGCAGGTAAATGATCCCTGCGCCCAGGGCCGTGACAAGCGCCCCTACAATGCCGTAAATGATCTTTTCCACCATACCGTCCCACCGCTTCGCTGGTTTCTGCTCGATGGTTTCCACCTTGGCGTCCAGCTTGGCCACGTCGGCCTTGATCTCCGCCATGGCGGTGGTCTGGTGCTTTTGCTCGGTGGCCATGACCTCCACGGCGGTGGCCAGCCTGTTCACAGCGTCGATCTGCCCGGCCAGTTCATTGATCCGGTGGGTGTTGGATTTGCTCCGGGCGTCCACCTCGATCAGCTTCACGGCCATTTCTTCCTGGTTCACGGGTCCACCTCCTCGCCGTCCACGTCCACCATGTCCACGGTCATGCCTGCCATGGGGTGGTCGCAGTCCTGCAAATATTCGATCTTTCCGGCCCGGACGAAAAAGTGTTCCCGCCCGTGGATATTGTCAGGGTGCAGCAGCATGGAGGGGGAGAACGTGGGCCGTTCCATATCTCCGTTGAATGTCCACACGCATGGGGAAAACTCCGGGTTGGTATAGAAAAGCAGTAACGCCCCGGTGGCTGGGGATCTCACCAGATAGCCCACGGTTTTCCCGTCCCGCTCCACAATTCCCAGCTTGTTCACGGTGTCACCTCCCCAATGGCGTCCGCGTAGTCCTTGCGGACCGCCGCGATCTCCTCCTCA
>CAMFBN010000035.1 GCA_945948535.1 uncultured Clostridia bacterium
ACTCGGCGGTGACGGGGAAGATGCCCTTGCCGTCCTTGCCCTCGGACTCGCCGAACAGCTGCTGCCACCAGCCGCCGAACATCTTGAAGCCCGGCTCAAAGGACTCGAAGATTTCCATGGCCTTGCCGTTGCGGTACAGCAGGTTCCGCACGGCGGCGTACTGCCAGACGGGGTTCTCGAAGGAGCGCAGGTCGTAGCTTTCCTTGGCATCCATGGCGCCGTTCATCAGCTCCATGATATCGATGCCGGCAACCGCCAGCGGCAGCAGGCCAACAGGGGTCAGCACGGAGAAGCGGCCGCCCACATTGGGGGGGATCACGAAGGTCTCCCAGCCCTCCTCGGTGGCCATCTGGCGCAGAGCGCCCTTGCAGGGGTCGGTGATGGCGAAGATACGCTCCTTGGCGCCGTCGGTGCCGTACTTGCGCTCCAGCATCCAGCGCAGGGCCCGGGTGGCGATGGCAGGCTCGGTGGTGGTGCCGGACTTGCTGATGATGGCGATGGAGAAGTCCTTGTCCTCCAGCAGACGGCACAGCTCGTTCCAGTGCCGGGTGCTCAGGCCGTTGCCGGCGAAGAAAATCTGAGGATTGCCCTTGCCCTTGCCGATATTGTGGTTGGGGCCCTGCAGCAGCTCGATGGCAGCCCGGGGGCCGAGGTAGGAGCCGCCGATGCCGATGACCACGAACACATCGGAACTCTCGCGGATCTTTTTCGCCGCGCACTGGATGCGTTTCATCTCGTCGGTGGCTTCCCGGACAGGCAGGTTCAGCCAGCCCAGGAAATCGTTGCCCTCGCCGGTGCCGTCCGCCAGAGTGGCGTGGGCGTCGGCAACTTCCTTTTCCATTGCCAGCAGGTCAGCCAGAGTCAGCTGGCCCCAGACATTGGAGATATCAACTTTAATCATGTTATGGAACACGTCCTTTCTAAGTGTACACCTATATGGTACTGCAAAACCGCCGCAAACGCAAGTCTTTTTGTAAAAAATCCTGCGCGCATACCATTCGGTAAAGTCGGCAGCACGGATAATTAAGAGTTGAGTTGACAGTTGAAAGTTGTGGTATCCCTGCAAAGCTTGAACACGGCAAATTTACAAGAGTTTTTAGACTTATTGATTCCATTGTCCCGTGGGGACTCCTTAACTTTCAACTTTCTACTATCAACTGTCAACTCCGGCAATTGCACATGATCTGTCTGCAGAGTAAAGCCGATAAGCACATTTTATTTTTGAAACCGCTCCAGAAACGCCGGGGATTTCCACCAATACTGGCTGCCCCAGTTTTCATAATTCCACTGCTCCATGTAATCGTTGCATTCGTAGTCAATATAGTAGAGCTTTCCGCCGCAGACCACAAAATTCGTGGGAAAATAGTCGATATTGGTGTTCGCGGGGTACAGCAGCCTGCACATATCCTCGATCTGCCAGTAGAACCCGTCCTCCATCCGGTCTTCCAGTACATACCGGTCGATGGTGTCGCCGGGGATGTATTCCTTCAGAAGCCGCTCCTCCGCTTTGTCTACGTCCAGCAGCTCCGGCATGGGAATGCCGATTGACCGCAGCCTGTCATAGTCCCGCAGCTCCGAGGCCAGCTTGTCACCGAACTGGTAGTAATCGCAGGGCTCATGGTGAATCTGCTTGACAACATACTCGCTTTCGCCGTCCGTCACCAGATAGGAGTAGCCGCCCTTGCCTTTGCCCAGCAGGCGCAGAATCTGAAACTTTCTTCCGTTAACCGCAATAGGCTCCATGGTATCTCCTCTCCACAGTTACCGCCAGACGGCGGATGAAAAGTGTCAGGCAAATGACGAACAGCAGGCAGGCGCTCATGACGCTGTAGGCAAACAGAGCCTTGCTGCCCCAGCGCTGGACGTAGTATTCCATATACCCCGCCCCGGCAATGGCGAGGGCGATGAGCAGCCACAGCAGAATCTGCCACGCCCGAAAGCCCCGGGCCTTCACCATGCGCCGAGAGAACAGGATGACCGCCAGCACCAGCGCCAGCGCCCCCAGCACCTGTACCACGCTGACAAAGCCATTGCTGCGGAAGAACAGGGAATCGTACCGGGTGCTGTCCAGTACCACCTGGGACGCGCCGTAGAGCATCAGGAACACAAGGCAGGTGTCGCCGTCTTTCAGTTTCCCCCGCTTCTGTCCCTTGCAGTAAAACACCGTCAGCCCGAGGAACAGAGCCAGCGCCACCATGGATTGCAGGGCAAAGGTCGCCAGCCGGTACTCCACCGCCCCGGACACCACGTTGTTTACGGGATAGGCGATGGGCAAGGAGCGGAAACCTGTCAGCACCTGCCCCCGGTCGGAGGCGTTGAACAGGGAACTCAGCCGCCCCACGGCGATACCGGCACAGCCCGCGATGGACATGGCATCCAGCATTTCCGGCAGGTTCCGGTGCAGGCAGACGATTCTGGTCAGAGCCGCCGCCGCTGTACAGCCCAGAAACACGCCAATCAGGGCATAGCCCCCGGCGGTGTAGTCCGTCATGGCGGCAGAAAAACTTTGATAGCTGTCACTCTGACAGTACCAATGGAAGAACCTGGAAAACACCAGACTCAGCACCATGCTTACCGGCACCGCCGCAAAGCCTGCCGCGCCGTTTCCGCTTTTTCCCAGATAGAAGGCAAGAAAGAAGCAGATCGCCGTAGCCGCCGCCAGCGTCAGGACAACGGAATTCCAATAGATTGCCGTCCCGCCGCTGTAGAACGCGATTTTATCCATTGTCCGTCCCCCCTTCCGGCACCGCCGTGGCAAAGTAGATGATATCGCTGATCTTCCGCTGTTCTCCCTTCGCCGGCCGATTGATCAGAATATTGTTCATTACGATGGCGCCCGTCTGTCCTCCGTCCAGGCAGTAAGCCATTCGGCAGCCAGTTGCCGCAATGTTTTTCGCGAACTGCGCCACCGTGGGTACGGAATTATGGCCTTTATCGATGTTTGCCACAGCCACAAGATAGTGCAGGGTGTCCATCTGACACAGGGCCGCCCGGGCATACCCTTCCGTAATTTCGCCCACGCCGTACCAGGTATGCTCCTGAAGCTCGTAGTTGTCAACCAGTATGGGGCCGAAGGCAAGGCTGAAATTGATGTCGTGCTCGTCTACGTACGTCTGCACATCCTGCACCTTCAGCACCTCGCCGCCCCGGGTGAAGTGCATATCGCCGTTTCGGTCGATGTAGCAGGTCTCGGCGTAGGTGCCCTCCACCCGCTTGGCCTGCCCCTGATAGACCACCGCGCCGAAGTTGCGGAAGCGGTAGAAATCACCGGAGGAGGCCACAACGGCGTTGACGGTTTCCGCCATTTCCGTGGTCAGGTACTGGGTATCGGAGCCGTAGGTGCCGTCCGCCAGATGGCGGCGGAACTGGGAGGCATCGGCCACCTTGATCTCGGAGAAGGTGTAGACGGAATCGTCATGCACCTCCTGCCAGGTCACGGCAAAGATGCTGTCGTCCAGATAGTAGCGGATGCAGCTGTCCTCGTAGATCTGCTGGTTGGTCTGAAAATAGGTCTGCTGTCCGTCCAGAATCCACTTGGCCTGTTTCAAAATCGGCTCCATTTCCACCGGGCTGTCCACCTGCCCATAGCAGGACGGATTGGGCTTGGGGGCCACCAGCGCGTCGTCGGGGATGGTGTAGTGCTGGCGGACAGGCTCCGTCTCTTCCTGGGTCGGCTCCGTCTGCTCCGTGAGGCCCAGATGGCTCACCTTCAGGCCGCTGTCCGCCAGAGATATGGCTTTCTCAACGTAGGCGTCAAAGTCATCCAGCGCCTCCATGTTCTGAATATTCGATACCGCAGCGGTCTTGGGCCTGCCCACGGTTTCCACCATGTCCATAAGCAGCTTCCCCGTGGCAAAAGCGCACACCGGTGCCAGAATCACCGTTAAAATGATTTGAAAAATCCGCCCGGCCCTGCTCTGCTCCCGTTTCGGACGGCTCGCCTTTCTCTCCGGCTCCGGCCTTGTGTGGATCACATCCGGCTGACGTTTTCTGGAGCTGGCAGCGTACTTCGGTTTGTATCCCATGGCTGTCCCCTCCTTATCTCAGTCCGCCGGACAGAATATCCAGCATGGCCTGATCCGGCAATGCCCACCACTGGCCGTCCTTCTCAATGAGCTGGAAGGTAATCTGGGCAGTCACGGTTTCCGGCTCCGCCAGCGCTTCCTGAAAGGCCCTGGTTCTCAGTTCCTCTTTCAGCGTCTGCGGGATCTGTCTGTCTTCTTCCAGAAGAGCGAAATGATCCTCCTGCTCGTCCAGCTTCTTCTTTAACAGTTCCCCAGCCCGCTTATCCAACTGCGACAGGGTTTGCGGGATATCCATGTATGTCACCTGAGCGGTCTGATAAATGTTTGTTCCCTCACCGTAACAGTTTTCGTCTACCGTTACGGCAATGCTGTCCCGGTAAGCGCTCCACAGTAGCTTTCCCTCCGCCGTGGCAGGCTCCCGGTCAAGGCCCAGAGAGGGCTTTCCGTAGAGATACCCTTCCACTGCGGTAAAATCGCCGTCTTCCAGCGCACCCAGTACCAACTGCGCAAAATCGTTTGCTTCCCTGGTCGGCTTCACGGCCTTTGCCGGTTTGTTCAGCGCCACAAAACTTGTGACAATAGAACCCACCAGCAGCACGGTTCCCACAACGGCGAATACAGCTGACGCCAGCTTCGAAATCTTCATCTCGCCACCTCTTTCTTCCCTTCCTTTTCATTGCGTCCCATTATATCAGGCGGCGGCGCAAATAACAACCGTTTTCTACTGTTTCTTTTCCCATCGGAACTTTTCCGGCAAATCCGATTGCTTTTTTTCCTGCTTCGTGATACCATATTCCTGCAATACTGATGTAAAGGAGACCTATCCTATGTTTTATAAAAATGCGAGAATTTTTACCTCTGATTTCCGTTTCGTTACCGGCGGGTTTGAAGTGAAGGACGGGCTGTTCGGCGCGGTGCTGCCGGAAAATATCCCTGCGGATGCCGTGGATTTGAAGGGCGCCACCGTCATACCCGGTCTGGTGGATGTCCACAGCCATGGCAACTCCGGTGCGGATTTCTCCGACGGCGATTATGAGGGCCTGAAAAAAATGGCGGCATACTACGCTTCCTGCGGCGTAACCTCCTTCGCTCCCGCCTCCATGACGCTCCCCTACGACGTGCTGGAAAAGGCCTTCGCCACCGCAAAGCAGCTGAAGGCGGAAGCACCCGCCGGTCACGCCCGGCTTATGGGCATCCAGATGGAGGGGCCCTACTTCTCCTACAAAAAGCGGGGCGCCCAGAACCCCGATTATCTGAAGGAGCCGGATTTTGAGGGCTTCAAGGCTCTCTACGATGGCTGTGACGGTCTGGTACGCATCGTGGACATCGCCCCGGAGCTGCCCGGCGCGGCGGAATTTGTGGAGAAGGCCAGCAAGCTGTGCACCGTGTCCATCGCCCACACCGATTCCGACTACGACCACGCCCGGGCCGCTGTGGACGCCGGCGTCACCCACCTGACCCACCTGTACAACGCCATGCCCGGCATTCACCACCGGAACCCCGGCGTGATTCCCGCCGCTGTGGAAAACCCCAACGTCCGGGCGGAAATCATCTGCGACGGCTACCATATCCACCCCGCCTCCGTCCGGCTGGCCTTCACCATGTTCAAAAACCGGATGATTCTGGTCTCCGACTCCGGCCGCTGCGCCGGTCTGCCCGAGGGCAGTAAGTTTGAGCTGGGCGGACAGGACTGCTGGCTCCGCTGGGGCGTTGCCCGTCTGGCGGATGGCACCATCGCCTGCTCTGCCGCCAACCTCTGGCAGTGCCTGACCAATGTCCTCAGCTGGAACATTCCCGAGGCGGAAGCCGTCCGGGCCGCCACCTGGAACCCCGCCTGCGCTCTGGGCGTACAGGACCAAATCGGCTCCATTGAAGAAGGAAAGCTTGCCGACTTCATCGTCTGCTCCCCCGATTACTCCGAGAAGCGGGTGTTTATCGGCGGCGAAGAAATCTGATTCAGAGTGGAGTGTGCAGAGTGGAGAGTGCAGATTTTAGGAAAGAGAGTACAGCACGGTACAAGAGTAAACGGTTTGCCGTTCGTGTTTTGCACCTGTATCAGCACCTGTGCAATGACAAAAAGGAATACACTTTGTCAAAACAGTTTTTGCGGAGTGGGACAAGTATCGGTGCTAATCTGGCAGAAAGTGAATGCGCTATGAGCAGGAAGGATTTTCTTGCTAAAGTCTATATTGCATTATAAAGAATGTAACGAAACGCTTTATTGGCTGGAACTGTTGTATGACACCAACTATCTTCAATTAGAAGAATACAGATCCATGTATGCAGACTGTAAGGAACTGCAAAAAATGCTCTCAGCCACAACCAGAACTCTGCAAACGCAACTTGCCAACAAAGAATAATTGCCAAGGGAAAGAGTGGAGATTGCCTATCCACTCTTCACTCTTCACTCTCCACACTAAAGGAGTATCCTATGTTCCATCGTTATATCGGCGACAGGGCGTTTTACCGCCGTGTCCTTGGGATCGCCGTGCCCATTATCATCCAAAACGGCATTACCAACTTTGTATCCCTGCTTGACAACATCATGGTCGGTCAGGTGGGCACCATCCCCATGAGCGGCGTGTCCATCGTCAACGGCCTTATCTTCGTATTCAACCTGTGCATTTTTGGTGCCAGCTCCGGCGCGGGGATTTTTACGGCCCAGTTCCATGGCTCTTCCGACACCGAGGGCGTGCGCTACACCTTCCGGTTTAAGTTCCTGATCTGCCTGCTGCTGGGGCTGCTGGGTGGAACCATCTTCGCCCTGAAGGGCAGCGCCCTGATTGGGCTGTACCTCACCGGCGAGGGTGAGGCTGCCACCGCCGCGGGGGCGCTGGAGTACGGCATGAAATACCTTTCCATCATGCTCTGGGGCTTCCTGCCCTTTGCCATCGCCAACGCCTATGCCAGCACCCTGAAGGAATGCGGCAACACCTTCCTTCCCATGCTGGCAGGCATTGCCGCCGTGCTGGTGAACCTGTGTCTCAACTATGTGCTGATTTTCGGCCACTTCGGCGCGCCGAAAATGGGCGTGGAGGGCGCGGCGCTGGCAACGGTCATTTCCCGCTATGTGGAGCTGGCGATTCTCGCCGGGTGGGTGCACTGCAATCATCAGAAAAATCCCTTTATTGTGGGCGCCTACCGCTCCCTGTACCTGCCGGGGCAGCTTCTGAAAACCATCATCATCAAGGGAATGCCCCTGCTTGTCAACGAGGCCCTGTGGTCCAGCGGCATGGCTTTCATGAATCAGTGCTACTCCACCTGCGGTCTGGACGTGGTGCCCGCCATGAATATTTCCAGCACCCTGTTCAATCTGGCTTCCGTAGTGTTCCTGTCTCTTGGAAACGCCGTGGGCATTATTATGGGCCAGATGCTGGGGGCGGGCAGGACAGAACCGGAAGTCCGGGATTCCAACCGGAAGCTGCTGGCCCTGTCCGTCAGTTCCGGGTTGTTCTTCGGTATGCTCATGGCCTGCATTTCCGGGCTGTTCCCCCGTATCTACAACACCACCGACACTGTGCGGCATCTGGCTACCTGGCTCATCTGCGTCAACGCCTGCATCATGCCCTTTGACGCTTATGTCAACGCCACCTACTTTACTCTGCGCTCCGGCGGCCAGACACTGGTGACCTTCCTGTTTGACAGCTGTTTTGTCTGGGTGTGCTGCGTGCCGCTGGCCTACTGTCTGAGCCGCTTTACGAACCTGACGATCGTCCCCCTGTTCGCCATCTGCCTGTCCACCACGCTGCTCAAATGCGCCGTGGGTGCGTTCATGCTGAAGCAGGGCAAATGGATTCAAAATCTCACCGTATAACGAAAACTGGGCTGTCCCGCGGGACAGCCCAGTTCTTATGCCAGCGTAGCCGCCATGACGGCCTTGATGGTGTGCATCCGATTCTCCGCCTCGTCAAAAACGATGGAGCGGTCGGACTCAAACACCTCGTCGGTGACCTCCATGCAGGTGATACCGAATTTGTCGTAGATTTCCTTGCCAATGGTGGTGTTCAGATCGTGGAAGGCTGGCAGGCAGTGCATGAAGCGGCACTGAGCGCCCGCCGCGTCCATCAGCTCCATGGTCACCCGATAGGGCGACAGCGCCTCAATGCGCTCCTGCCAGACGCTGTCCGGCTCGCCCATGGACACCCACACGTCGGTGTAGATCACATCCGCGCCACGGACGGCAGTCATGGGATCGGTAATCAGCTCGATGGTCGCGCCGGTTTCGGCGGCGATTTCCCGGCAGGTACGTACCAACTCGGCATTGGGAAAGTAATTTTCCGGGGCACAGGCCACGAAGTGCATCCCCATCTTGGCGCAGCCCACCATGAGGGAATTGCCCATATTGTACCGTGCGTCGCCCATATAGACCAGCTTTTTCCCCTTCAGGCCGCCGAAATGCTCCAGAATCGTCAGAAAATCCGCCAGAATCTGGGTGGGATGGAACTCGTTTGTCAGGCCGTTCCACACGGGAACGCCGGAGTATTTTGCCAGATCCTCCACAATGGTCTGCTCAAAACCCCGGTACTCAATGCCATCGAACATTCTGCCCAGCACCCGGGCAGTGTCGGCAATGGACTCCTTCTTGCCCATCTGGGAGCCGGAGGAGCCGATGTAGGTCACGCCCATGCCCAGATCGTGGCCCGCCACCTCAAAGGAGCAGCGGGTGCGGGTGGAGTCCTTGGTACACAGCAGGACGATGTTCTTTCCCTCACACAGCCGGTGGGGCACACCGGCCTTTTTTTCTGCCTTCAATTTCGCCGCCAGCTCCAGCAGGACGGAGATTTCCTCCGGAGTCAGGTCCAGCAGCTTCAGAAAGTTCTTGCCTTTCAAATTCATATTCATCCTCCATTCAGGGGTCGTCTATTGGACAGCCTGATAACGCCACGCATAGTAATAAAACCAGCCCGTAAACAGGCCCTTTGTAACCATTTCTTTGCGATATCCCGGAATATCATCCGGCTCGCCTTTTTCCTCCCGGAAATACCATATCTCATCGTAGGAGGTATCCGCGTCCTCGACCTTCCAGTTGGTGCGCTCGGGGATGTCCGGGAAGTAGTACCGGAAGTCCGCCATGTCCTCGAAGTAGAACACCGCGTTTTCACCCGGCTGAACCTTTTCCAGAAATTCCGCCGTGCACATATCCTGATACTTATAGTCGTCACGAATGTGCAGATAAGCGGGCCACATACCCACCACAATTGCGGCAGTCAGCACGAAGCACAAAAATCTGGTTCTGTCCAGTCTGGACAGGCAGAAGCCCAGCAGCAGAAACAGCACCGGTGTCAGCGGGTACAGATAGCGGTCAACAAAAAACGGGCGCACCAGATAGGACAGCGCCGATCCCACCGCAATCGTTCCTGCCAGCGACAGCAGTCCCGCCGCCACCCACAACAGCTCCGGATTCACCGGCATCCAGGCTGGCGACGATTCCTTCGTTCCGGGCTTTCCCCGCTTCAGGCAGACAAACAGATAGGCCGCCACGATCAGCACAAACAGTCCTATCAAATACCAGGAGCTGAAAAGGAATTTGAGGCAATCCGATACCGAAGGGATTTCCTGCAGCCACCAGTCCCCGGCAGTGGATGCGAAGGAGTTCAGCAGAACCCCCAGCCAGGGCAGATACCCAACCACCGCCGCTGCCCAGGTGATTGCTGTCCGCCACCGGAATTTGCGGTCACGAAGGGACGGGACAATCAGAATCAGGTAGAAAAACGCCACAATGATCAGGGCGTAATAGTGGGTATACGCCGCACCCAGCGAGGCCAGCGAAAAAATCACCCACTCCGGCAGGCGGTTCCGGGTCAGAATTCTGTGCAGCGCCAGATACGCTGACAGAACCAGAAACGCCCCCAGACTGTACATCCGCACTTCCACATTGTAGTACAGTGGCTCCGGCATCAGGGACATCATGGTCACCAGCAGAAACGCCGGGCCCAGTCCGAATTGCCGCCGGACCTCCGTGCAGGCCAGAATCAGAATCCCCACATAGGGAATCAGGGCGGACAGATGGTAGGCAGGGCCGTTGTCGCCAAACAGGCGATTCATCGCCATGGCCAGCATATAAAACAGCGGCGGGTGCATATCCGTCGCCGTTTTCCGAATCATGTCCGGAAGCCGCATTCTGGCAAGGCGGATGGACCAGGTTTCATCCACCCAGAAGGTGTTGTCGAAAATGCGCCAGTAATTCAGCCGAAGCAGCGCCAGGGTCCACAGAAGCAGAACCAGAAAACCGCCCCAGTAAATCAGCCTTCTCGGCGTACCTTCCCGCAATTTCTGTGTCAGGTGTTGGAATTTGTTCATGTTCACGCCAGTTCCTCCGCCGCGGCCTTCAGGGTTTCCACGGCATAGTTCAGGTCCTCCATGGGGATATTCAGCGCGGGCAGCAGGCGCACTTTATTCTTGGCAGTCAGGCACAGCACACCCTTTTCCATGCACCGCCTGACCACCTCCCCGGCGGGAGCCACGGTTTTTACGCCGATCATCAGGCCCAGTCCGGTGACGGATTCCACCCCCGGGGCGCCCTCCAGAGCGGAGAACACATAGGCGCTCTTCTCCTTGACCCCTGCGAGGAAGTCCTCCGTCAGCCGCTCCACCACGCTGACCGCGCCGGCACAGCACACCGGGTTGCCGCCGTAGGTGGAGCCGTGGTCGCCGAAGCCCAGCACGGAGCGCACCTTCTCCCCCATCAGGGTCGCGCCGATGGGCAGGCCGCCGCCCAGACCCTTGGCAGTGGACACGATGTCCGGGCAGATGGGGTAATTCATGTAGCTGTAGAGCTTGCCGGAGCGACCGTTTCCGGTCTGCACCTCGTCAATCATGAAGGGGATGTCGTTTTCGTGGGCCAGCCTGTCCGCCGCCACAAGGAATTCTTTTGTCAGCGGCACCACGCCGCCCTCGCCCTGCACCACTTCCATCAGAATACCGGCGACCTTGTTTTCGGCAACGCACTTCCTCAGTGCGTCGATATCGTTCGCAGGAACATGAACAAAGCCGGGGGTCAGCGGCTGGAACAGCTCGTGAAAATGGTCCTGTCCCGTGGCGGCGAGGGTGGTCAGGGTTCGTCCGTGGAAGCTGTTCACCAGCGTCACAATGGTAGAGCAGTCCGCTCCCTTTTTCTCGGCGGAATATTTTCTCGCCACTTTGATGGCGCACTCGTTGGCCTCCGCGCCGGAATTGGAGAAGAACACCTTCTTCATGCCGGTTTTTTCGCACAGCAGCTTTGCAAGGACAGCGCAGGGCTCGGTATAATACAGGTTGGAGGTGTGCTGCACCTTGCCCAACTGTTCCGTCACCGCCGCAATCCATGCGTCATCGGCAAAGCCGAAGGCCGTCACGCCGATACCGGAGCCCATGTCTACATAGCTTTTTCCGCTGGAATCCACCACGCGGCTGCCCTTGCCGGAGACGATCTCCACAGGAAACCGCTTATATGTCCCGGCAACGTATGCCTGATCCATTTCCGTAATGCTCATATTAGTCCCCCATAACCATGGTGCCCGCGCCTTCGTCGGTAAGAAGCTCCATCAGAATGGAGTGGGGCACCCGTCCGTCCATAATTACCACGTGTTTCACGCCCTTGCCGATGGCCTCAATGCAGCAGTCCACCTTGGGAATCATGCCGCCGGAGATTACGCCCTCGTCAAAGAGCTTCTTCGCTTCCTTTACCGTCAGGGCGGGAATCAGGGTGTCGGGGTCGTCCTTGTCCCGCAGGATGCCCGCGATGTCCGTCATCATAATCAGGCGTTCGGCGTTCAATGCCCCGGCGATATAGGCCGCGGCAGTGTCGCCGTTGATGTTGTAGGTGTTGCCCAGCCGGTCGCTGGCAACGGTGGAAATCACGGGAATGTAGTTCTTTTCCAGCAGATCCGTGATGGGCTGGGTGCGGATGCGGGTGATTTTTCCAACGTAGTCCAGAGCTTCATCCTTCATGGTGGCTTCGATGATGCCGCCGTCGATACCCGAAAGGCCCACGGCGTGACCGCCCTTCATCTGCAAAAGGTTTACCAGCGTCTTGTTGACTTTGCCCGCCAGCACCATCTGCACGATGTCCACGGTTTCCTTGTCCGTGACCCGCAGGCCGTTTACGAACTGGGCCTGCTTGCCCAAACGCTTCATGGTCTCGCTGATCTCCGGCCCACCGCCGTGCACCAGCACCACCTTCACGCCAATCAGCCACAGCAGGGCGATGTCCTCCATCACCTGCTGCTTGAGCTGCTCGTTGACCATGGCGTTGCCGCCGTACTTGATGACCACGATTTTCCCGCTGTATTTCTTAATGTAGGGCAGGGCCTGGGTCAGCACCTCGGCCCGCTCCATGTTTGACAATTCAGTTTTCATCTCATTTGCCTACCCTATTTCCTTATTTCAACACAGTAACGATACCGGGCAAAAAGCATCGGGTAACGAATATAAACATCCCCGTGCGCATTTGCCGCGGGCCATGCCCGCTTAGGTGCGGTAGTCGCCGTTGATTTTGACGTAGTCGTAGGTCAGGTCGCAGCCCCAGGCGGTGGAGGAAAATTCGCCGCTGTTCAGTTCCACCAGAATCTCGATTTCCTTCTCCAGCAGGACTTTTTTCGCAAACTCCTCGGAGAAGTCCAGACCCGCGCCGTTCTTGCAGACTTCCACGGTGCCCGCCGCGCTGCGGAAGGCAACGTCAACCTTCTGCACATCTACCTGCGCGCCGCTGTAGCCGATGGCACACAGCACCCGGCCCCAGTTGGCATCCGCGCCGAACATGGCGGCCTTCAAAAGGCTGGAACAAATGACGCTCTTTGCTACGGTTTTCGCCGTAGCAAGGTCTGCCGCGCCGGTGACCTTGCACTCGAGAAGTTTCGTCGCGCCCTCGCCGTCCCCGGCGATTTTCCGGCACAGGGCGATAGTCACAGAATTCAGCGCTTTCATAAAAGCGGCAAAGTCCTCACCCTCGGCGTCCACTGTTGGGTTGCCCGCAAGACCGTTTGCCAGCACCGTCACCATGTCGTTGGTGGAGGTGTCGCCGTCGATGGACAGCATATTGAAGGTACCCGCAATGTCCCCGGACAGGGCCTTTTGGAGCATGGCGGGGGTAATCGCCGCGTCGGTGGTCAGGAACACCAGCATGGTAGCCATGTTGGGGTGAATCATGCCGCTGCCCTTGGCGATGCCGCCTAAGTGGCAGGTTTTTCCGCCCAGCGTAAATTCCACCGCCACTTCCTTCATGACGGTGTCGGTGGTCATGATACCCTCCGCCGCTGCCTTACCTCCCTCGGGGGACAGTCCGGCAACCAGCTCCGGCAGGCCCGCCGCGATTGGGTCAATGGACAGGGGCTGTCCGATGACGCCGGTGGAGGCCACAATCATGTCCTCGGGCGAAATGCCCAGAGCCTTTGCCGCAAGAGCGCTCATTTCCTCGGCAATTTCGATGCCGTTCGCATTGCAGGTGTTGGCGTTGCCGCTGTTGCAGATCACCGCCTGGGCAATGCCGTTAGAAAGATGCTTTTTCGTCACGGTCAGGGGCGCGCCCTTGACCAGATTGGTGGTATATACCGCAGCGGCGCTGCATGGCACGCTGCTGAAAATCAAAGATAAGTCCTTTTTGGTCTGGTTTTTCCGGATGCCGCAGTGGACACCATTGGCAGAAAAACCCTTTGCGGCGCAGACGCCGCCTTCCATCTCTTTCATAGTTCTCTCCTTCTATTATAGGGACAACCCGGTGGTTTCGTCAAGGCCCAGCAGCAGATTCATATTCTGAATCGCCGCGCCGGACGCTCCCTTGCCCAGATTGTCAAAAATCGCCGTGACCATGCACTGGTCCCGCTGCCCGCTGACCTGAATGCGCATGGCGTCCTTCCCGGCGTAGGTGCTGGCATAGATGACAGGCTCGTCACCCCCCAGCGGGGCCACGCTGATTAAGTTCTGCCCGGTATAGTGGTCGCTCAGCGCTTCCCACGCGGTGCCCGCATCGATGCCGGGAAGCAGAACGGTGATCGCCATACCGGCATAAAAGTCGCCGAGGATGGGAGAAAACACCGGTTTTCTGGTCAAACCGCAGATTTTCTGCATTTCCGGCAGGTGCTTGTGGGCAAGATTCGTGCCGTAAATCCGGTGGCTCTCGTGGCGCACATCCCGGTTTTCATCCTCATATTCCGCAATCAGCTTCTTCCCGCCGCCGGAGTAGCCGGTGAGGGAGTAAGCCGTCAGGGGAAAATCGGCGGGAATCACGCCGTGCTTCACCAGCGGGTACACCCCCGCGATAAAGCCGCTGGCGTGGCAGCCGGGGTTGGCCACCCGCTTGGAATGAATGATGGCCTGCCGGTGCTCCGGGGACAGTTCCGCAAAGCCGTAGGCCCAGCCTTCGCTTACCCGGTGGGCGGTGGAGGTGTCGATCACGGCGGTATTGTCATTTTCAATCAGGGAAACCGCTTCCACAGCCGCCGCGTCCGGCAGGCAGAGAAAGGCGATATCCGCCGCGTTTAGCATATCCTTTCGGGCATTCGCATCCTTGCGAAGCTCCTCGCTTAAGGTGAGCAGTTCCAAATCTCTGCGCTCGCTGAGTCGCTCCCGAATCCGCAAGCCCGTGGTTCCGGCGCTGCCGTCGATAAATACCTTCGTCATGCCAGCTGCTCCTTTACGTAGGCGATCTGTGCCTCCACCGACTGCACAGAGGTGCCGCCCTCGGAAATCCGCTTCTGCACGCAATTCAGCAGATCGATGTCCTGATACAGATCTTCGCCGAAAAGGTCAGAATACTGCCGGTAGGTTTCCAGCGGCAGGGTTTCCAGCACACAGCCCTCAGCGATGCACCTGGCAACCAATTGCCCGGAAATCTTGTAGGCGCTGCGGAAGGGCATTCCCTTTTTCACCAGGTAATCGGCAAGGTCCGTGGCGTTGATGAAGCCGCCCTGCGCCGCTTTTTTCATGTTGTCCGGCCGGGTGGTCATGGTTGCCAGCATGGGCGTGAAGACCTTCAGGCACATCTTCACCGTATCCACCGCGTCGAACACCGCCTCCTTGTCTTCCTGCATATCCTTGTTATAGGCAAGGGGCAGGCCCTTCAGAGTGGTAAGCATAGCCATCAGGTCGCCGTAGACCCGGCCGGTTTTGCCCCGCACCAGCTCCGCCATGTCGGGATTCTTCTTCTGGGGCATGATGGAGGAGCCGGTGGTGTAGGCGTCACTCAGCTCCACAAATTTAAATTCCCAGCTGGCCCAGAGGATAATTTCCTCAGAGAACCGGGACAGGTGCATCATGAGGGTGGACAGGGCGCTCATCAGCTCCACGCAGAAATCCCGGTCGGATACGCCGTCGATGGAGTTGCGGGCGATATCGTCAAAGCCCAGCTTTTCCGCCTCAAACCGCCGGTCGGTATGGTAGGTGGTGCCGGCCAATGCGCAGCTGCCGATGGGAGACACGTTCATCCGCTTGCGGCAGTCGGCAAGACGGCCCAAATCCCGCAGCAGCATCATGGCGTAGGCCATGAGATGGTGGGAAAACAGGATGGGCTGGGCCCGCTGCAAATGGGTGTACCCGGGCAGAATCACGTCTTTGTTGGCTTCCGCCTGAGAAACTACCGCTTTCACCAGTTTTTTGACCAGCGCGGAAATCTCATCGATTTCCTCCCGCAGATACATCCGCAGATCGAGGGCCACCTGATCGTTTCGGCTTCTGGCAGTGTGCAGCTTCTTACCCACATCGCCTAAGCGCTGGGTCAGCACCTGCTCCACAAACATATGAATATCCTCGCAGGACATATCGAATTCCAGCGCGCCGGAGTCCAGATCGTTCAGGATTCCCTGCAAACCGTCAATGAGCTGATCTGCTTCCTGCGGGGCAATGATGCCCTGCGCCCCCAGCATGGCGGCGTGGGCCATGGAGCCGGTGATATCCTGCCGGTACATTCGGCAATCGAAGCGGATGGAAGAATTGAAATCGTCCGCAATGCTGTCCGTTGTGCCGGAGGTCCGCCCGGCCCACATCTTTTCCATAATCTATCCTCTTTTTCCTCAGTGTAACGCGAAATGCTAAATGCAAAATTTCGCCCAAATCAAGCATCATTTTGCATTCAGCATTCTGCATTTTGTATTTATTAAAGCTTTCCCTGTTCTCTCAGCGCCTGCACCTTGGTGGGCAGGCCCCACAGATTGATGAAGCCGGCAGCCTGATTCTGGTCGTAGTCGCTCTCGCCGAAGGTCACCAGATTCTCGGAGTACAGGGAGTAGGGAGAAGTGGTGCCGGCGGGGATGATGTTACCCTTGTAGAGCTTCAGCTTCACGGAACCGGTGACGTACTTGTTGCTCTCGTTGGCAAAGGCGGTCAGGGCCTCCTGCAGGGGGGAGTACCACTTGCCGTTGTAGATGAGGTCTGCGTAGTCTACAGCCAGCTTCTGCTTGACGTGGAGGGTGTCTTTGTCCACGGTGAGCATTTCCAGCTGCTCGTGGGCGAAGTACAGGATGGTGCCGCCGGGGGTCTCATACACGCCCCGGTCCTTCATGCCAACCAGCCGGTTCTCCACGATGTCGATGATGCCGATGCCGTTGGCGCCGCCCAGCTTGTTCAGCTTCTCAATGATCTTGGAGGCCTTCATCTTCTCGCCGTCGATGGCAACGGGAGCGCCTGCCTCAAAGTCGATGGTCACATAGGTGGGTTCATCGGGAGCCATCATGGGAGACACGCCCATCTCCAGGAAGCCGGGCTTGTCATAATTGGGCTCGTTGGCGGGGTCTTCCAGATCCAGGCCCTCGTGGCTCAGGTGCCACAGGTTCTTGTCCTTGGAGTAGTTGGTCTCCCGGCTGATCTTCAGAGGCACGTTGTGGGCCTCGGCGTAGTCGATCTCCTCGTCCCGGGACTTGATGTCCCACTCCCGCCAGGGAGCGATGATCTTCATGTTGGGCGCGAACCGCTTGATCGCCAGTTCAAACCGAACCTGATCGTTGCCCTTGCCGGTAGCGCCGTGGCAGATGGCGTCCGCGCCCTCCGCCAGTGCGATTTCAGCCAACTTCTTGCCGATGACGGGACGGGCAAAGGCGGTGCCCAGCAGGTAAGTCTCGTACTTGGCGTCCATCTTCAGGGCGGGGATGATGACCTCGTCCACCATCTCGTCCACCAGATCGGCAACAATCAGCTTGCTGGCACCGGTGGCGATGGCCTTGGCTTCCAGCCCTTCCAGCTCGTCGGCCTGACCCACGTTGCCGGCCACGGCAATGATCTCGGGATTGTTGTAATTCTCCTTCAGCCAGGGGATGATGATGGAAGTATCCAGACCGCCGGAATAAGCCAGCACGATCTTCTTGATGGAATCCTTGTTATTCATATATACAGCCTCCGTATGAATAATATTCACTTCTTTGTGAGTAATAATACAGGGATTATACTCCCGGCAAAGACATTTGTCAACGGCATATTCCCACTTTTTTCCCCATCCGGTTCTTTTCGGAACTATGCCCGGATTTGGCTGGATGCGCCCCCGGTTTACAGGTAAAATTCACAAAGACCCCGGGGACGTTTCTCCCGGCTCCCCGCTTCACCCTGTTCATATTGTATAACTATACAGAGAATGCGGATAAAAATAACACCACAGGTTTCCCTGTGGTGTTATTGGGGTAACGCTTACAGCAGGTTGTCGGTGTTGATCCAGCCCAGATCGGTCTTGGCCATCTTGCCGACGATCTCGTAGATATCCACCACGGACATTCTGGCGTAGGTGCCGGTGGCAGTGGTGCAGTTGACATCGGAGTAGGCCACGGTGTTGTCGTTGTAGACCACACGGGCATCCACTGCGCCGCTGACACAGGGCTCCAGATCCACGTAGTACAGGTAGATCCAGCCGGCATCGCAGCGGCCCCAGGCCATGTTCTCGGAGATGGTGGTCTCGTAGATGACCAGAGATGCGCCGTTTCTCAGCTTGGTAGTGACCTTGCTGCCGGTGGAAGCGGAAGCGCGGACATTGACCTCGCTGGCACGGATGACCTTGCCCTTGTACTTATAGCCGCTGGAGTTGGTCACGAAGCCGCCGGTGCCGGTGTTGCCGGTGCTGCCCATGACAGGCTCAGAGGCAGCGGGCGTGGTGGGCTCTGTAGCGGCAGACTCATTGACGTAGTAAGCGCCTTCGGTCATGTAGTCCAGACGAATCCAGCCGGTGCCCTCCTCGGTCTCAATACGGCCCCAGACCTTGTCATCATCAATCTGCAGAGCGGTGACCTTGACCTGATCGCCCTTCTTCAGCTCCGTAACCTTATCGGAGCTCTGGGTCGCTTCCTTCCGGACCTTCAGCGTATCCGCGCCGGTCAGGGTGTGGACCTTCTCGTCCAGTGCGGTCAGCTCCAGGTTCTTCTCGGGGTCCTGAATCCAGCCGTCGTTAACCCGCGCCCAATAGGTGGTGGTCGTAACGGTGGTCACGGTGTTGCTGTCACCGGAGGTATCCTTATCGGACTTGACCTTCTGGGTGACCTCTGCCAGCTCATGAATAGTCACATTGTCGCCGGCAGACAGGGTTCTGACAATATTCTGCTTGTATTCATCCGGTCTCTCGGCCAGGTCGATCTCCACAGGCTCCTTGAACACGGTGCAGCTGCCGGTAACATGACCGGTGTACACAGCGGTGGTGGTGGTCTTCTCAATGTCGTCGAAGGAATCCACCAGCGTACCCTTGCTGGGATCTTCCTTGGCATCAGGCGTCACAGGATTGTACTTGACCATGGAAATGTAATCCATGCAGACCCAGCCCTGTTCCGTACGGCCCCACTTGGCAGCGCCGGCGGTCTTCACTTCCAGAATCTCGACCTGCGTACCAGGCAGCAGCTTGCCCACAGCGCCATAGCCGATGCCCGCGCCCTGACGGACGTTCACGCCGGAATAGGTGTTGGCAACGATACCGGTGCCGGTGCCGTCGGTGGAGACGGTATTTCCGGAGGAGTCGGTAACCTTGTTGGCATCCTCAATGGTGCCCACACGGACATTCAGATACTTGGCGGAAACCCAGCCGTCCTTTTCATAGTCATAGACACCGTTCTGGTTGGTATCCAGCTTGTACCACTCGTCCTTCTTGGATTCCCAGACGCGAACCGTCGTTCCACGCTTCAGGGAACCGGTCACAGCGCCGTAGAGAGCGCCGGTTTTCCGGACACGCACGGTGTCGGTATCGACAACGGTCGCAATCAGCCCGGTATCGTGATCGTCTTTCTTCTTCTCCTCGTCCAGCTTGACCTCGTTCGTGCGCTTGACATACTTGGATGCCAGGTTGATCCAGCCGGTCTTCGTGCCGACAGCGCCGGCATCGATGGCGTCTACCACAGTCATCTTGCCCCAGATGTTCTCGTTCATCAGGCAAACCAAGCTGACCTCAACACGAACGCCCTTATTCAGGGTAAAGGCCAGTGCGGCGCCGTCGCCGGCAGCCTGCCGGACATTGGTGGTATCGGCAACAACCGTGTAGTCCACGGGATCCAGAGCAACGGAGAAGCTCACCGCGTCTCCCAGAGGATTGTCTGCCAGGGAAATGGGAATCCAGCCACTTCTGGTAACCGTAATATTCTTATCGTTCTTATCCTTCTCAGGGTTCTTCCAGGACACCTTCGCCCAGGTCGCGTTGTCGCCGCCGAAGGGAGCGACGGACAGGGTGCTGAACTTGATATCCTTGGTGCCGCTGGGGATATAATTGCGGGAATTGCCCATGGCATCCGTATAGGAAACCAGCGCGTTGGCGTCGCCGGCAGCCGTATAGACGTCCACGTCCGCGGTAACCTTGCCGGTGAACGCGTAGGAAGCAACGCCGTCATCGGAGACCGTCTTGCCGCCCACCATGGTCACAGAGGTGTAGGTCAGGCAGATCCAGCCCGCGTCGCACTTGCCCCAGCGGTGACCGTTGACGGTCTTGATCTCGTAAAGCTTAACAGTATCATCCTTATACAGCGCGCCGACAATCTTGTTGTCGGTACCGGCGCCGTTGCGGACATTCAGGTAGCCATTGTAGGTAACCACCGCGGTTGCGATCACGTCACTGCCCACGGCATCCGCCTTGGGAGCGCCGATGCGGACCCAGCCGCCCAGTGCGACGGAGTAGCCCCAACGGTTGCCGGACTTGTCGATGAAGTCATTGTCGATCTGCACGGTACCGGAAGCCTTGGCGCTGAGCGTGGCTGCCTTGGTATCCGGGTCGGTGTAAACCTTGGTGGAGACCAGTTCCTTTTCGGTGACGGTATAGTTCGCTGCCGGAGCAGTGGTCCCGGAGTAGTCAGCCTGCCAGTGGGCGTACAGGACCTTGCCGGCGCAGTCCTTGGTCAGCTTGGGCATCCACTCGTCGTCGGCGGTGTACCAGCCCAGGAAAATCTCGCTGCCGTTGGTCGCCTTGATGTGGTCTACTTCCTTGCTGGAGTCATAGCGCATGGTGTAAGTGTTGCCATCGCCCTGGGCAATCTGGCCACCGTTCGCATCATACTTGACCGTCTTGAAATTGCTGGGAATGGTGTTGGAGTACACACCGTTGACGTACATATTGACTTCCACCTGATGACGCTCGTACTGGCCGTCGTTCAGGTTCTGCATAACACTCAGCAGCTCGTTAGCGCCGGCCTTGCTGAGAATGGCGCTCTTCAGGGCGCCGGTGCCGGTGAGCCAGGCTGTGCCCGCGCCATGGCTGTAGACCACCAGCGCGTCATGCTGACTCTGGGTCAAAGTAAGGCCATTCTTGGAAGCAAAGCTGTTGACCTGCTTATCCAGCTCGGCCAGATATGTACGAAGCTCGGTGTCAGCCTTCTTCTCGGTGATCGTGTGCTCATTCTCCACCGTATTCTTGGGCTGACCCTTCGTATCAAAATGGTGCTTTTCCGTGCACACCGTGCCGTAGCCGGTGCGGAATTCAGAGCCAGACACATAATAGCACGTACTTCTGAAACTCGTTAACTGCTTCAAAACCGTAATTGCAGCCTCGCTGATCTTGTTCTCAGCGGCGGAAGCGGTGACAGGCACCAGACCAACCAGCAGAACGAGAGCCAGCAACGCGCATACAAATCTCTTCTTCATAAGCTCTTACTCCTTTTTTCTTATGTAAGTAACGGTATTATAACAGACTCGTTTACAAATTGCAATACCTTTTTGAAAATAATTACATTTTTGTTACAATATTTTTCCTTGTACTGTAATCGTTTTCAGTGTACCACTAAAATTGCGCGAATTTTGTCACATTTCAGGGGAATATTTCAAAATGAGGGGAAAAAGCTTGTAACCATTTTCTCTTCCGCTCCGGGAAGGGGCATTGACTTTCGTTTTGGGCACTGTTATACTCAATGAAATCACTCAGGAGGAAGACGCTATGGAAAACAAAAAGGCCCTTGTGGGCATGAGCGGCGGCGTGGACAGTTCTGTTGCGGCGTTTCTGATGCAGCGGCAGGGCTACGACTGCATCGGCGTTACCATGCGGCTCTACGACAGCCCCACCGAAGAGAGCACCTGCTGCTCGCTGGACGATGTGGAGGACGCCCGGGCGGTTGCCACGCGGCTGGGCATCCGCCACTACGTTTTCAACTTTAAGGACGATTTTAACCGGCAGGTCATTCAGAAATTTGTCACCAGCTACGAACAGGGCCTAACCCCCAATCCCTGTATTGACTGCAACCGGTATCTTAAATTTGACCGGCTTCTCCGCCGGGCTCAGGAGCTGGGCTGCCAGTGGGTCGTGTCCGGGCACTATGCCCGCATCCGGCAGGAGAACGGCAGATACCTATTATATAAGGCGGCGGACAGGGCCAAGGATCAGACCTACTTTCTGGCCTGCCTGAATCAGCAGCAGCTTTCCCATATCCAGTTTCCGCTGGGAGATCTGACCAAGACGCAGGTCCGGGAAATCGCTGAGGAAAACGGTTTTGTCAACGCCCGCAAGCGGGACAGTCAGGACATCTGCTTTGTCCCCGACGGGGATTATGGTGCGTTTTTGCAGCGCTACACCGGTAAGACCTTCCCCGAGGGTGACTTCCTGAACCTTCAGGGGCAGGTGGTGGGCCGGCACCGGGGCGCGGCCTGCTACACGAAGGGTCAGCGCAAGGGGCTGGGCCTTGCCATGGGCGAGCCGGTCTACGTCTGCGATAAGGATATGGCCCGCAACACCGTCACCGTCGGCCCCAACGAAAGCCTCTTCTCCCCTTCCCTGCGAGCAAAGGACTGGAACTGGTATCCCTTCGAAACCCTGACCCAGCCCATGCGGGTCACCGCCAAGACCCGGCACAGCCAGTTCGAGCAGGCAGCCACGGTATACCCGGAAGAGAACGGCTTTGCCCGGGTGGAATTCGACGAGCCGCAGAGGGCCGTCACCCCCGGCCAGGCCGTGGTGCTCTACGACGGGGATGTGGTTGTCGGCGGCGGCACCATTGTAGAGTGAAGAGTGGAGAGTGGAGAGTGAAGTGCGAAAGACAGCACTTGTCTCTCCACTCTTCACTCTCCACTCTTTTTCTCTATTCCTCCGCCCAGCCGAGGGCACATTTCACGGCCTTGTTCCATCCTCGAAGGCGGGCTTTCCTTTGTTCCTCGGGAATATTCGGAGTAAAGGTTCGCTCAATGGCCCAGTTCTTGCGCACATCCGCCTTATCCCTCCAATAGCCTACCGCAAGACCCGCAAGATACGCCGCGCCCATGGCGGTGGTTTCCACGCATTTGGGCCGCTGAACCGGGGCGTCGATGATATCCGACTGGGTCTGCATCAGGTAGTTGTTGGCGGAAGCGCCGCCGTCCACCTTCAGGGCCGTAAGCCGAATACCGGAGTCGGCCTCCATGGCACGGAGCACATCGTGGGTTTGATAGCACAGGCTGTCGAGAGTCGCCCGGATGATGTGGTATTGGTTGACGCCCCGGGTCAGGCCCACGATGGCCCCCCGGGCGTACTGATCCCAGTGGGGCGCACCAAGCCCGGTGAAGGCAGGCACCACATAGCAGCCGTTGGTGTCTGCCACTTTTTGCGCCATGTACTCCGAATCCGGAGCGGAGTCAATGAGCCGCAGTTCGTCGCGGAGCCATTGCAGCGCCGCCCCAGCCACGAAAATGGAGCCTTCCAGTGCATACTCCACCTCCCCGTTCAGACCCCAGGCGATGGTAGTAACCAGACCGTTTTTGCTGAACACCGGGGTCTTGCCCGTGTTCATCAGCAGGAAGCACCCGGTGCCGTAGGTATTCTTCGCCTCGCCGGGGGCAAAACAGGTCTGCCCGAACAGCGCCGCCTGCTGATCGCCCGCGGCCCCCGCAATGGGAATGGCCGCGCCGAAAAACTGGGGCAGGGCCTCCCCGTAGACACTGCTGCTGGGCTTTACCTCCGGAAGCATACATTTGGGGATATTCAGCTCCCGCAGAATATCCTCGTCCCATTGGAGGGTGTTGATATTGAACAGCATGGTTCGGGAGGCGTTGGAGTAGTCCGTCACATGGGCCTTGCCCCCGGTGAGCTTCCAGATGAGCCAGGTCTCCACTGTGCCGAACAGCAACTCCCCCTTTTCCGCCCGCTCCCGGGCACCGGGCACATTTTCCAGAATCCAGTGCAGCTTGGTGCCGGAGAAGTAAGCGTCGATGACAAGGCCGGTCCTTTTCCGGAAGTTTTCCGTCAGTCCTTTCGCTTTCAATTCATCACAGTATTTGCTGGTGCGGCGGCACTGCCAGACGATGGCCCGGCAAATGGGCTGCCCCGTTTTCTTATCCCAGACGATGGTGGTCTCCCGCTGATTGGTGATGCCGATGGCGGCAATGTTGGCAGCCGTTGCGCCGATGTTGTCCATGGCCTGCCGGGCCACCTCCAATTGGGTAGACCAGATTTCATTTGCGTCATGCTCCACCCACCCCGGCTGGGGGAAATACTGGGTGAACTCCTTCTGGGCCATGGAGCAGACCTCGCCCGCCTCATTGAATAAACAGCAGCGGTTGGACGTGGTGCCCGCGTCCAGCGCCATGATGTATTTTGCCATGCAGCTTCCTCCTTTTTTGTTATTACTTTAGCACAAGGAGGGGAGAAATACAAGAGTGGAGCGTGGAGAGTGGAGGGTGAAGAGTGGAGTGATGGTATCGCCTTCGGCGATAATTCAATTCATCCGCGAAGCGGATACCTTCTCTTCACTCTTAACTCTCCACTCTCAACTCCTCACCCCTAACTCTCCACTCTTAACTCTCCACTCTTAACTCTCCACTCTTAACTCTCCACTCTCCACTCTTCACTCTCCACTCTTCACTCTCCACACTGAAAAAGAGCGGGTCGCCCCGCTCTTTTTCTTATAGGTTCTTCACAAACAGCGCCCGGATGGCGTTGAGGACCGCCAGAATCATGACACCTACATCCGCCAGAATCGCCAGCCACATATTGCCCAGACCCAGCGCGCCGAGAATCAGGCACACCGCCTTTACCCCGATGGCAAACCAGATATTCTGCTTGACAATGGAAAGGCATTTCCGGGAAATTTTGATGGCCTTGGCGATTTTCAGGGGGTTGTCGTCCATGAGCACCACGTCCGCCGCTTCGATGGCGGCATCGGAGCCCATGGCGCCCATGGCAATGCCGATGTCCGCACGGGCCAGCACCGGGGCGTCGTTGATGCCGTCGCCCACAAAGGCCAGCTTCTCCTTTTCGCTTTTGGAGGAAAGAATTTCTTCTACCTTGCCCACCTTGTCACCGGGCAGCAGCTCGCTGTGGTATTCGTCGATGCCAAGTTCCTCTGCGACGGCCTTCGCCACAGGCGCAGCGTCGCCGGTGAGCATGACGGTTTTCTTCACGCCTGCCTTTTTCAGCGCGGCAATGGCCTGCTTCGCGGTATCCTTCACAGTATCCGAAACCACGATATACCCGGCATAGGCCCCATTCACCGCCATGTGCACCACCGTGCCCACGGTCGGAACCGGCTCTACGGCAATATGCAGGGATTTCATCAGCTTTTCGTTGCCTGCCGCCACGGCTGCGCCGTCCACCGATGCCGTGATGCCGTGACCGCTTTTTTCCTGAATGTCCGTCACCCGGCCTGGCTCCAGGGGCTTTCCATAGGCCGTGAGAATGCTTCTGGCGATTGGGTGGGAGGATGCGCTCTCCACGTAGGCCGCGTATTCCAGCAGCTTTTCCGGCGTATCGGTCACATTGTGGATTTCGCTGACCGCAAACACGCCCTTTGTCAGGGTGCCAGTTTTATCGAACACCACACAGGTGGTCTGAGAAAGGGTTTCCAGATAGTTGCTGCCCTTGACCAGAACGCCCTGATTGCTGGCCCCGCCGATGCCCGCGAAGAAGCTCAGGGGGATGCTGATGACCAGTGCGCAGGGGCAGCTGATGACTAAGAAGGTCAGGGCCCGGTACAGCCAGTCGGTCACGAGGGTCAGAAGCGGGCCGTTGTAGCCCAGCAGCAGCTGTACGATGGGCGGCAGGACTGCCAGCGCCAAAGCGCCGCCGCAGACCGCCGGGGTGTAAACCCTCGCGAATTTGCTGATAAAGTCCTCGGACTTACTCTTGCGGGAGCTGGCGTTTTCCACAAGCTCCAGAATTTTCGACACGGTGGATTCCCCGAAGCCGGTAGTGGTTCGGATTTTCAGCACGCCGGTGAGGTTAATGCAGCCGCTGATGACGCTGTCCCCGGTCCCAATCTCCCGGGGCATACTCTCGCCGGTGAGGGCGCTGGTGTTCAGGCTGGACTGGCCCTCCTCCACCACGCCGTCAATGGGCACCTTCTCGCCGGGCCGCACCACAATGATGGTTCCGACCGCCACTTCCTCCGGATCTACCTGCGCAAGTACCCCATCCACTTCTACATTTGCATAGTCCGGGCGGATGTCCATGAGCTGGCTGATGTTTTTGCGGCTCTTGCCCACGGCATAGCTTTCAAACAGCTCGCCGGTCTGGAAGAACAGCATGACCGCCACCGCCTCGGCAAATTCCCCGCTGCGCTCCAGAAGAGCGATGGCGAAAGCGCCTACCGTGGCAATGGCCATGAGGAAGCACTCGTCCAGCACCCGCCCGTTGCGGATGCCCCGCCAGGCCTTGGCCAGAATGTCGTGGCCTACTATATAATAAGGAATCAGATACAGCGCAAACAGCACCGCCGTGCGCACAGGTTCTTCAAAGGGAAGCAGGTTCTTTCCCAGCCCCAGCGCAAGGAGCAACGCCGCCGCCGCCAAAATCCGCCGGAGCAGCTTTTTTTGTTTGTTTGACATAGTACGACCCCCCCGAGAGAGTGTGAAGTGTGGAGTGTGGAGTGATGGTATCGCCTTCGGCGATGAATTTTAATATAAGTCGAAAAACTCTTCACTCCCCACTCTTCACTCTTCACTCTTAAAACTCAATTTCACAGTCCGGCTCTACCTTGCGGCAGGCCTTCAGGACATTGGACATGACCGCTGCCGGATCGGCCCCCTCGGCAAAGGTGACGCTCATTTTCAGAGCCATGTAGTTTACCGTGCAGTCGGCGACTCCGGCGACTTTTTTCGTGGCCTGCTCCATGAGGTTTGCGCAGTTGGCGCAGTCAACTTCGATTTTATAGGTCTTTTTCATGGTGAATACCCCTTTCATTTTTCTGTACATATGAGCACTTGTTCATCTGTTATAGATATACCATATATTTTCTCCCTTGTCAATAGGAAATATGCCCTCTACGAAAAAAGGAGCGGATTTCTCCCAATGCCATTAAGATAATGACATAAGGCTAAAGGCCACACCTTCAAAGATTGAG
>CAMFBN010000036.1 GCA_945948535.1 uncultured Clostridia bacterium
CAGCTTTTACGGGACGCAGCCCCGAAGAAACCACCCATTTTGGAATCCTCCTTGATGTAAACACAATGAATTGTCCGTGTAGGGCGGGGGCTTGCCCCCGCCATCGAAGCAGCCATGCCTCGGAGCACGGCGGGGGCAAGCCCCCGCCCTACAGTTTTTACGGTTGTTGGAAAACAGCAACGCAGGGGAGGGGCTTTTTCCCCTCTCCTACGCCGCGAAACCTATGGATTTATGCAAAGAACAGCTTGTTCAGGGTCATGGGATCCACGTACTTGCCGTCCTTGTAGACCCGCATGTTGCCGGAGGCAATTTCGTCAATCAGCATGACCTTGCCGTCGGCGTCGTAGCCGAACTCGAACTTGATGTCGTACAGGTCAAGGCCCTTCTCCTTCAGATCGTCGGCCACGATTTTGGTGATGGCCTGAGTCTGAGCCTTCAGGGAGTCGTACTGCTCGGCGGTCATGACGCCCAGCGTGACGAGGCCGTCCTTGGTAACCAGTGGGTCGCCCAGAGCGTCATTCTTGAAGGTAGTCTCCACATAGGCGGGCAGATCCTGACCCTCGGTGCAGTACTGGCTGTAGCGGCGGTAGAAGGAGCCCACGGCCTTGTAGCGGCAGATGACCTCCAAGCCCTTGCCGAAGACCTTGGCGGGCAGCACCTCCATGGTGGTGTCCTCCAGATTGGCGCTGACATAGTGGGTGCGGATGCCGGCGGCGTTGATCTTCTCGAAGAAGTAGATGCTCATGCGCAGGTTCACATCGCCCACGCCCTCGATGGTCAGACCCACGGAATTCTCGCCGGGATCGAACACGCCGTCCTTGCCGGTGCAGTCGTCCTTGAACTTCAGCAGGCAGTTGCCGTTGGGCAGAGCATAGACATTCTTGGTTTTGCCGGTGTACAGCAGCTTCAGGTTTTCCATAAATTACATACCTCTTTCATATCGTTGCCAAATAAAGCGTTCTATGGGAATCACAGGGGGACCAATCCCTGTGGGGTGCGCGTTTTCAATTGACAATTGACAGTTGAAAATTGACAATTAAAGTCTATTATTCAGTCGTCCCGAAGGGACTCCACAATTGTCCATTGTCAATTGTTCATTGTCAATTCTTAAGTTCCGCCTGCAAAGCGGCGTCCTTCTCGAGAACCTTGGCGGCGTCGGCGGCGCGCTTGGCGTCCAGCCGGGCGGCAAGCTCCGCATCCTCAACGGCGAGGATCTGGGCGCATAACAAAGCGGCATTCACGCCTCCATTGATGGCTACGGTGGCGACCGGAATTCCGGAGGGCATCATAACGGTGGAAAGAAGTGCGTCAATGCCGTCGAGACAGGCTCCCTTACAGGGAATGCCGATTACGGGCAATGTGGTGTTTGCAGCGATGGCGCCGGCTAAGTGCGCGGCCATACCGGCGGCGGCAATGATGGCGCCGAAGCCGTTTTTCCGGGCGTTCAGGGCAAACTGTCGGGCCTCCTCGGGGGTGCGGTGGGCGGAATAGATGTGGCACTCGTAGGGAATCTCCAGAGAATCCAGCGTGTCCATGGCCTTGCGCAGGATAGGCAGATCACTGTCACTGCCCATGACAATTCCAACTTTTTTCATGGGTTACCTCCAAAATAACAACAAAAAAAATGGGCGCACTTTCTCCCAATATCTCAGGAAAAGTGTGCCCAGACGGTCGGCATTGCACGATATTTTTCGTGCAAAACATATGCCCTTACTCCATGTGGTGCTCCACGAATCCGTCAGTCATAAGGGTTTCTCTCTTTACGACAAAATTATACCACGGGGCAAAAATTGCGTCAAGGCGGCAGAAAGACAATTTCTGACGGGTTTTGCGCCGCTGCCATGTGGAAAGTGACAAATGGGGGAAACTCTTTATGGAAAAAGTAACAATTGACAAACGGAAGAAGCTTTCGTACAATATACGTGACCTCTTACATGACTGACGGGTTTCGCGAATTTACGCGGTGGAGTGTAGGAGTATGTGTTCTGCCGACCGTCTGGGCAATTCAGTTTGAGGCTGGATTGCCCTTTGTTGGTTTTTCAGCCTCAGAAATAAGAAAACAGAGGTGTTTTGCATGAAAAAGATCCGTTCTATGACCGAAGGCGAATTCCTAAAGCTGTTCTTTGCCTTCTTCACCGCCGCGTTTCTCATCGCCGCTGTGATTATGCCTGACCGGGCGTCCATGCTGCCCGGCCTGTGGCAGATCCTCAGCCAGCCCAGCAAGCTGTCCACCAACTATTTTGCCGTGGGCGGCTATGCGGCAACCTTCCTGAACATGGGCCTGGTCGCCCTGATCAGCCTGCTGCTGTTCGTCGTATTCCACGGCACCCCCACCAACGTGTCCACCCTGGCCTTCGTGCTGACGCTGGGCTTCGGCTCCTGGGGCATCAACATTCTGAACATCTGGCCCACCATTTTCGGCGTGATGATCTACTGCATCGTCAAGAAGGAAAAGTTCGGCGCCAACGTCAACGCCATGCTGTTCTCCACCGGCATCGCGCCGCTGATTACCGACCTGATGATCCGCTACCCCAACGCAGAGCCCATCGGCTTCAACCTGGAGGGCATTCTGATCGCGCTGGCGGTGGGCTTCTGCATCGGTTTCTTCCTGCCGGCGGGCCTTGCCAACTCCCCCAAGGTGCACAAGGGCTTTGACCTGTACTCCGCCGCCCTGCCTGTGGGCATGACCGCCTTCTTCCTCAACGCCACTCTGTACAAGACCCTGGGCGTTGCCCTGCCTGCCGGCGCGGATGCCGCCCAGCTGCAGGTGGCCTCCCGGCTGACGGTGAATACCTTCTGTCTCATCGTGTTCGGGCTGTGCGTGGTCTTCGCCTTCGTGCTGGGCTGCCGTCCCAAGGATTACTGGAATCTGCTCATTGACCCGGCGCTGGTGACGAATTTCTCCTCCACCTACGGGAACGCCGTGTTCCTGATGAACGTGGGCGTGTTCGGTCTGTTCATTCTGGGCTACTACAACCTGATCGGCGCTTCCTTCAACGGCGTGACCTTCGGCATCATCTTCTGTATGCTCTCCACCTGCAACTCCGGCTCCCATCCCGGCAACGTCTGGCCTATCATGCTGGGCTATGTGGTAGCGTCCACGGTGTGCGGTCTGGTGTCCCCGCTGGTGGGCGGAACCTTCACCTTCGCCATCAACGCTCAGGCCATCTGTGTGGGTCTGTGCTACGCCAACGGCCTCAGCCCCATCGCCGACAAGTACGGCTGGCGCTACGGCTTCCTGGCGGCGGTGATGCACTACCTGCTGGTGACCTCCGTGCCCACCCTCCACGGCGGCTACTGCCTGTACAATGGCGGCTTCACCGCGGCGCTGATCTGCATTATTCTGGTGCCCAGCCTAGAGCGGTTCAGCCGGGACAAATTCCAGCGCAAGGCACTCAAAACCAAGTAATCTTCAACTCCCCGGCTGTGCCGGGGAGTTTTTTTGCCAAATATTACCACAAAAATTCGGTCAGTTCGCATATAGACAAACAGCTGCTTCTGTGGTATCCTTTCCTCATGATCCTGACATTAAGGGGATGTCCCCTGCGTGAAAGGTGTGCATAGGTTTCTTCAGTCACGCCGGGTGCGTGGCTGCATTGGCTGTTGCCGCACCGTCAGGGTCGCGGCAATTTTTTGTTGGGAGGGAGGATATGTTATGGAAACCAGAGTTGCGGTCATCAGCATCATCGTGGAAAACCCCGGCATGGTGGAGACGCTCAATTCCCTGCTGCATGAATACAGTGAGTTCATCATCGGCAGAATGGGCCTTCCCTACCCGAAGCGGAAGGTCAGCATCATCACCGTGGCGCTGGACGCACCCCAGAACACCATCTCCACCCTCTCCGGAAAATTGGGCGGCCTGTCCGGTGTCAGTGTCAAAACTGCCTATTCCAGCGTCACTGGAAAGGACTAGAAAAGAGGAACTGTTATGAGTAAAAAAGTTCGTTGGATTACCGAAACCGCCGTTATGCTGGCGCTGCTGGTCGCCCTTCAGGCGCTGACCAAGCCTCTGGGTCAGCTGGTCACCGGCTCCTGCGTCAACGCCGTTCTGGCTGTCAGCGTGCTGCTGGCGGGTTTGAGCAGCGGCATCATCGTGGCCCTTGCCTCCCCCGTTCTGGCGTTTCTGCTGGGCATCGCGCCCCAGCTGGTCACCGTCCCCGCCATCATGGTGGGCAACACCGTGTTTGTGGTGCTGCTGCACTTCATCGCCGGGAAGAATAACGGCATTGGTCAGCGTATCGCCGCCTGGTTCATCGCCGCTGTGGCAAAGTTCGCCACGCTGTATATTCTGGTGGTAAAAATCATCTGCGGGCTGGCTGCCGCACCGTTGCTGGCGGGCGGTATGCTGAAGGAGCCCATGCTGAAGGCCCTGCCCACCATGTTTGCGTGGCCCCAGCTGATCACCGCTCTGATCGGCGGCGGCATTGCCCTGCTGATCGTCCCCGTTCTGCGCAAGGCGCTGCACAAGTAAGAAACATTTCTCCCCCCCATCGGATTACCATGAAACGCCCGGGCAACTGCCCGGGCGTTTCAACGTATCATACATCCAGATAGCCGCACAGCACCTTCAGGGTATTGTACACCCCGTCGATGTGGCTGCGCTCGTAGCCGTGGCTGGCGTAGACCCCCGGGCCGATGAGGCCATGGCGCAGATCATGGCCCGCGCTCAGGGTCGCTTCCACATCGGAGCCGTAGTGGGGATACACGTCCACCGCGTAGTCCGCCCCGGTTTTCTTCGCCGCTTCGATGAGCTTGCCCACCACCTCATAGCTGTAAGGGCCGCCGGAATCCTTGGCGCAGATGCTCACCTGCCGCTCGGTGCAGCTAAGTCCCTCGCCCACGCAGCCCATGTCCACGGAAATGGCTTCCGTGACCCCGGCGGGAACGGAGGCCGCTCCGCCGTGGCCCACCTCCTCGTAGACCGTCACGTGAACGAAGGTCTTCCGGGGCAGGGTGATTTTGTTGTCGGCAAGATATCTGGCAAAGCCCAGCAGAATGCCCACGCTGAGCTTGTCGTCCAGAAAGCGGCTTTTGAGATAGCCGCTGTTCGTTCTTCTGGTTCTGGGGTCGAAGCAGACGAAGTCGCCTACCTCGACGCCCAGCTTTCGTACATCCTCCGCGGACTTTACGTCCTCGTCCAGCACAACCTCCGTGGTGTCAAAGTCCCGCTTGGCGTCGCCGTAGCTGCCGTTGACGTGGACGGAGGCGTTGCAAAGCTGCAAGGTGCCGTCGTAGATTCTGCCCTCCCGGGTATAAACCCGGAGGTTCTCGGTCTCGCCGTTTTCCGCCCGCATCCCGCCGATTTTTGTCAGCTGGAGCCGTCCGTTATCCTTAATCCGGCACACCATGCCCCCCAGCGTGTCCGTATGAGCTTCCAGCAGCAGGCCGTTTTCTGCGTTCTGCCCGCCCAAATCCGCCAGCACGCCGCCTTTGACCGTGATTTTTGCCGGGAAGCCCAGGGCTTCAAAGGCATTTTTTACCCACAAGGCGGCTTTTTCTGTAAAACCGGAGGGAGAATCGATGGAGAGCAGCTCTGCCGCCCGCTCCCATGCGTAATTCGCGTAATCAAGGGGTATCATATTGTCCTCCTAACAGCCAGTAATGCCAGACCCCCGCTACCTCCCGCATGAAGTGGTTGATTTTCTGGGTGACCCGGCTGGTTTTCGCCGGAACCCCCACAAATTCCACGCCGCAGGCCTTGGTAAACAGGCTGGCCCGGTACAGGTGATATTCGCTGGAAAGCACGCCGATTTTTTCCGGCCGCTTTCCGGTTTTTTCTTCAATCAGGTCAAGAGAAAAATGGAGGTTTTCCCAGGTAGAAGTGGCCCGGTCCTCCATCCAGATGCGCTCCGGGTCGATGCCCATATTGACCAGATTCTCATACATGGACCATGCCTCCGGAATCGGCTCGTCGCCGCCCTGCCCACCGGAAACCACGGCAATCACATCGGGATGGGCTTCCAGATAATCATACGCCCCGTAAATCCGGTCCCACAGAGACGCAGACGGACCGGTGACCCGGACCTTGGCTCCCAGCACCACCAGATAATCAATCGGCTCCTCCGGGCTTCCGAAGCTGGCCTTGATGATGATGCCCTCGGTGACGGTGACCACCGCAATGCCGATGGCAAGGCACACAGTAAATACCCGGCGAATCATCGGAACTGCCGCCGGGAAACGGGGCAGCAGGATTCCGGTCACCTCATAAAAGGCGATAATCCCCGCAAGGCAGCAGCAGACCAGTGCAGAAAAGCTGTAGCCCCACAGGACAAAGCGCAGATAGAAAGCCGCCGCGCACAGCGCTCCAATCAACAGCCACGGCAGCAAATGAATGTGTTTCATAGACTTCTCCAACAGGATGCGTTCGTAGGGCGGAGTCATGACTCCGCCGACCAGATGCCGATATCAAACGCGCCCCATAATGGCGCGTAGCCGGCAAATTGGCCGCAGAAATGTTTCATTGTTTCGGTTTCCGCCATTCAACGGCAGAATTCCAGATTTTCAGGCAATCGTACAGGTCAAATCGGTGTAAAGACGAATTTTTGCATCAGGCCGTCCACCACCGCGTGGATGGTCAGAGCACCGTTCGTCCCTTCCTCCACGGACATCTCCACGTCTTTGCCCGCAAGCTTCCCCCGCAGATACTCCACAGGGTCGTCGCACTCCACTTCCTCAAAGAAAATGTCCCGCATCTGATTGTTGCGGCATAGATTCTTGATTTCATGTACCAGTTCGTATTCCATTACAGTTCCTCCAAAAGGGCTTCCAGCTGCGGCAGTCCCTCAATTTCGTAGTCTGGCCGGATGTCCCCGCAGGGCTTGTGCCGGGGGTTAATCCAGACGGTTTTCAGCCCCGCGTTGATGCCGCCCCGAATATCCGAGGTCAGGCTGTCGCCCACCATCAGGGCGTGTTCTAGCTCAAAACCGGGAATCCGGGCAAAGCACCGGTCAAAATAGGCCTTGTCCGGCTTGTTGAAGCCAATTTCCTGGGAAATAAACACCTGCTCAAAGTAAGGGTACAGTCCCGCGCTGGTCAGGCGGCTGTGCTGGACGGTAGCGGTGCCGTTGCTTACGAGGAACAGCCGGTATTTTTCGTGGAGCTTCTTCACCGCTTCCTCCGCCCCGGGCAGGAAATAATGTCCGATGGACAGGTTGCTTTCGTAGCTTTTCGCGCAGGAAGCCGCGTCCACGGTCATGCCCAGCTCCTGAAACAGCGCCCCGAACCGGTTCACCAGCACCTGATCCCTGGTCATTTTACCCAGCTCCAGCTGTTCCCAGTGCCATTTGTTGATTTCGTGGTATCGGTTCAGCAGGGCTTCCGTAGGTTCCGCGCCGAAGGACCGGATGGTTTTGCTCAGTGCGATGCGCTCGGCCTTGTGAAAGTCCAGAATGGTGTCGTCCAGATCCAAAAGCAAAAATTCGATCATTTTTCTCTCCATTTCACAATCTCATTGGCAATTCTGGCAAATTCCGGGATGCTCAGGGTTTCGCCCCGGACGTTCGCGTCAAAGCCCGCCTGTGCGATGACCTCCGATGCGCCGTTTTTGCCCAGTTCCGGGAAGCCGGAGGCAAGGCCGTTAGAGAGCTTTTTGCGCCGCATGGCGAAGCTGGCCCGGACGGTGCGGAAGAAAATGTTCTCGTCCAGAATGTCCCATTCCCGCTTTTTTCGCACCTTCAGCTGAATCACCGCCGAGGTAACCTTGGGCTGGGGCAGGAAGCAGTGGGCGGGTACATCGAACAGCAGCGCAGGCTCTGCGTAATACTGGCAGAACACGGTGAAGGCGCTGTAATCGGCGCTGCCCGGGGCGGCGGCAATCCGCTGGGCTACCTCCTTCTGCACCATGACGGTGACAGACTCAAAGCAGTCCGCTTCCAGCAGAGCCGTAAGGATAGGAGACGTGATATAGTAAGGCAGGTTAGCGCAGGCCATGGGGCGAAGCCCGGAAAATTCCCCTTGCACCAGCGCCGGAAGGTCAAGCTTCAGCACATCGTTCCAAAAAATCTCCAGATTGTCGAACTCCCCCACGGTGATGTCGAGAATCGGCTCCAGCCGCTCATCCAGCTCCACGGCGCAGACCTTTTTCGCGCGAAGGCACAGCTGCTGGGTCAGAGAGCCGATGCCGGGGCCGATTTCCAGCACCCCCGCCGTTTCATCCACCCCCGCCTGTTCCGCGATGGACTGGGGCACCCAGGGGGCAATGAGAAAATTCTGGCCCTTGGCCTTGGAAAAGTGGAAGCCGTGCTGGGCAAGCAAGGGCTTCATCACCTGAATATCGCACACGTTTACCATTTCAGAAACCGCCTTTCTTCCGGCTATCATACCAGAAAAAAGGCGGGTTTGCAAGGGCATTCCAAAGTCTTCGCCTTCGGGGAATGCTTTTTCACGCTTTCGCGTTCAGCACCACGATTGCTCCCAGTACCAAAGCAATGCCCGCAAAGGCGGGAACCGTCAGGGCTTCGCCGAAGACCAGCGCCCCGGCGGTGGTTGCCACCACCGGCTCGATGGAGGCCATGATGGCCGCCGCGCTGGCCCGCATATGAGAAAGGCCCACGGTGTAGAGAAGATACGGCAGAACCGCTGTGACAAAGGCAGTCACGGTAATCAGCAGCACCAGCCGGCCCGGCTGCCCCGACTCACAGATCACCCGGACAATCTGCGCCGGATTGCACAGCAGCAGCGCGCCCGCCGCGCCAAAGAGAAACGCATAGGTCGTCACCGTCAGCGGCTGGTATTTCCGCAGGGCGAAGGTGCCGAAAATGCTGTACAGGCCGTAGCCCACGGCGGACAGCAGCCCCGTGACGATGACCATGGGGGAAAGGCTTGCCGCAGACCCAATGCCGGACACCAGCACACAGCCCCCGAAGGCCATGGCGGCGCACAGCAGCTTCCGGCGGGTGATCTTCTCCCGGAAGCAGACTGCCGACATCAGCATGACCCAGATTGGAGACGTGTACAGCAGAATCGCCGCCACGGACAGGGACGCCAGGCTGATGGTGGTAAAATAGCACACCGTAAACAGCAGCAGGCTCAGCAGCCCCATGCCCAGAAACAGCCCCACATCCCGCGGCTGAATTTTCAGCAGATCCCGCCGGAAAACGGCAGTAATCAGCAAGAACAGCACCGCCCCGAACAGAATTCGCAGGCAGGCGATTTGCAGCGGGGAAAAGCCATAAGTCCCCAATTTGCGCACAAACACGCCCATAACGCCCCACAGCGTCCCGGCAGACAGCACAAACATCGGCGCGAATTTTTTCATCGGAATCCCACTTCCTCGGTCAAAGGTTTTTCCACATTTTACGCATTTGACCGATAGATGTCAATAGCAAACGATACTTCCATCCCGGGGCTGGGAAGCAGTATGGCCTTCTCACCCAAGAGGAAAGCCCGGAGGATGTTCCTCCGGGCGCATTTGTGTTATCGGACAGATTTCGCATATTCCGTGGGCGTAATGCCGAATTTCTCCTTGAACTGCCGGGAGAAGTGGTGCACCGTGGAATATTGCAGCTCGGCGGCGATCTCCGTGAAGTTCAGGTTGTTCTCCCGAATCATCTGCTTGCTCTCCTGCAGCTTGATGCGGCGGATGTACTCGCCGGGAGAAATTTGCAGATTCTTGTGGAACAGGGCCGTCAGGTAGCTGGGGCTTACGTCCACCTGCCGGGCAACCAAAGGCACACTCAGCTTCTCCCGGATGTGGGAGGAAATGTACTGCTGGGCCTGCCGGATGATCTCATTTTCCGAATGGACGGAATTGGCGGTTTGCAGCTTGCCGCCGGTGGGAGAAGTAGTCTCCCGCATCAGAAGCAGCAACAGCAGATTCAGCTGGCACAGAATGATGTCGCCGGAGTAGGCGTCCATCCACTCCTGTTCATGGAGCATGGTTTGAAGCAATGACACCACCTTTTGCGGGGCGGAGAATTTCCGGTTCAGCAGCGGCACCAGATCGGCGCCCTGGGTGGCAAAGGACATGGTCACAAACCGGGGCGCCACGCCGATATCGGCATACTGCATATGCCACTGGCCCGGGCCGTAGATCACCAGGTCCCCCTGCTTGAGGAGCAGATCCTGCCCGTCCGCCACGGAGTGCAGCGCTCCCTGATCCACATAGGTCAGCTCCGCCATGGGATGGGACTCGCCGGGGAACAGGAAGCCCTGCTCCTTCTCCTGATAGAAGAAGGTATAAATCCCCTCCACCTGAAGCTGGTGATCCACCCGCTGGCTGTCCGTGCTGCGGCTGCCACGGGTTTCCGGCGGCTGGGCGCTGTACAGCAGAGCATCCGCCGGGCCTGTGAAGGGGCTGATGCTGAAAAAAATACGGGGCTTGATGCACACCGGCTTATCCAGATAAAAATCCTGATAGGTTTCGCCGTCCACACTGACGGACAGCACACTGGAACCGTTGCCGTTTGCCACCCAGGTATCCGAGACGGCCTGCCAAATCTCCGCCTCCGACTGGGAAAGGGCCACGGAAACGGCAGCGGCCCTGTCAAAGCCCTTGGCATTCTGGGACCGCTCCGGCGGTACGGTGCCAAAGCCCTGAAAGGTTACCTGGTTCAAATTACGGATCATGGCTGGTTCCTCCAAAACAGAATAACAGGGTCAGTAAAGCTGACCCTGTTATTATACAAAAGAAAGTTGAAAATGGCAAATACTTTCCGCAAAAAGTCTCCCCGCTTTTTACACTAAAAAACGGACGGTTTTTTGGTATTAACGCTGGTACTCAAATTCGAAGTCGTAGATATCCACGGTGTCCCCATCGGCAATGCCCATTTCCTCCAGCCGGGTAAACAGCCCCGCCTTGCGCAGAAGGGTGTCAAAGTGGTTCCGGGACTCGTAGTCGTCGAAATTGATGTTCTCCACCAGCCGGGACAGCCATTCTCCTGTAACCATCCAGGTGCTGCCGTAGTGCTCGATTTCAAAGGCCGTGGGATCGGCGGGGGCGGAGATTTCCTCCACATATTCCGGCTCGTAAATGGTGACCGGGGGCAGCTCCCGCAATTTCTGCGCAACCACCCGCATGAGGTTTTTGGTGCCTTGGGTCGTTCCGGCGCTGATCTCGTAAACTTCACAGCCCGCTTCCTCAGCGGCCTTGCGCAGCCGCTCCAGATTGTCACTGTCCGGCGGCAGCAGGTCACACTTGTTGGCGGCCACGATCATGGGCCGGTCTCCCAGATCCACACTGTAGCTGTGCAGCTCCTGACAGATGGCGTGGAAATCCTCCACCGGGTCCCGGCCCTCGCTGCCGGACACGTCTACTACATGGACAAGCAAGCGGCAGCGGTCAATATGCCGCAGGAAGTCGTGGCCCAGGCCCGCGCCCTCCGCCGCGCCCTCGATGATGCCGGGGATATCCGCCATGACGAAGGACACGCCCTCCTCCACATAAATGACCCCCAGATTGGGGAACAGGGTCGTAAAGTGGTAGTTGGCGATTTTGGGCCGGGCGTTGGAGGTGACGGAGAGCAGCGTGGATTTTCCCACGTTGGGAAAGCCCACCAGTCCCACGTCAGCAAGAAGCTTTAATTCCAGAATCACGTCCCGCTCCTGGCCCTTCAGGCCCGCCTTGGCAAACCGGGGCACCTGCCGGGTGGGGGTTGCGAAATGGGCGTTGCCCCAGCCGCCCCGTCCGCCCCGGGCGATGACAAAATCCTCCCCGGTGGACATATCCACGATAATCTGATTGGTTTCGGCATCCCGGACAACGGTGCCCCGGGGCACGTCAATCACAAGGTTTTCACCCCGCTTGCCCGCCATTTTCCGGCCCATGCCGTTGACGCCGGCCCCAGCCTGATACTTGCGCTTATAGCGAAAATCCAGCAGGGTGGACAGGTTGTCGTTGGCATGCAGCACCACGCTGCCGCCGTGCCCGCCATCGCCGCCGTCAGGGCCGCCGGAAGCCACATATTTTTCCCGGTGGAAGGCTACCGCGCCGTCACCGCCCCGTCCGCCGATGACGGTGATGCGTACTTTATCTACAAACATAAAAACCTCCAGTTTTCAGTTGACAATTGACAATTGACAGTTGACAATTATGGTATCTCCTTCGGAGATGAATTAAAAATATATGTCAGGATATCGACCAAACGACGTTCTTTTATCCGAGCATCACCGTTTTTTGCACAATGCCCAAGTATGACATGAAATAATTGTCAATTGTCAACTGTCAATTGTCAATTAAAAAGAGCTGCCGCAGGTAGTGTGCGGCAGCTCTTTGCGTTTATTCGCTTACTGCTCAGCGTAAACGGAGCACTGACGGCGATCCTTGCCCTTGCGCTCGAACTTGACGGTACCGTCAACCAGAGCGAACAGGGTGTCATCCTTGCCGATACCAACGTTGGTGCCGGGATGGATGTGGGTGCCTCTCTGACGAACCAGAATGTTGCCAGCCAGCACGAACTGACCGTCAGCACGCTTCACGCCCAGACGCTTGGACTCAGAGTCACGGCCGTTCTTGGTGGAGCCGCCGCCCTTGTGGTGAGCAAAGAACTGAATACCAATCTTCAGCATGGTGTTACACCTCCAAAACTTCGATATAATCAGGATAGTCGTCCCGCAGGGAGCACAGGTACACCAGCATACCGGCAAGCACTGCCTGAATGGTGTCCTCCTCGTCGCAGACTGCGGGGAGGGTCAGGGTGATACGAGCCTGCTCGTCCTTGACCCGAACCTTGGCATTGGCGCCGCACACATCATTGATGGTGGCCTCCGCCATGGCAACCGCGGCAGACACGGCGGCGCAGACGATGTCGCTGCCCGATTCCGCGTAGCCGCTGTGACCCGAGATGCTGAATCCATTGATCCGGTCATTCTCGGTGAAAAATTCGCATCTTGTCATAAATTACAGAGCGATCTTGGTGATCTCCACCTTGGTGTAGGGCTGGCGATGGCCGATGTGGCGCTTCTCGCCCTTCTTGGCCTTGTAGCGGATGATGTCGATCTTCTTGCCCTTGCCGTTCTTGACGACCTTGGCTTCGACGGTAGCGCCTTCCACCACGGGAGCGCCGATCTTGGTGTTCTCACCATCCAGCACAGCCAGAACCTGATCGAACTTGACGGCGGCGTCAGCCTCGACGTTCAGCTTCTCGACGAACAGGACGTCGCCCTCAGCCACGGTGTACTGCTTGCCACCGGTAACGATAACTGCTTTCACTTGTTTCACCTACTTTATATTGTGTAGTCTCGCTTTTGAGGCGTGATGCAGAGCGCACCAACTTAAGCCCCTTCAATGCGGCTTGTCTATTCTACCATTGCAGAAGAAAAATGTCAAGAAGTATTTGCGCAGTTTACTTGCGTTTTTCCCACAATTTTGCTATACTATCCGGGAAATCCGACTGTGTATTCTGCCAAAAAGGGAGGTGTGCGCTTCGTGAAAACCAAAACCTGGATTCTGCTTTTGAGCGCGCTGTTTCTGCTCAGCCTGATCGGAAGCTTTCTTGTTCTGCGCCCTCAGCCGGACGCGGCGCAGGCCCAAGTTTCCAGCGGCGGAAAAGTAGTGAAAACGGTAAATTTGCGAGAAAATCAGCAGTTTACCATAACAGCCCCCAACGGCGGTGAAAACATGCTCACCGTCCGGGACGGTAAAATTGCTGTTACCGGGGCCACCTGCCCCGACCACTACTGCATGAAGCGGGGCTTCCGCGCTTCCGGCACGGACATCGTTTGCCTGCCGAATCAGCTGGTCATCCATTTCATTGGAGCACAAACCGTAGACGCAGCGGTGGGCTGACCTTGCCCCATTGGAAAAATGGTGGTATAGTGTGAGTAAGAGACACTTTGTAATTTAGCATGTCATTGCGAGGAGGGCGAAGCCCGACGTGGCAATCCGCATCCCCTTTGGCGCTCCAATGATTCAGATTCTCCAAAGGAGAACGGATTGCCACGCCAGCGTGCGCGCTGGCTCGCAATGACATTCGTTTTTTAATCTGCCAGCGCACAACATCCCCAACCAACACTCCATCCAAGGAGGTCAAGACTATGAAAATCCAATTCATCGGCGCGGCCCATGAGGTCACCGGCAGCTGCACGCTGCTGGAAGTGGGCGGGCAGTACTATCTGGTGGACTGCGGCATGGAGCAGGGCGCGGATATCTTCGAAAACGTGCCCCTGCCTGTCAATCCCGCCGCCATCGAGGCGGTGTTCCTGACCCACGCCCACATCGACCACTCCGGCATGCTGCCCAAGCTCTGCAAGGACGGCTTCACCGGGGCCATTTACGCCACAGAGGCCACCTGTGACCTGTGCCGCATCATGCTGCTGGACTCGGCCCACATTCAGGAGTCCGAGGCCCAGTGGCAGACCCGGAAGGCGGAACGGGCCGGTCAGCCCGCCGTCCAGCCGGTGTATGACGTAAACGATGCCGCCGCTGCCATCCGGCTGCTGCGGCCCTGCCGGTACGGGGAGATTTTGCAGGTTGCCGAGGGTATCGTCCTGCGCCTGAACGATGCCGGTCATCTTCTGGGTTCCGCCTCCATCGAGCTGTGGCTTACCGAGGGAAAGGAAACCCGAAAGATCGTATTCAGCGGCGACGTGGGCAACACCAATCAGCCCCTGATTAACGACCCCAAGCCCGTGGCGGAAGCGGATTATCTGGTCATTGAATCAACCTACGGCGACCGGCTTCACGAGAAGGTCCGGGGTGACGTGGTGTCGGAGCTGGCAGGCTATATCCAGAGGGCGCTGGATCAGGGCGGCAATCTGGTGATTCCCTCCTTCGCCGTGGGCAGGACTCAGGAAATGCTCTACGCCATTCGGGAGATTAAGCAGCGGGGGCTGATCAAAGGTCACGATACCTTCCCCGTGTATGTGGACTCCCCGCTGGCGGTGGAGGCCACCGGCATTTTCCTGCAATGCGATGAAGCGAATTTTGACGAGGAGACCCTGTCCGTCATCCGGCAGGGCATCAATCCCATCTGGTTTGACGGGGTAACCTTGTCCGTCTCCTCCGACGAGTCGAAGGCGGTGAATTTCGACACCCGGCCCAAGGTGATTTTGTCCGCCAGCGGTATGTGTGAAGCGGGCCGGATCCGCCACCACCTCAAGCACAACCTGTGGCGAAGCGAGTGCATCATTCTGTTTGTTGGCTATCAGGCGGAGGGTTCTCTGGGCAGGAAGCTGCAAAACGGGGCCAAATCCGTCCGGCTGTTTGGCGAGGACATTGCCGTCAAGGCGGAAATCGGAACCCTGCACGGCACCTCCGGCCACGCCGACCGGGACGGATTGCTCCGCTGGCTGGCAGGTTTTACCGAAAAACCCAAAATGGTTTTCGTCAACCACGGCGACGAGGGAAGCTGTGAAGCCTTCCGCAAGACCTTGAAAGATCTGGGCTACCACGCCGAAGCCCCCTTCAGCGGCTCGGAGTACGACCTGCTCACCGGCAAGCCGGTGACCTTCGCCCAGGGCATCCGCATCAATCGTGAAGCCGCCTTCAAGGGAAGCCAGCGGGCAAAGCAGGTCTACGGCGATCTGCTGGCCGCGGCGGAGGCTCTGCTGGCGCTGGTGAAGACCCGGAAAGGCTGTACCAACAAGGACAACGCAAAGCTGGCGTCCCAGATCCGGGCGCTGACGGAGAAGTGGAAGCGGTAAAAAAGCCTTCCCCTCTGGGGAAGGTGGCCGAGCGTCAGCGAGGTCGGATGAGGCGCGGTACTACTTCGCCGAAACAGAATGGTCAGGTGAGATGATACTGCCCTCATCCGTCTCGCCTTCGGCGATCCACCTTCCCCAAAGGGGAAGGCATAAAATGAGCCTGCTCCTTTCGGGGCAGGCTCCTTTTGCTGTTTTATCAGGCCTTCTCCAGAGCCAGGGTTCTGGTGGTCAGGTCGCAGACCTCGGCAGGTCCAAAGTACTGGATGGCGCCGGGGTACAGGAAGCAGGTCTCCACGGCCCACTGGTCACGATGGGCAGCGAAGTACTGGAAGGGCTTGCCGTCCAGCTCGGTCAGGGCCTTGCGGATGACGGGCTTGTCCTGACCGTTGCGGCGCTCCATGTTCATCATCTTGGTGATGGGCATACCGCCGGCCACCCACTCCTCAGCAGGCTTGGACAGGTTGGAGACCTTGGACAGGTAGCCGGTGACGCCGTACTGGATCAGCATGGCGGCGTTGTAGCCCAGGGAGTAGCAGTAGTCGGCATCGAAGTTGGAGGGGAAGGCGCAGCGGCCTTCGTAGCCCAGGAAGTGGTGCTGGGCGGAGAACTTGCCCACAAACTTACCGGCAGCCTTCCGGGCCTTCAGGTTCTCGGCAACCAGAGCGGAGAACAGCTTCTCGGACTCGATGAGAGACACCTGGACGTTGCCGTGGGGGTCACGCTCCAGGAACAGCTGCTGCTGAATGCTCTCAGGCAGGATGGCGAAGACAGCCATAGACTCCTTAGTGAGGCCATTTTCGATGAAGGCGTACTTCTCCTTCCAGGTGGGCAGGGCGTTGAACTGGGCGGTCTTCTCACCGGCCAGCAGCTCGTTGATCTCGGCAATCAGCACGGAGAACTCGGGAACGAACTCCACAATGCCCTCGGGGATGATGGCAACGCCGAAGTTCATGCCTTTTTCGGCACGCTTGGCAACGGAGTCGGCAATGTAGTCGGCAATCTGGGCCAGGGACATCTTCTTGGCAGCCACTTCCTCGCCGATCAGGCAGATGTTGGGCTGGGTCTGCAGAGCGCACTCCAGCGCCACATGGGAAGCGGAACGGCCCATGACCTTGATGAAGTGCCAGTACTTCTTGGCGGAGTTGGCATCACGCTGGATGTTGCCGATGATCTCAGAGTAGGTTTTGGTGGCAGTGTCGAAGCCGAAGGAGCACTCGATGTCCTCGTTCTTCAGGTCGCCGTCAATGGTCTTGGGGCAGCCGATAACCTGCACGCCGGTGTTGTGGGCGGCCATGTACTCAGCCAGCACAGCGGCGTTGGTGTTGGAGTCGTCGCCGCCGATGATGACCAGGGCGTTGACGCCGTGCTTTTTGCAGTTGGCGGCAACGATCTCGAACTGCTCCTCGGTCTCCAGCTTGGTGCGGCCGGAACCGATGATGTCGAAACCGCCGGTGTTGCGGTACTGGTTGATGTACTCGTCGCCGAAGACGATGAAGTCGTCCTCCAGCAGGCCGGAGGGGCCGCCCTTGAAGCCATACAGCTCATTATCCTTGTTAGTAGCCTTCAGCGCATCGTACAGACCGCAGACCACGTTGTGACCGCCGGGGGCCTGACCGCCGGACAGGATCACGCCGACCACCAGCTTCCGGGCCTCGGAGGTGTTCTGGCCCTTTTCGAAGATGATCTCGTTTTTGCCGTAGGTGTTGGGGAACAGGGCCTTGATCTTCTCCTGATCGGCAACGGACTCGGTGGCGCCGCCGTTGCGCACGGAAATCTCGGAAATGCCGTTTCTGAGCATGCCGGGCAGCTTGGGGGCGTACTGGTATCTCGCAATCTGCAGAGGGGACAAATTCATATGTAATACACTCCTTTAGTATTTGCTCATAATGTTGCTTGTACATTATATGCCATAATGCGAAAAAGGTAAAGAGCCAATCGGTGTTTTTTCTGCCAAATATTCATATTGAAAAACGGAGAATTTATGTTATAATGGTTAGCGAAAAGGCAGGCGCAAGGCCTGCGACAAAAGAAAGGATTGATACCAATGCCTCTCGTAACTACAAAGGAAATGTTTAAGAAGGCCTACGACGGCGGCTACGCCATCGGCGCTTTCAACGTCAACAACATGGAGATCGTTCAGGGCATCACCGAGGCTGCCGGCGAGCTGAACAGCCCCGTCATCCTGCAGGTTTCCAAGGGCGCCCGTGCCTACGCCAACCACACCTATCTGGTGAAGCTGGTGGAAGCTGCTGTCATCGAGAATCCCCAAATCCCCATCGCCCTGCACCTGGATCACGGCGACAGCTTCGAGCTGTGCAAGAGCTGCATCGACGGCGGCTTCACCTCCGTTATGATCGACGCTTCCTCCAAGCCCTTCGAGGAGAACATCGCTCTGACCAAGAAGGTCGTTGAGTACGCCCACGATCACGGTGTGGTGGTCGAGGCTGAGCTGGGCACTCTGGCCGGCGTTGAGGACGAGGTTGCTGTGGAGCACGGCAAGGAAAGCTATACCCGCCCCGAGGAAGTGGAGGAGTTCGTCTCCCGCACCGGCTGTGACTCTCTGGCCATCGCCATCGGCACCAGCCACGGCGCTTACAAGTTCAAGGCTTCCCAGTGCACCCGCAATGCCGACGGCATTCTGGTTCCCCCTCCCCTGCGCTTTGACGTGCTGCACGGCGTCATCGAGCGTCTGCCCGGCTTCCCCATCGTTCTGCACGGCTCCTCCTCTGTGCCTCAGGAGTTCGTGAAGATGGTCAACACCTACGGCGGCAACATGCCCGACGCCATCGGCATCCCCGAGGATCAGCTGCGTGAGGCTGCCAAGCTGGCTGTCTGCAAGATCAACATCGACTCCGACATCCGTCTGGCTATGACCGGCAACATCCGCAAGTATTTTGCCGAGCATCCCGATCACTTCGATCCCCGCCAGTACCTGAAGCCCGCCCGTCAGGCTGTCAAGGACATGGTTGCTCACAAGATCATCCACGTTCTGGGCTCCGACGGCAAGGCCTAATCGGATACATCCCCAAAGGCTCCCGAGTTTTCGGGAGCCTTTTTGCGGCGAGTCGCCGCTGACAATGCGTTACGAGCCCGAGTGATCATCGTACATCCTTTGGGCCCCTCGAATGGAACTGCTCAGGGATGTTGTGCTTTAGCGAAGCAATGCCTTCCCCCGGGGGGAAGGTGGCCGAGCGCCAGCGAGGTCGGATGAGGATCGGCGAAATGTCTCGATTACCAATGCAGTTCGTAAAAAAGGTACTCATTTGAAGATTGTATCTTCTTATTTGACTGCACGCTGTGTGGTAAGCTGTCGCCGTTCCTCATCCGCCCCCTTCGGGGGCACCTTCCCCCCGGGGGAAGGCATTACTCAGATAAATTCTTCTTTTGCTGATTAAAAGAATTTCATTGCAAGGAAACCGTGCGACGTGGCAATCCGTTTTCCTTGGCAAAGGTGCAGGGCTATCGTTAATTGTCAACCTTTTTGTAATTTATGGTTGACAATTTATCCCTAACGTGCTATACTCCGGGCAGAAAATGAATTTGGAGGTATTTTCCATGGAAAGTAAGACAAAGCTGTCCGTCCGGGATATGGCCTACATCGCGATGTTCGCGGTGGTCATGGCGGTGTGCTCCTGGATTTCCGTCCCCTATGTGGTTCCCTTCACCCTGCAGACCTTCGCGGTGTTCCTTGCCGTAGGCGTGCTGGGGGGCAAGCGCGGTACGCTGGCGGTGCTCATCTACATTCTTCTGGGCTGCGTGGGTCTGCCGGTATTCGCTGGCTTCTCCGGCGGTCTCGGTGTGATCCTCGGCAGCACCGGCGGCTATATCGTGGGCTTCCTGTTCACGGCCCTCGTCATGTGGGCCATGGAGAAGCTGCCCGGCAACAAGACTGTAATTTCCATCGTGTCCATGCTGGTGGGCCTGCTGGTGTGCTACGCCTTCGGCACGGTCTGGTTCGTGGTGGTCTATGCCCGGACTACCGGCCCTGTGGGTGTGTGGACGGCACTGGGCTGGTGCGTGTTCCCCTACATCATCCCGGATCTTGTGAAGATCGCCCTGGCGCTGGTGCTTCAGAAGCGTCTGCGCGCCGCCATCCGCCTGGCATGAGGGTGTACAACCTCCGCGCCCACCACGGAATGTGCCTGTATTTCTTCCGTGGAAAGGGCTACAGCGGGCAGTTCGTGGAGAATATGGGCAAAATGAAGGCGGTTCTGGAAGAAAATCCGACAATTCGCCTGATGGACAGTCCCGACGATATCTGCGCCGCCTGTCCCAACAAAGTAACCGAACCTTGCGCCGAAAAAGCCTCCCGATATGACCGGGAGGTTCTGCGGCGTTGTGGGCTTTCCGTGGGAGCTACCCTGTCCTACGAGGATTTTTCCAAAAAAGTGGTGGAAACCATCCTCCGTCCGGGTGTTCGGCGGTCAATCTGCGGCGACTGCCAGTGGAGCAGTCTGTGCCATTGGGAGGAGAACCCATGACCACAAAAGAACGACTTTTCGCCCTGCTGGATGCCCAGCGGGGAAGCTTTGTCTCCGGCGAGGAGCTGGCGACAGCGCTGAATCTGTCCCGGGCGGCAGTGAGTAAGGCAATGAAAGCTCTGCGTCAGGAGGGCTACGCCATCGAGGCCGTTACCAACCGGGGCTACCGCCTGTCCGGGCAGTGCGACATTCTGTCGGTTCAGGGTGTGAAAAAATACCTCAAATCGGATTTTCAGATTACGGTTCACCCCAGCGTCACCTCCACCAACACTGTTCTGCGCTCTCTGGCGGAACAGGGCGCCCCGGAGGGCACCGTGGTCATCGCGGGGGAGCAGACGGCTGGGCGGGGACGCATGGGGCGGGCCTTCTACTCCCCGGCAGGCAGCGGAATCTACCTGAGCCTGCTGCTGCGGCCTGTCAACGCCGATCCCCGGCAGACTGTGACCCTGACGGCGGCAGCCGCGGCGGCCCTGTGTCAGGCCATGGAGGCCGTCAGTGGGAAGAACCCTCAGATTAAATGGGTCAACGATATTATTCTGAATGGCAAAAAAATAAGCGGCATCCTGACGGAAGCCGCCTTTGGCTTAGAATCCGGCGTGCCGGAATATGTGGTGGTTGGCGTGGGCATCAACGCCTGCGCCCCGGAGGGCGGCTTCCCGCCGGAGCTGGCGCAGATCGCCGGAGCCTTGTGGGACAGCCCTGTGCCCGACGGCAAAAGCAAGCTGGCGGCGGAATTTCTGAATCGGTTCTGGCAGCTTTACACCACCGGCGGCCCTGCCGCCTTTCTGGAGGACTACCGCCACCGCAGTCTGGTGGTTGGAAAGGACGTCACCGTTATCGCGGGCGGCAGGGAAACCCCGGCCCATGCCCTGGGCATTGATGAAAACTGCCGTCTGCTGGTGCGCTACGAAAGCGGTGAAACCGCCGCCCTGTCCTACGGCGAGGTGCGGATTCGGGTGTAGGTTTTGATTGCCTTTTTCTGATTTTTGGCGTATTCTGTCACTGGTGCCATTTCTTCGGCACCGGGCGCTGCACAAAACGGCAGGCGGTTCGCCACACCACCCATAGATGGGAGGTGATGGTCATGCCAATTACATTGACCTTTCACGTTCTTCACTGGACCGTGACGATCAGAGTAAAAAGCAGAAACCGCCACTCGGCAAAGTGACGGTTTCAAGGCTTTAGCTTTGTAACTCAAACTTACCCGGGCTAACCGCTTGTCGCAGCGCCCTTTCTATGCTTAGTATAGCCCAAACAGGGGCGTTTGTCAACGCTGTCGACTGCTAAATTTTTGTTCATTTTTCCTTGACATTTTCTCCCTTGGTTTTTATAATATTTCCCATATAGGATAATGCGGTGAAGGAAAGAGTACTTTGCACATTCCGCCTTTCAGAGAGCCTCCCGAATGCTGGAAGGGAGGCAGGCGGCGGCGAAGGAACATGGCTCCAGAGCAGCGCGGCTGAAGATTTAGGCCGCGACGGGTCTGCCCGTTACAGCGGAGGATGCTGCTGGGCATCCGTCGATGAGGTTTCCCTTTGGGAGCGAAGAGAAGTGGTACCACGGACAATGACGCCCGTCTTCTATTGAGTTAGAGGACGGGCGTTTTATTTTGTAAGGAGGATCTGCAAATGAAAAAGAAAAAATCCCTGAACATCACCCTGGCCATCTTTATCGGACTGGTGCTGGGCATCCTGTTCGGCCTGTTCATGCCGGGACGGTATGAATTCGCCCTGCCGGTGATCCAGACCGTCAGCAGCCTGTACATGAACGCCCTGCGCATGATGGTCTACCCACTGGTCTTCTGCAGCCTGGTCATCGGCATTCAGGGCATCGGCTCCGTCAGCGCCACCGGCAAGGTGGGCGGGCAGTCCGTGCTGTACTTCGTCTCCACCACCCTCATTGCCAGCACTCTGGGCCTGTTCCTGCCCCGGCTGCTGGGTCTGGGCAAGGGCGTTTCCATCCAGATGATGGAATCCACCGTGGAAGCGGCAAAATTCACCAGCCTTCTCGACACCGTGAAGAACCTGATTCCCGCCAATCCTGTGGCATCCTTCGCCACCGGCGATATGCTGCAGGTACTGGTGTTCGCCGTCATTGTGGGCATCGCCTGCCTGACCCTGGGCAAGGCGGCGGAGCCGGTGGTAAAGCTGTGCGAAGCCTTCCACGCCATCTGCATCAAGGTGGTGGGCTGGGTTATGTACTGCACCCCCGTGGGTGTGTTCTGCTCCATCGCCGCTGTGATGTACGCCAACGGCGTGGAAACCATGCTCGCTCTGGGCGGCGTTCTGGTCGCCATGTACGTCACCTATTTCTTCTACATTCTGCTGGTCTACGGCGGCATCGTCAAATTCCTCGGCAAATATCCTGTGGGGAAATTTTTCAAGTCCGTCATGCCCGCGGCCCTCACTGCCTTCGGCACCTGCTCCAGCGCCGCCACAATCCCCATCAGCAAGCGCTGCGCCGATGAGATGGGCGTGCCCAACGAGATTTCCTCTCTAGCCCTGCCTTTGGGCGCTACCATCAACATGGACGCCGTGTCCATCATCATGTCCTTCATGATCGTGTTCTTCGCCAACGCCTGCGGCGTGGAGATCACCTTCGGCATGATGGTGGTGGTGATGCTGTCCAACACGCTGCTCTCCATCGGCGCCCCCGGTGTCCCCGGCAGTGCCATCGCCTGCTTCGCAGCCCTGTCCACCATCGCCGGCCTGCCCGCCGGTGTCATGGGTGTGTACATCAGCGTCAACACCCTGTGCGACATGGGCGCCACCTGCTGCAACGTCCTGGGCGATATCGCCTGCTCCGTTGCCATGAAGAACACCGTCAAGCTGGATTCCGTTTCTGCCGAGGAAAAGCAGTAATCGCTCGTCATACGCAACGGCAGGGCAGGGGTAAGCCCCCGCCCTGCCGAAAACACGGATATGCGTTTTGGGGCTGTTAAAATAGTCTGTCATTGCGAGCCAGCACGCGCCGGTTCGCAATGACAGACTTTCTTAACAGCCCTTTTTCTGCCTGTTGAGGCGCTGCCCCAAGCCCCGGTGAACGCAGTCTCAATGACAGACTTTCTTAACAGCCCTTTTTCTGCTTGTTGAGGCGCTGCCCCAAGCCCCGGTGAACGCAGTCTTTCAGCCTGCGGCTGCGCGATTCTGACGAATCGCTATTGTAACTCCAACACGGAAGCGGCAGACTCACGAATTGTCGGAATGTGATTGTATCTGCACACTTTCCGCAATCGTCAGAAGCTCCTCTACAGCGAAACTGTTACTGTACAACTTGAAAGAGGTTCCCTTCTCAGGGGTGCCGATCAACCATACTACGGAGGCGCTTGCACCGTTCTGTAGTGTTGCACCTGTACAGCCATGGATGGTTTTCATCTGAACCGGGTGCTCTTCGGTGCCGATGAGCATACCAACCACATCTTCCATATTGGAGCAATCCGTAACATAGCTTTCATATTCAAAGTAAATATCCTGATTGTTCTTCGGATTGAAGTACCACCGACGGATATAGGAATACCAGCCGCCGCCATCTTCCAAGGGGGCTCCTGTCAGCCCATCTTCGACCATGCCGGTGGGCAGAGCGGTAATCTGGTAATCGCCCAGCTCCTCCAAAGCTTTGACTGTCTTGTCTGCAAAGGTTGGTTTCAGCTCTGGTCCTATCCCCACGCTCTTGGCTACTGCAATTAAATCGACATCATCACCAGCAGCCAAAGCAAATGCAAATCCTTTGGTCTCATCTGTCCAAATCAGACTGTTTCCAGCCAAATAACCAAGGTTGCCATTGATGTCCACCTGCTGAAGCTGGCCCATTCCGTCAAACTGCCTGCCCCACTGTCCTAAACGGAAATAGATTGTAAAGGACATTACCTCTCCCGCAGCATTTTCATATCGGATCATCTGTTCTCCATATGCCGGATCGCTGACAAAGGCAATCGTGTATCCATCTGGTACCGCCTGTGGGTATATCGGTTCCCAGCCTACATAGGTATCACTGTCTTGTTCCAGTTCAATGGAATAATCTGGCCCCAAATAGAGCGGAGAGATTTCCAGAGGTGCTCCGGGGGCCACACTTTCCGCCATGGCAATGATATCCACAGTTTCATCCTCCACGGAGAGCATAGCATTGAAGCCTTCCTGCTCGTTCTTCCAGAACAGCAGCCGTTGACCAGAGCTGGTGGTCATCATTTTTGCGGATTGCCCGCCAACATTCTCCTCTGTCCAGATACAGGAATCGTGGGGCGGATCAGAAATGTCGCTTAAATCCTCCGTGACAGAAACGCAATAGGTGATCGTGCCGCTGTCACTGCTATAATCGATGACTTTCGTGCCTGAACTGCCGGGAGATACTTGCCAGAGGCTGTAGCCTTCTGGAATCTGCTGGGGATACCACACATTCCAGATCTCCCCCTGCTTGCACAGGAAGGACAAGGGCAGTTCTTCTCCAAAATCCACGCTTTCCGCGAAAGCTTGCAAATCCACCGCCATATCCTGTGTAAACAGGCCAGCGTAGTAGCCCTCGGTCTCGTTGTGCCATGTCAGCGCCTGCGCACCCTTGTCCGAAACCTGCAAGGTGGCATCCCAGCCGGACACCGTCAGACTGATTTCCTCCCTCGGAGGAGCCAGCGTGACCTCAATGGCCTGACTGGTGGAAATACTGAAAGAGATTGTGTTCCCTGCGTCATTGCCATAGCTGATGTTTCGGGTTGTACGGCCGATTGGTTCACCGCCAACCATGCGGTACTGCGCAGGGACTTCTTGAGGATAGCAGTCGGTCAGTACATTTCTGACAGGCGTTGTGTTCGGTGCCTTCTCATCCGTTTGAACTGCTTCCGTTGGCACATTGTGCTGTACATACTTCATGTGAATCCGGGCATAGGCCGCCACTGCACACCCCACCAACAGAAGCGTCAGGGCAATGACAGCGGCAATCAGCACAGCCCGCTTCATTTTCATTTTTCCGTTTGCGCGGACACAGGGTTTACTTTGCAGTGCTTCTGCACCGAACAGATTCTCTGCACTGATGCCACCCAGAGCTGTCAACAATTCCAAATTCGTCATCTGAGTTCCTCCTTATCCAGTTGTCTGCTCAGCTTCCTCCGCGTTCGGTGAAGCATGGATTTGATTTTGCCAACGGAGAAGCCTGTCTTGCCCGCAATCTCCTCCAGAGAGTTCACATACCAGTACCGGCACAAAAAGACGGTGCGTTCGTCATCAGAGAGTGCGACCAGGAAGCGGTTCAGGCAGGCAATCACTTCTGTGCGCATGACGGCATCTTCCACGCTTGGCTGGCCGGAGACACATTCGCTCAGCTCCTCCAGCGCGATATCCACTTCCCCGTTTCCGCGTTTCTTTGCACTCATTTTTCTCCAGCGGTCAATGGATATGTTCCGGGTCAATTTGCCTAAGAATGTAGAGAGCTTTGCAGGTTTTCGGGGAGGAATGGTGTTCCACGCGGATAAATAGGCATCACTGACGCTTTCCTCAGAATCCTCCCGGTTTGCAAGGATGCTATAGGCGATTTTATAGCAGTAACCACCATACTTGTTATCCGTTTCTTTGATCGCCGTTTCGGATCGGGCAAAGTACAGATCCACAATCTGGGTGTCGTCCATGACAAATCCCTTCTTTCTATGAGAGTGTTTTCACCTATATACACGAAGATTCGCCGGAAAGGTTTCACATAGGGTGCAATATTTTTTACTATATCACATTTCAGGAAAAGAAAAAAGCTGCCGGAATACTTGATCGCACTTACGGAAACCGAAAATCGGGTTTGGTATAATACTCTTTCTTCGAGTCCCAAGTATAAAAAATCCGAGCCCTTCTCCTACTGAGATAAGGTTCGGATTATCTTGCCTTGGTACGCCGGAAGGGACTCGAACCCC
>CAMFBN010000037.1 GCA_945948535.1 uncultured Clostridia bacterium
CGTCCTTGAGCTGGGAAGCGCGCAGATCCATCAGCAGCTTGTGCTCGGGAGAAGACGCCACCTGACTGGTTTTGAAGGTGATATCAATGAGGTTGCGCCCGATGGAGCCGGACAGGGTGCGCCGCAGAAGGGCAAAATACTTATCCCCCTCGTTTTCCGGCATAATGCCCGTGGACTGGCGGAATTCAGAGATAATCTCCTTGTTGTCGTTGACGAAACATCCGTAGATGGCGGTCATATTGCTGCGATCCCGGCGCAGATGCCGCCGAATCTCGCTGATTTCCTTATCAATCATGGTAAACCCTCGTTTCGTTGAGATACGCCCCAGTATAGCACATATGGCTCTACTTATCAAGCGATATAGTTCCGCAGCTTTTCTATGGCCCGCTCCCGGCGTTCGTTAAAATCCATCTCCGCGACCAGCGCCTTGGGCAGGGAGCGACGCGGCGGGTCTGTTTCTTGATATATATTTTTATCTATTTCTTTTTTTGTTTCTGTTTCTTCTTCTGTTAGGGGGGCTATAGGGGGGCTATCCTCCCCTCCCCAGCGCTTTTGGCTTCCTCTGCGCCCGGCAGTCACCGTCTTTTCATAATCTTCATTGGATTCGTCCACCGCCGGTTTGATGGTCAGAAACAGGGCATAGCCCAGCGCGTCCAGATTGGTTGGCAGTTCCCCCGTGTCAAAGTACGCGAAAACCGCTTTCAGGGCCGCGCCCGCGCTTTCGTCCGGCACCGCGTCCACCACATTCCGGATATTCCGAAACATCCGGAACCAGACTGCCCCCTCCTGCTTTTTCTTTGCCATTTGTATCCCTCCTGTCGCCTTTCCTTGCAGGCTTTTTACAGGATCATCATACCGCGCCCCGCCAGTAAATTTTGTCAGACACCGTTCGACAGAAAGCACAAGGGCCCGCCGCAACAACCGCAGCAGGCCCTAAAAGCGTTTATGCTAAAGCATTATTTAATTGACAATTGACAATGAACAATTGACAATTGTGGTATCCCTTCGGGATGGATTAAAACAGGCATCAACACGATACGAATATATTAAATCGCCCGCAGGGACACAATAATTGTCAACTGTCAATTGTCAATTGTCAACTAAAGCACAATTTCGTGGACAATAATCAATCCGCCAGACATTTCCAGTTCTGGACAAAATACTCGACACCGGAATACAGGGTTGTCACCACGATGACGGCAATTACGACCCAGTTCAGCACCGGAATCCCGGGCAGGGCCATCATGGCGCACAGGCCCACCATGGTGCTGGCGGTCTTGACCTTGCCGCTCCAGCCGGCGGCAATTACGGTGCCCTTCTGGACGGCAATGAGCCGCAGTCCCGTCACGGCAAACTCCCGGGTCAGCACAATCATCAGCGCCCAGGCCGGGAACACACCCCACTGGCAGAACATACACATAGCAGCGATTACCAGCAGCTTGTCCGCCAGCGGGTCCAGAAATTTTCCGAAATCCGTCACCTGATGGTAGTGCCGGGCGATATAGCCGTCCACAAAATCCGTCAGGCTGGCAGCCACAAAAATTGCCAGAGAAACGTACATCCACAGCCCCGTCTGTCCGTGGGATAAGTACATGGTCACAAGGTACACCGGAATCATCAGCACCCGGGACAGGGTGATTTTACTTGCAGTGGTCATCTTTCTCATTCCTCCACAACATATCCCGAAAGGTCGCCCTCCCGGCAGCCGTCGATGGTCACCATCACGAATTCGCCCTCCTGAACCGGCTCGTCGGACGCAATCCACACCCGGCCGTCAATGTCGGGAGAATCGGCGTAGGTGCGGCCGTAGAACTGCTCTGATTCCTCGTCGTAGCCGTCCACCAGCACCTCCATGGTCTTGCCAATCAGGGAAGCATTGTATTCGTCCATGATGCCCGACTGGAGCATTTCCACGATTTCCGCCCGCTTCTGGGCCGTTTCCGCATCCACATGCTCCATTTGGGCGGCGGGAGTTCCCTCCTCGGGAGAGAAGGCAAAGGCCCCCACCCGCTCCATTTTGGTTTCCCGCAGGAAATCGCACAGCTCCTTGAATTCTTCCTCCCCTTCTCCGGGCAGACCGGTGATCAGGCTGGTGCGGATCACCAGTCCGGGAATCCGGGCGCGAAGCTTGGCAAGCAGATTCCGAAGAAATTCTCCGTCGCCCCGGCGGTTCATCAGCTTCAAAATTTTGCTGTTGCAGTGCTGGATGGGGATGTCCAGATATTTGACGATTTTCGGCTCCGTGGCAATCACGTCAATCAGTTCATCGTCAATTTCGTCCGGGTAGACGTAGTGGACCCGAATCCAGTGCAGGCCGTCAAGTTCGCAGAGCCTGCGCAGCAGCTCTGGTAGCAGCCGCTTGTGCTCCGGGAAATCCGTGCCGTAGCGGCTGGTGTCCTGGGCCACCACCATCAGTTCCTTCACGCCGCTGTCCGCCAGCAGCCGGGCTTCGTAAAGGATGTCGTCCAGCTGGCGGCTGCGGTATTTGCCCCGCAGGTAGGGAATGATGCAGTAGGCGCAGCGGTTGTCACAGCCCTCGGCGATTTTCAGGAAAGCGTAGTGCTCCGGGGTGGTGACGACGCGGCCGGTTTCCTGCTCGGGGGCGTCGATGGAGCCAAAATCCTCCACATTCTTATCTTCCAGCAGGGCCTCGATGGCGGGCACGATTTCCGTATAGCTGCCGGTGCCCAAAATGCCGTCCACCTCGGGCAGCTCCTTGAGAATGTCCCCCTGATACCGCTGGGACAGGCAGCCGGTGACCAAAATCTTGCCCACCAGCCCCTGCGCCTTCAGCTGGGCGGTCTGTAAAATGTAGTCGATGGCCTCCGACTTGGCGGAATCAATAAACCCGCAGGTGTTGATGACCACCACGTCGCTGCCCACGATATCCTCCTTGACGGTGTGCCCGGCTTCCTGCACACGGTACATCATCCGCTCGCAGTCCACCTGATTTTTCGCGCAGCCAAGGGAAATAAATCCAATATTTGCCATAGTTTAATCCTCAAACACGTCCTCAGTTTCAAAGGACAGTGCATCCATTGCTTTTTTTATCGCGCCGTAGCTGTGGCCCCGGCGGATCAGGGCGTCGATGGCCCGCTTTTTCTGCTTTTCGTCGGAATCGGCATCCAAACGGGCGCGCAGAAAGTCCTGAATTTTCCCCAACTGGTCGGGATAATCTTCCAGCACCTCATCCCAATAGGCCTTGGGAATCTGCTTTTCGTAGAGGGCCTGTTTGGCGCGCTGAAGGCCGTAGCCCTTATAGATACAGGAGCGCACCACCTGCTCGGCGGTGGCCCGGTCGTCCACCAGATGCAGGTCTTCCATCCACGCAACCGCCGCCTCGGCCTGCTCCGGGTCCTCCCCTTTGCGCACCAGCCGCTGCTGCAGGTCCCGTTTGGACACGCTGGACGCGGAAACAATTCGAACCGCCCGCATTTTGGCGGACATTTTTCCCGCCTCCACGTTCAGACGCTCCAATTCCTGCTCGTCCAGTTCCTTGCCCGGGTACAGGCCGAAGTCCTCCACGGTCTGCCGGTACAGCCCCAGCCGGGAGCCGTCGGAAAAGGTGACCCAATACCGACCCGCCCGGTCGGGAGCATTTTTTAAGGCATCAATCCTCATCGCTGAAATCGTCGGCATCCACGGCTACCGCCTTGTCCGCCGCTTTGGCGGGGGCTTTCGGCGCGCCGGTGTTCAGCTTCCACAGATTTTCCCGCACCTGGGCTTCCACCTGCGCGGCAATGTCCGGGTTGTTGATGAGATACTCCTTCACCGCGTTGGCGCCCTGACCGATGCGCTCATCGCCCATGCTAAACCAGCTGCCGCTCTTCTGGATAATGTCCATCTGCACCGCCAGATCCACCAGCTCGCCCCACTTGGAGATGCCCTGACCGTACATGATCTCGAACACCGCTTCCCGGAAGGGAGGGGCCACCTTATTCTTGACCACCTTGACCCGGGTCTTGTTGCCGATGACGTTGCCGCCCTCCTTGATGGCTTCAATGCGCCGCACATCCAGACGGACGGAGGCGTAGAATTTCAGGGCGTTGCCGCCGGTGGTGGTTTCGGGGTTGCCGTACATGACGCCGATCTTCATACGCAGCTGGTTGATGAAAATGACCACGCAGTTGGTCTTGGCGATGGTGCCCGCCAATTTTCGCAGAGCCTGTGACATGAGTCGGGCCTGCAGGCCCACAAAGGTGTCGCCCATTTCGCCCTCGATTTCCTGCTTGGGCACCAGCGCGGCCACGGAGTCCACCACCACCGCGTCGATGGCGCCGGAGCGCACCAGCGCGTCGGTGATTTCCAGCGCCTGTTCGCCGGTGTCCGGCTGGGAAACCAGCAGATTGTCGGTGTCCACGCCCAGCGCCGCGGCATACACCGGGTCCAGGGCGTGCTCCGCGTCCACGAAGGCCACTTCACCGCCCCGCTTCTGGGCTTCCGCCAGAATGTGCAGGGCAAGAGTGGTCTTACCGGAGGACTCGGGGCCGTAGATTTCAATGATTCTGCCCCGGGGTACACCGCCGATGCCCAACGCCGCGTCGAGAGCCAGAGAGCCGGTGGGGATGGCCTCCACGTTCATCTCCGGGCGGTCGCCCAGACGCATGACCGTGCCCTTGCCGAAGCTCTTGTCGATCTGGGCCAGTGCGGTCTGCAAAGCCTTTTTCTTGTCAGAAGCGGGAGCGGGCGCTTCATAAGCCGTTTTTTTCGTTGCCATACATCATACTTCCTTCCTGCCGTACTGCGCCAGAACAGCACGTTCTCTGTCATTATAATCTCTGGTTCGTTCCAGAATGGTATACCCGTTGTCCGTAAGAATCCTGCACACATCGTCCCCCTGCCCCATGCCGAATTCAAAGCACAGGAAGCCGCCGGGCTTCAACGCCGGGGCAAAATTCTTTACAATGGAGCGATAAAAATCCAAGCCGTCCTCGCCGCCGTAAAGGGCAAGGTGGGGTTCGTAGTCCTTGACACTTTTCGGCAATTCCTGCATTTCCCGGCCCGTAATATAGGGGGGATTGGACACAATCAGGTCGAATTTTCCCAAAAACGGGAAGGCGGGCTTCAATGCATCCGCCTGCACGCAGCGCACCCGTCCGGTGAGCTTATTGAGGGACGCGTTTTCCTTCGCCACCGCCAGAGCCTCCAGGCTCACGTCCGCCAGCGTCACTTTCGCGTCCTTCACCCGGCTGGCCACCGCCAGACCGATGCAGCCGCTGCCGCAGCACAGGTCTAAGATTCGGGGGTCTTTGTCGAGAAACAGGGCCTGCTTAATTGCCAGTTCCGCCACGGCGCAGGTGTCGTCTCTGGGAATCAGCACCTTGGGGGACACGATCATGGGCAGGCCGTAGAATTCCCACTGGCCTAAGATGTAGGCAATCGGCTCCCCGGCAAGCAGGCGCTTGAGGCCCGCTTCCACCCCCGCGACGATTTTTTCATCGGCATACAAGTCCCGGTCTGCCAGAAACTGGGCGTGGCTTTTGCCGGAAACATGGCAAATCAGCATCCGGGCAAGCACCCCGGCATTCTGGGCGTCCTCCGTTTCCAGCAGGGCCCGGCGGGTGTCCTGATACAGCGCGCCGTACTGCTTTACCATCGGTCGGCGCCCTCCTGCTCCGGCAGCACCGCTTCCACGGCGGCGATGCCCACCTCGATCATGGAGTCGTCCGGCTCGTTGGTGGTGAAGTTTTGCAGCCACATACCGGGCGCGGTGAGAATTTTCGTGAAACCGTTGTCTTGACGGCCCGCCCAGCGGTTGATTTCGTAGGTGATGCCCACGACGATGGGCAGAAGCAGCAGCTTGAAGGCGATCATCAGCAGCCGGTAGCCGAAACTGCCCCGGATAGCTTCCAGTGCCGGCACCGCCGCCAGCAGCGCCGAGGACGCCACGGAGAACACCAGAATGGAAATCACCATGACAACCAGCAGAAAGCTGGTGCCGCAGCGGGGGTGCAGTCTCGTCTGCATCCGCACGTTTTCCACCGTCAGGGGCAGCCCCGCCTCATAGCAGCGGATGGTCTTGTGCTCCGCGCCGTGGTAGGCGAACACCCGCTTCATCTCCTGCATCCGGGAAACCAAGAACATATAGGCAAGGAAAATCACCATGCGGATAAGGCCCTCCACCAGATTCAGGGCCAGATTGTTGTGAATCCAGCGGTCAAAGAAGCCGCCGATGACCATGGGCAGCAGGAAGAACAGCAGGATGGACAGTCCTAAACCCATGGTGACCGCTATGCCCACCACGGCCTGCTGGAATTTTTCATTGCCCAGCTTTTCTTCCAGCCACTGGTCAAATTTGGAAGGCTCCTCCTGCATTTCCTCGGGGGCCAGATCCGCCGAGCGCAGCAGGGCCTTGATTCCCACCACCTGAGCGTCGAAAAAGTTGAATACGCCCCGGATAAAGGGGAGGTTTTTCAGGGATTTTGGGGGATTTTTCTTTCTCGGCATCGTCTCAATGCTTAAGCCCTCTTCCCTGCGAACCACGACGGCGTCCTTGTCGGGCCCTCGCATCATGATGCCCTCGATCAGCGCCTGACCGCCGATCATGGTCTTAAATTTTTCACAGCACTGCTGCTTTGTATCTGCCATGGTTTTCTCCTTAGTGGGCCGCTGGCAGGCGCACCGTCACCAGCGTGCCGCCGCCCTCCGCGTTCTCCAGCGTCAGTGTGCCGCCGTGCATCTCCACGATCTCGTCGCAGACCGCCAGGCCGATGCCGGTGCCCCGGACGCTGGAGCTGCCCTTGTAGAATTTCTTTTTCACGAGAGGAAGCTCGTCCTCCGGGATGCCGGGGCCAAAGTCCCGAATCCGGACGATTACCTGCTCCCCGTCGTAGTGTATATCCGTCTCAATCCGCTTGCCCGCCCCGCCGTGCTTGGCGGCGTTGTCCAAAATATTCAGGAACACCTGCCGCATTCTCTGGGGATCACAGGGAATCTCCGGGATATCCTCGTCATTTTCCTTGTAGATGAGCTGAATGCCGTCCTGAGAAAGGCGGCTGCCGTACATAAACACCGTGTCCTCGTACTCACTGCGCAGGTCGGTCATCTCCACCGCCAGCGTCATGCGCCCATCCTGCATCCGGGTGAAGTCCAGCAAATCCATGACCATATCCGTCAGGCGCTTGGCCTCGCTGGAAATAATCTTCATGCCCTGCCGGGTCTCCGCGTCCATGTTTTCGTCCGCCAGAAGGGTTTCGCTCCAGCCGTTGATGACGGTCAGCGGCGTGCGCAGCTCATGGGACAGCTGGGAAATAAATTCCGACTGCATTTTCTCATTCTGGGCGATTTTATTGGACATCTCATTGATGGTGTCCGCCAGCGCGCCGATTTCATCCCGGTACTTGGTCTGAATCTGCACGCCGTAGCTGCCGGAGGCAATGCGCTGGGCCTTTTCCGTAATCTCTGCCACGGGATTCATAACCGAGCGCAGGAAGAAATTGCTGCTCACCAGCACCGCCGCCATGACCACCGTCAGCACAGCCATGCTCACCAGAGCCACCTGCAAAATCTGGGCATCCACCTTCCGGGTGGAGGTGACGTAGCGCAGAACGCCGATGACCTCGCCGTTAGAGTAAATCATGGGGCTGGACACCGCCATAATCCGCTCCCCGGTACTGGGGTCCTTGCCCAGATACGGCACCGGGTAGCGGCTCTCCACCGCCGTGGCGATTTCCGGCGTGGAGGGCGCCTGCCCCGCCCACTGCCCGTAGGAGGAAGCAACCAATTGTCCGTCCCGGTTGATAAACTGCAATTCGATGCTGTCCTTATTCTCGAAGGTCTGGGCGTAGGTGATGCAGGACTGGTAATATTCGTGGTAGGCCTGATCGATATACGCGGCAAAGAAATCCGTAGTGGTTTTGGCCCGGTACTTCATGTCCGACTCCATGTTGGAGTAGTAATAGGCCGCGAAGGAGGCCGTCACCGCCATCACGCACACCAGCCCCAGCGCCAGCACCACGCTGGCCGTGTTCATCAGCCACCGCTTGCGCAGGCCGCCCACATGGAGGATCGATTTAAAATCCAACACCGCTTACGCGCCCCACTTATAGCCAAGGCCCCAGACGGTGGTGATGTAGGTGGGGTTGGCGGTATCGTCCTCAATCTTGATGCGAAGACGGCGGATGTTCACGTCCACGATCTTCAGCTCGCCGTCGTAGTTCCGGCCCCAGACCGCCGTCAGAATGTCCTCCCGGGACAGAGCCCGGCCGGGATTCAGCATGAACAGCTTCAAAATGGCATACTCCACCTGGGTCAGGCGAATCCGGTTGCCGCTCTTTTCCAGCGTGTGGTTCCGGGTGTTCATGACAAAGGGGCCCTGGATAATCAGCTCCGAACTGACGTTGGTGTCCCCGCCGATGCGGCGGTACAGCGCATCAATCCGGGCGGTCAGCTCCGCGGGAGAGAAGGGCTTGGTCACATAGTCGTCCGCGCCGGTCATCAGGCCCGTGACCTTGTCCATCTCCTGGGTCCGGGCGGTGAGCATGATAATGCCCATCTGCTTGTTGGTGGCCCGGATCCGGCGGCAGACCTCAAAGCCGTCCATATCGCCGGGAACCATGATGTCCAGAATGGCGACCCCCGCGTCCGGGTTGGCGGCGATGGCATCCAGCGCTTCCTGTCCGTCCCCCGCCTCGATCACGTCGTAACCGGCGCGTCTGAGATTGATGACCACGAAACTGCGGATATTCAATTCATCTTCCATAATCAGAACTTTTTTCATATTCTTCTCCCTCTTTTCACGTCTCACCCGTCTGCCAGTCCTGACGAATCAGGTGGAAGCTGTCCTGCAGGCTTTTCTCAGTGATATCATATTCCGGCGCGGCAATATCCAGCTGGGCCGCGTAGGCCACGCCCTCCGAACGGTACAGCGGGAACCTGCCGTTCTGGGATGCCAGCTCGTCCCGGTCCACGCTGGTAAATACATATAAGGTAAACAGCGGTGTCGCCATCTGGTAGGATTCATCCCAGACATAGAAGCTGTAGCAGCCATGCCCCTGCTCCACCGTCAGGCGGCTTGCCCAGGCACCGTCCAGCTGCAAATACCAGCCGCCGAGATAATTGTGGAAGGTGTACATCTTGTCCAGCTCCCAGCCCTCGGAATCCAGGGAGTACCAGCGCAGCAGAAATTTCTGCTCATCCTCCCGCCAGGAGCCCACCGGTTTCATGGTAATGAGTCCCGGCAGCTCCAGAATGCCGTCGGCGTCAATATCCTCCGCGTAGACGTAATAATTCAGCAGGGTGCCGATGCTGGTATCGGCCTCCGTGGAGAAGGATACATTGGTAAATTCCCCGTCCTTCACCGCGAAAATGTCCGTTACAATGGTATTGTCTCCGGAGGAGCTGGTGACAAACACCGCCGGAACATCGTCCTGAAGCTTCCCCGTCATAATGCGGCGGATGCGGGATGGGTGCTCGGAAAGCTCCGTCTCCACCGACCGGACAATCTGACCGTCCCGGTAGCTGTAGAGCACCGCCATGCCCCGCTCGGTTTCCTCCTCGCCGGGGCGCAGAACCATGAGCTCGCTTCTGCCGCCGCTTAAATTGCAGGGCAGCATTTTGCTGTAGCCGTTCATCAGCAGCAGCTCCGCGCTGCCGTTTCGGAATGTGAACACCGCCACGCTGCGCAGCACCTGATCGCTGACCTGAAAGCCCACGATCAGCTCTTTGCCGGGCTGGTCGTCAAAATCCACGTACTCCACCTGCTCAAAGGCCTGACCGTTGAAGCCGATGGTGTCCAGCGTCCGGCACTTTCCGCTCTCATCCTGCTGGAAAACCAACACCTGCAGGGGCTTTTCCGTAGCGCCCTTGGCAAACACCAGATATTCGTCCAGCCCGTCACCGTTCAGGTCCGCCATCTGCACCGTCTGCTGGTTCTCCCCGGACTGGGGCGAGGAAAAGGTCATGCCGTACATCGCCGTGTCAATGGCGGCCTGCAATTCCTTATATTCCTCCGACCGTTTGGGCAGGGCGTACATTTCCTCCACCGTGCGCATGGCGCAGCCGGTCAGGAGCAGCGTGAAAAGCAGCGCGCAAAGAAGCAAAATTCGCTTTTTCACGGCATCAACTCCTCTCAATCCTGTATTGTATCATATTCCCGCAAAAAAAGGAAGCTACTTTACCACAACATTTCCCTCGCCGAGGAGATTTTTCAGCTCCGCCAGCATCCTGTCCGCGAGACTCGCCCGGGTGCCCCGGCGGTGTCCGGTGTCCGAAAAATAGAGCACCACCTTGCTGTCCCCGGGGAACATATTGAGGATAGCCCGAATTTTGGGATAGAGCTTTCCTTCCTCCCCGGGCAGGCGCAGATACAGCGTGCCCTGCCGGGGCTGCCGGGACGGCCTGGCCGCCGGTTCGGGACTGCCCTCCGCGAAATCGGAGATGGGGCGGGCGCGGTTAATGACGATTTGCGGCTCCTTGTCGTCCCGCAGGGAGAGCCGGCCGGTAATCACCACCGCCGCTCCCTCCTTGAGATAGCCGCCGAACTGGCTCAGCACATTGGAGAAGGCCAGCATTTCCATAGCCGCCGTGTCGTCCTCCACGGTAATATAGGCCATCATGGAGTTATTCCGGGTGGTTTTCATTTTCACGGTCTGGACGATGCCCGCCACGCTGACAATCTGGTCGTCTTCATACCGGCTGTCCTCGTCCATCAGGGAGCCGATGCGCACCACATGGGTGTTTTTGAGGCACTCCCGGTAGTCGTCCATGGGATGACCGGAAATGTAGATGCCCATGGTCTCCTTTTCCAGCGCCAGCAGGTCGGCCTTGTTCATCTCGTTGAGCTTGGGAATGGGGATTTTCGCCGCGGCATCGTCCTCCTCCAGCATCCCGAACAGGCCCAGCTGGCCCTCCAGATTCTTCTTTCGGGAGGCCGCGATGGCGTCCATCATGCTGTCGTAGACGGCAAGCAGCTCGCTGCGGTTGTTGCCGAAGCAGTCCGCCGCGCCGCACTTGATGAAGTTTTCCACGGCCCGCTTGTTCAGTTCTCCCTCGCCCATGCGTTCGATGAAGTCCTCCAGCGATTTGAAGGGGCCGCCCTCCTGCCGCTTCCTGACCATGGTGCGAATCAGGCCGATTCCTACATTTTTCACCGCGCCAAGGCCGAAGCGGATAGCGTCGCCCTCCACGGTGAAGTGGTCCTCGGAGTGGTTTAAGTCCGGGGGCAGGACGGGAATCCCCAGCTCCTTGCACTCGGCGATGTAGCCCGCAATTTTTGTGGCGGAGTCCAGCACCGAGGTCATGAGGGCCGCCATGTACTGCCGGGGGTAGTGGCACTTGAGGTAGGCGGTCTGGTAGGCCACGATGGCGTAACACACCGCGTGGGCCTTGTTGAAGGCGTAGTTGGCGAAGTCCACGATTTCATCGTAAATGGACTGGGCCACCGCCTCCGGGATGCCGTGTCCCACGCAGCCGGGGATGTTCTGGGCCGGGTCACCGTAGACGAAGACCTTCCGTTCTTCCTCGATGACCTTCATTTTCTTCTTGGAAATGGCCCGGCGGATATTGTCGGCCTGTCCCATGGTGTAGCCGCCAAGGCTTCGGAAAATCTCAATGACCTGCTCCTGATAGACGATGCAGCCGTAGGTGACCTTCAGAATCGGTTCCAGCATGGGGGTCTTGTAGGTCACCTTGCTGGCATCCTGCTTGTTGGCGATAAACTTAGGGATGGAATCCATGGGGCCGGGGCGGTACAGGGCCACAATAGCGGTGATATCTTCAATGGAGCTGGGCTTCATGTTGATGCACACCCCGGTCATGCCCGCCGATTCCAGCTGGAACACGCCCTGAGTCTTGCCCTCGGAGAGCATGGCGAAGGTGGCGGTGTCGTCGTCCGGGATGGTTTTGATGGAAAAATCCGGCTGTCGTTTGCGGATTTCCTTTTCAGCATCGTCTATGACCGTCAAATTTCGCAGGCCCAGGAAGTCCATTTTGAGAAGGCCCAGCTCCTCGATGGTGGTCATGGTGTACTGGGTGACGATGGTGTCGTCGTTGCAGGACAGGGGCACATAGGTGCACACCGGGTCGGCAGTAATCACCACGCCGGCGGCATGGGTGGAGGAATTGCGGGGCATTCCCTCCAGGCTCTGTGCGGTGTCGATGAGGGTTTTCACCCGCTCATCCCCATCATACAGTTCCTTCAGCTTGGGGCTGACCTCCAGCGCTTCCTTCAGGGTGATGTGGGGGGTGCCCGGCACCAGCTTGGCAACGATATCCGTTTCGGCGTAGGTGAAGTTCAGCGCCCGGCCCACGTCCCGGATCGCGCCCCGAGCCGCCATGGTGCCGAAGGTGGCAATCTGGGCCACATGGTCGGTGCCATACTTGCGCATGACGTACTCGATGACCTCCGGGCGGCGCTCCTGACAGAAATCCGTGTCGAAATCCGGCATACTCACCCGCTCGGGGTTCAAAAAACGCTCGAAAATCAGGGCGTATTTCATGGGGTCCACTTCGGTGATGTGCATACAGTAGGCCGCGATGGAGCCTGCGCCGGAGCCGCGCCCCGGGCCGACGGGAATCCCCTGCTCCTTGGCATAGCGGATGAAATCCCAGACGATGAGGTAGTAGTTTACATAACCCATGCTGCTGATAACGCCGATCTCATATTCCAGCCGGTCAGCGTATTCCTTGGGCTGGTCGGGATACCGCTCCCGGAAGCCGTTGTAGCAAAGCTCCCGGAAATAGCCCTCGTTGGTGTACCCTTGCGGCACCGGGAAGGCGGGCAGATGGTATTCGTGGAAGGTAAATTCCAGATTGCAGCGGTCGGCAATTTTCGCGGTATTTTCAAAGGCTTCGTCAAGTCCGGGGAACAATTCTCTTAATTCTTCCTCGCTCTTGACGTAGAATTCCTCGGTCTGGAATTTCATCCGGTTCTGGTCGTCCACCGTCTTGCCGGTCTGGATGCACAGCAGCACGTCCTGCATTTTGGCATCCTCCCGGCGCAGATAATGGGCGTCGTTGGTGACCACCAGCGGCAGGCCCGTCTCCCGGGCCAGACGCTGGACGCCCTGATTGACGGGCTGCTGCTCGTCAATGCCGTGATCCTGCAATTCCAGATAAAAGTTTCCTTCGCCGAAAATTTCCGACAATTTCAGGGCATAGTTTTTGGCTCCCTCGTAGTCCTCGTTCATGAGGTACTGGGGCACCGCGCCCGCCAGACAGGCGGACAGGGCAATCAGCCCCTCGTGGTGCTGCGCAAGCAGCTCCAAATCCACCCGGGGCTTGCCGTAAAAGCCGTGGATAAAGGCTTCCGACACCAGATAGCACAGGTTTTCGTAGCCCTTCCGGTTTTCGCACAGCAGCACCAGATGGTAGGGGTCGTTGTCCAGCCCGTGCACCTTGTCCGTCATGCCCCGCCGGGCAACGTAGACCTCGCAGCCGATGATGGGCTTGACCCCGGCGGCCTTGGCGGCTTTGTAGAAATCGATGCAGCCGTACATGACCCCGTGGTCGGTGATGGCAACGGCGGTCTGCCCCAGCTCCTTCACCCGGTCCATCAGGTGATCGATGCGGCAGGCCCCGTCCAGCAGGCTATACTCACTATGTAAATGCAGATGCACAAAACTCATAGTTCTGTCTCCTTGGCGCAGGCCGCCAGCTTTTTCATGCGGTTATTCATGGCGGGCTTGGTAATGGGCGGCTCCATCATAGCCGCCAGTTCGGTCAGCGACGCGGAAGGGTTCTGCTCCCGGGCCAGCGCCGCCTGCTTTAATTTCTCCGGCAGGCCCTCTAAAATGCCCCGTTCCCGCAGTGTGCGGATGACGCCCAGCTGCTCCTGGGCCGCTTCCACCACCTTGGAGGTGTTGGCGTCGTCACAGTTGCAGCGGCGGTTGACCTTGTTGTTCAGTTCCTTTTCAAGACGGGCCTCCATGATGCCCATGGCGGCAACCGGCGCGCCCAGACAGGTGAGAAAATCGGAAATCTGCTCACTCTGCTTGAGGTACAGCACCTGGGCCCCGCCCCGGGAAGCCGTCTTGGGGGCAAAGTCCATGACCTCCCGCACCAGCAGCTCGGTCTCCCGGGCAACGCTGTGGTGGGTGGTCGCCAGCTCCATGTGGTAGCCCTTGCCGGGGTCAGTCACGCTGCCCCCCGCCAGAAACGCCCCCCGCAGGAAGGACACCTTGCAGCACTCCTCCTCCACGATGGGGTAGTTCACATGAAGGGCCAAGGTATCCCCCGCCGAGAAGCCGAAGGCCTCCATAATCCTCGCCAGCTTCCCCTTCTCCCGAATCAGGAACACCAGCTTGCCGGGAGCGGCAAGGCTGGGATAGCTGTCAAAGTCCAGATCAAAGGCTTTTTTGAAGAGCTTTGGGAGAATACAGGCAAATTCCCGGCTTTCGGTGATGATTTTGATGCCGTCATCCTGAAAGCTGTTGCAGAACAGCAGAATGCCGAAGCACTGGGCCAGCGCGCAGCAATGCTTGTGGGGCAAAATGCGGCAGATTTCCGCCCGGGCAGCGGAGGAAAAGGAGATTGACATAAAAACACCTTATTTCAATTGACAATTGACAGTTGACAATTGTCAATTTCTCTATTTCGGATTGTTCAAAATTGGCAGTTTACCATTCTTTTGACAGCCGTTCATACTATTTTTAATCGTCCCTAAGGGACACAATCATTGTCAATTGTCCATTGTCAATTGTCAATTATTATCCCAAATCCGTATTTCCGGTTCCAGTCGGATGCCGGTCTGTTCAAAGACCCGGTCGGACACGGTTTGCAGCAACTCTTTTACATCGTTTGCTGTGGCACCGCCCAGATTCACAGCGAAGCCCGCGTGCTTGTCGGAAATGCCCGCGTTTCCCACCCGGAAGCCCTTCAGCCCCGCCTGATCGATGAGGGCCGCGGCGTAGCCGCCGACGGGGCGCTTGAAGGCCGAACCGGCGGAGGGCAGGTTCAGAGGCTGGGAGGCGGAACGCTTGCCGATCAGCTCCTTCATCCGGGCCTTAATGGCTTCCGGTTCCGCCGGCGTCAGGGTAAATTCTCCGCAAATCACAATATCGTCCGAGGTTTCCAGCACGCTGTGGCGGTAGGAAAACGCCATTTCGGCACTATCCAGCCACCGGGCATTCCCCTGCCGGTCCATGACCTCCACCCGGTCACAGACCTGACTGATTTCCCCGCCGTAGGCCCCGGCGTTCATGTAGATGCCGCCGCCGACGGTACCCGGAATGCCGTGGGCAAATTCCAGCCCCGACATCCCCAGATTCGCCGCGAACGTTGCCGCCCGGCTCATGGTCACGCCAGCCATCACCCGGATGCGGGTATCCGACAACGCTTCCATGCCGTCAAGGCAGTCCTTCAGGCAGATGACCAGCCCGGTGATTCCCTCGTCCGGGGCCAGCACGTTGGTTCCTGCGCCTAAAATAGCGCACTTACAGTCCAATAAAGCGGATACTTTCAACAGTTCCGCCAATTCTGTTTCGGTTTTCGGAAAGGCCATGACCTCCGCCCCGCCGCCAATGCGGAAGGAAGTGTGTTTTGCCATGGATTCGTTCATCCGCAGTTCCAAGTTTGGGAGCAAAGCGGCGATTTTCTTCTGAAATTCCGTCAATTCCGTCATAAACGCCTCCGGGTGTATAATCTAATACAGTATAACATATTCCCGCTCATTATGCAATTATTACAATCGTTAATTTGTTCTTTTGCTGACAATTAACAATTGACAGTTGACAGTTGACAATTATTGTGTCCCTTCGGGACGATTGAATTTAATCCTATTTCGTTGGTGCCCTTTTTTAATCCATCCCGAAGGGATACCACAATTGTCAATTGTTCATTGTCAATTGTCAATTAATTTTCCTTTCGCTGTTTTAAGAAATGCACATTACAAAAACCACCACGGAAGGTTTTCCGTGGTGGTTTCGGTGATTGACTTGTCAGCTGACCTCCGCTTCGGTGATGGCGCGGATCAGCTTCTTCTGCTGGGGCGTCTCAAACCGGATGACGCTGTGGATGTTGCCGTCGTTGTAGATATCCACCATATCGCCCCAGCCGGTGCCTTCCATGGGGATGGTATGGCCTGTCATTTTCAGATCAACAACCATAGGCAGAATCTTCGCCGCCAGCCGGGTCACATCGGAAGGCGTCATGGTGGTGGTCACCATGGGCAGCAGGATGTCCACCCATTCGTTCAGCTCGCTCAGAGACATATAGCGGATCTTTTCCAGCAGGGAAGCCACCAGCTTGCGCTGACGCTCCGTCCGCTTGATATCACTCTCGGAGTCGCCCTCGGCTTTGCGCATCCGGGCGTAGGACAGGGCCTCCATGCCCTGCAGCACCTGCACCCCCGGCTCGATGGTCCGCTTGACATACAGGGTGTCCTTATTGAGGTAGTTTGCCTCGGCCTCCGTCAGCTCCAGCTCCACGCCGTTGAGGTAGTCGATCATCTTGATGAAGCCGTCGAAGCTTACCTCGATGTTGTAATCCACCTCGATACCGAAGTTGTCCCGCAGGCAGATGTTGGTCATCTCCATGGCGCCGGCGGTGCCGCCGCCCCACTGGTAGCCCAGATTGTAGCACACGGTAAACTTGGCTCTGCCGCACTGGTGCCCCTTATAGTCGGGCAGCTTCACGAAGGAGTCCCGGAGGATGGAGAATACCGTGACCTCCTTGGTGTAGGTGTTGATGGACACCAGCATGGTGGTATCGGCCATATTCGCTTCCTCACCGGCCCGGGCCGCCTGCCCCACCACCAGAATGTTCACAATGTCGTCGGCGGACATCTGATGGACGGTTGGCGCCACGGTCTCTTCCTCCGTGGCGGCTTCTTCGGTCTGCTCCGTTTCGGTTTCCGGCGGGCGGGTGTATTCGTCGGTGGCCTCCGTGTAGACGTAGGTGTCCTCCGGCAGGGTGACCACGTTCATCTTGCTGAACTTGTCCTGAATGAACCAGTACACCACGCCTGTACCAATCAGAATCAGCGCCAGCAGCACGGCCATGACGATCAGGAAAATCTTCATGCCCTTGCCGCTCTTATTCGCCTTATTTCCTGTATTCTTTGTATGCTTTGGCTGTTTTTGCTGTTCAAAACGTCCATGATAGCTCATGTGTAACCTCCTGATGGACCAAACTATCGTATCAATTCGGTCATTCAGCGGCTATTGTACCATGGCCGTTTTCAGATTACAAGCCCTTTTTCGCCCCGATATCAGATTTGTGGGCAGATTTCCTCAGTTTTCCTCCGCTTCTGTAATGGCCCGGATCAGTTTCTTCTGCTGGGCCGATTCAAACCGCATGACACTGTGCATCATGCCGTCGCCGTAAATATCCATCATCTCGCCCCAGCCGGTTTTGCCGACGGGTATGGTCTCGCCCTTCATCGTCAGCCTGCTCACCATGGGCAGAATCTTCGCCGCCAGAACCGTCACATCGGAAGGCGTCATGGTGGTGGTCACCATGGGCAGCAGCTCGTCAATCCAGCCATTCAGCTCGCTCAGGGACATATAGCGGAACTTTTCCAGCAGAGAGGCCACCAGCTTGCGCTGGCGCTCCGTGCGCTTGATGTCGGACTCCCCGTCCCCCGCCGCCTTGCGCATCCGGGCATAGGACAGGGCCTCCATGCCCTGCAGCACCTGCACCCCCGGCTCAATGGTGCGCTGGACGTACAGGGTATCTTTATTCAGGTAGTTTGCCTCGGCCTCCGTCAGCTCCAGCTCCACGCCGTTCAGGTAGTCGATCATCTTGATGAAGCCGTCAAAGCTGACCTCGATGTTGTAGTCCACCTCGATGCCGAAGTTGTCCTTCAGGCAGATGTTGGTCATTTCCATAGCCCCGGCGGTGCCGCCCTGCTGGTAGCCTAGGGCGTAGCACATGGTGAACTTGTTTCTGCCGCCCTGCAGGCCCTTATATGCCGGCAGCTGCACAAGGGAATCCCGGAGAATGGAGAACACCGTCACCTCCTCGGTGTAGGTGTTGATGGACACCAGCATGGTGGTATCCGCCATCTTTCCTTCCTCACCGGCCCGGGACGCCTGCCCTACCACCAGAATGTTCACAATGTCGTCGGCAGACATGGGCGGCCTTGTGGTCTCCACAGTCGTTGCCTCCGTGGTTTCCTTGGTGGGCGCCGTCTCCGGCGGGCGGGTATACTCGTCCGTGGCCTCCGTATAGACGTAGGTATCCTCCGGCAGGGTGACGATATTCATTTTGCTGAACTTGTCCTGAATAAACCAGTAGATCATTCCGACGCCGATGAGAACCAGCGCCAGCAGCACCGCCATGACGATCAGAAAAATCTTCAGGCCCTTGCCGCTTTTTTTATTCTTTCCATTTTCAGGCTGTTTTTGTTGTTCAAAACGTCCGTGATAGCGCATACGCAACCTCCTGATTTTTTCTCAGGGGCCATTGTATCACGCACGCCTGAAAACTACAAGCTTTTTCACCAAAATATGCGGTTTATCCCCGCTTTTTTCTGTCCCAGATTCCGCAGCACATCAGCCCGCCGCCGGACAGCGCCATGCCCAGCACGGACAGGTAAATGGTCAGGTCCCCTGTGCAGGGTGGCTCCTCCGTGATGGGCTGAACCACCGGTTCATAGGAAAGCACACCCTGTCCGGCGGGCACCTCCGCCAGAAATACCCGGAAGGGCCAGAAGCCATCCATCCGCTGGGTCTGCCTTACCAGATACAGCCCCTCCTCCACCTGCGAAAAAACCACTCTGCCCTCCACGTCCAGCAGCTGCTCCCGCCCGCTGTCGGCAAGCTCAGAAAGCCACCGGGCCAGATTGCCGGAGCTTATGTCCTCACTGCGGACGACGCCGCCGCCGTACCGGTCCAGCAGCCGGTAGCCGCCGTCGGTGGGAATTCCCACCCGGTACAAGGTTACCGCCCCGTTGGTCACCGGAAGCTCCCCGGCATCCAGCTTGACCTCCACCGAGCAGCCTGTTTCCGATGCCCCCGCCGTAATGCTCAGCGCCAGCACCGCCGCTGTCACCAGCAGCGCCATGATTCCCCGTTTCAAACGGCCTCTCCCCTTTCGTGATGATACCGCCAGTATAGCGAATCGGAGAGGACGAAAAAAAGCGGAACGCATACGCGCTCCGCTTTTAAGTTGACAGTTGATAGTGGACAGTTGATAGTTATGGTATTCGCTTAGAATGCTCCAGGCACATCCATAACTGTCAACTGTCAACTGCCTTATTCCACCACCGGGACGGCCTGAACCTCCATGACGGTTCTCTGATAGGCGGCGATGCCCTTTGCCAGCACGTCCATGGCCCGCTCCAGATCCTGCTGCTTGAGCACGTAGGCGATGCGCACCTCGTTGATGCCCTTGCCGGGGGTCTCGTAGAAGGGCGCGCCGGGGGCGAACATGACGGTGTCGCCGTTGTCGCTGAATTCCTCCAGCAGCCAGCGCTGGAACTTGTCCGCGTTGTCCACAGGGAGGCTTGCCATCAGGTAGAAGGCGCCCATGGGCTCCTCCACCACCACGCCGGGAATCTTCCGAAGCTTGCGGATCACCGTGTCCCGGCGCTTGCGGTACTCCTCCTTGCAGGAACGGAAGAAGGCGGAATCCACGCTGTACAGGGCCGCCGCGCCCACCTGATCCACCGTCGCCACTGCCAGGCGGGACTGGCAGAACTTGAGCAGCGCCGCCTGAAGCTGCTTGTTGCGGGTGACCACGCAGCCCACCCGGGCGCCGCAGGCGGAGAACCGCTTGGAAACAGAGTCCACAATGACTAAGTTTTCGTCAATGTCCCGGAACCTCGCCATGGTGGGCACGCCGAATTTATCGTCGTAGCAGAACTCCCGGTAGACCTCGTCACAGATGAGGAACAGGTTGTGCTTCTTGGCGATGTCCGCGATCATCCGCATTTCGCTTTCGTCCAGCACCACGCCAGTGGGGTTGCCGGGGTTGGTAATCAGGATGGCCCGGGTGTTGGGGGTAATCAGGCTCTCGATGCGCTCCCGGTCGGCGTAGCGGTAGCCCTCCCAGGGGTTGGTGGGCAGGGCGCGGATGACGCCGCCCGCCGCGTGGACGAAGGTGGTGTAGTTGGGATAGTAAGGTTCCGGAATGATGACCTCGGTATAGGGATCCAGAATGGACAGGCAGGTGAAGAGCAGAGCCTCGCTGCCGCCGGTGGTCACCAGAATGTCGTTGTCCTCCAGAGGAACACCCAGGGTGCCGTAATACTTCTTGATGGCCTCAATGAGCACAGGCCGTCCGGGGGACGCCTCGTAGGCCAGAGTCTGGTCGGCAAAGTCGTGGACTGCCTCATAGAAGGCCTTGGGGGTGGGCAGGTCGGGCTGACCGATGTTCAGATGATAGATCTTCTTCCCGTCCTTTTCAGCCTGCACGGCAAGGGGATGGAATTTGCGCATGGGGGACGGCTCACAGCGGTTTGCGTTAATGGAAATCTGCATAATTACCTCCTCCGGCGGCTGCCAAATGCGCCGGATTTTTATATTCTTTCGTAATGCGGCGAAGCTCGGTTGTCAGCGCCGCAAGGCAAATCAAATTGGGAAGGGCCATCAGGCCGTTGGCAAGCTCAGAAAGCTTCCAGACCGTTTCCGTGTCCAGCACCGCCCCCAGCACCACCATGGCGGTCTGGGCGGCGGCAAAGCCTTTCCAGCCGCCGAACAGGAACTGGGCGCACCGCGCCCCATACAGGCCCCAGCCGAGGATGGTGGCAACGGCAAACAGAATCAGCGCCGCCGCGAGAAACACGGAAGCCCCCGCGCCATAGACCTGAGAAAAGGCCCGGGTTGTCAATTCCGCGCCGGTATCCATGCCATAGGGCACCGGCACGCCGGAGACAAGAATCACCAGCGCCGTCAGGGTGCAGATGACGATGGTGTCTAAGAATACCTCCATCATGCCCATCAGCCCCTGTTCCGCCGGTTCCGCCTCGGCACAGGCGTGGGCGATGGACGCGGTGCCCATGCCGGCCTCGTTGGTAAACACCCCCCGGCGGCAGCCTACGCAAAGCGCCCGAAAGGCGGAGCCAAGCATTCCGCCGGTAACGGCCCGGGGACAGAAGGCACCCGTCAGAATCTGCCCCAGCGCAGCGGGAATCCGCCGCCGGAACACCAGCAGCACCCCGATGCAAAGCAGAATATACGCGCCCGCCGCCAAGGGGACCAGGGTTTCCGCCGCCGCGCCGATGCGCTTCGCCCCGCCGAACAGGAGAAATCCCGCCAGCACCGCAAGGGTCAGGCCCATCAGAAGATTGCCCATCCGGCTGGGCTGTCCGCCAAAGCGGGACACCGCCGCGTTCACCCCGGTGACCACGGCATTGACCTGAGCGGTATTACCCACCCCAAAGGCCGCGAGAATCCCAAAGACGCAGTAGGCCTTCGCCAGCGGACGAAATCGCTGTCCCAGTCCGTATGTCATGGTATACATGGGGCCGCCCGCGTAGCCGTCCGGGGTCTTCACCCGGTAGCGGACTGCCAGCGCTGCCTCGGCATACTTGGTAGCCATGCCGAAAAAGGCGCAGACCCACATCCAGAAAATGGCCCCCGGCCCGCCAAGGCAGATTGCCCCCGCCACGCCCACCAGATTGCCGGTGCCGACGGTTGCCGCCAGCGCGGTGCACAGGGCCTGAAACGAGGATACGCCCCCGTCACGCTTTCCCGCGAACATCCGCCGGAAAAACAGCCCCACCGCCCGGGGAAACAGCCCCAGCTGGGGAAAGCCCAGCCGAAGCGAGAGATACAGCCCCACGCCCAGAATCAGGGCGGCGGCGGGCAGGCCCAGAATTACATCCTGTATGTACAAACGTACCTGAGTCATGGCATTCTCCTACTTTATCACTATTTTACAAATTCTGCAACCATAATTTTTCATATCCCACAAAAAAGCAGCCCCCCCAAGCGAAGGAAGCTGCTTTTGTAAAGGTGGAGTGTTGATGCGAATTGACAATTGACAATTGACAGTTGACAATTATGGAGTCCCTTCGGGACAATTAAAAAAGTCAAAAAAGGTAGGTTTCTTTGGGAAATCCACGGGTATGCCCTGCTTGTAGTCTATTTTAATTCATCCCGAAGGGATACCACAATTGTCAATTGTTCATTGTCAATTGTCAATTATCCATTCTACTTCCACGTTTCCCAAATCTCGGGGCAATACCCCACGGTGGCCTGTTTGCCGTTGCGCACCACCGGGGTTTTCATCAGGGTGGGGTCGTCAAAGACCTTGTCCTCCTTGGCGGTTTTGTCCTCCATGTACTTCATCAGGGTCACTTCCGGGGACTTGCTGTCCCAGTCGATGAGGTTGTCGATGCCCCCCACCGCCCGGAGCACGCTGTCAAATTCCCTGCCGGACATTCCGTACCTTTTCAGGTCGATGGACTGGAAGGGAATCCGCCGTTCTTTGAAGTACCGCTCCGCTTTTTTCGTGTCGAAGCACTTGTTTTTTCCAAATATCTGAATATTCAATAGACTACCTCCTCAAGGCACAGCCCCTGGGCCGGGGCAAGAAAGCCCGCCTGCTCCCGCTTTGCGCCGAACAGGGCCGGGATGGAATCCGCTTCCCGCTCTCCCCTGCCCACTTCCACCAGCGTGCCTGTCAAAATCCGCGCCATATTGTATAGGAAGCCGTTTCCGGTGTACCGAATCTGAATTTCCTCTCCCCGGCGGGAAATGTCAATGGCATACAGCTCCCGCACCGTGGACTTTTTCATCTTGGCGTTGCCGCAGAAGGCGGAAAAATCGTGCCGCCCCAGAAGCAAATCCGCCGCCTGTTTCATGGCTTCCACATCCAGCTGCTCCGGCATCACCGCCACGAACCGCCGCGCAAAGACGCAGGGTGCCTCGCTGTTCCAAATCCGGTAGCAATAGGTTTTCTCTCTGGCGTTCAGCCGGGCGTGAAACCGGGGCGATACTTCTTTACAGGAATATATGCCGATGTCCTCCGGCAAATACCGCCGCAGATTCGTCAAAATCTCCGCCGACGGCAGCTCGCTTTCGCAGTGGAAATTCGCCACCTGTCCCCGGGCGTGCACGCCGGCATCGGTGCGTCCGCTGCCGGAAACCTCAATGGGCTCCCCCAGAATCCGGCTCAGCGCCGTTTCCAGCTTACCCTGAATGGTGTCCTCCCTGCCCGGCAGCCGCTGCCAGCCCCGGTACCGGGTGCCGTCATAGCAAATGTCAAGCCGCAGATTCCGCATAGTCCTTCAATTCCTCTCTGGCCTCCCGCTCGCTGTCCGCAGAGAACAGGAAATTGCCCTGTCTGTCGTATACCTGTATATGTCCCTGAACATTACGAAGCTGATACATAGCCATCAACCTTTCTTTTTGGTTTCTGGCTGTAGTATACTGCTGCATAAGTCCAATAAAACGGACTTTTAAGAAGTTTGGCGTTTGAAGTGTGAAGTGTGGAGTAAAAGGGTTCCCCTGCCTTTCCCCGCCCCTACGGCGAGATTGGGAAAAATTCCAATTGTCCCGAAGGGACTCCTTAACTGTCAACTGTCAACTATCAACTTTCAACTGAAAAAACGTCTGGACAGCGCTGTCCTTCCGTGCTAGAATACCGGACAGTAAGAAAGGAGGCGCGTCCGATGCCGTCTCAGGCCGCCAACCAAATCACCGAAGGGGTGATCTGGAAACAGCTGTTACGATTTTTCTTCCCGATTCTGCTGGGAACCTTCTTCCAGCAGCTTTACAATACCGTGGATACCGTCATTGTGGGCCGGTTCGTGGGTACCCAGGCCCTTGCCGCCGTGGGCTCCACCGCCGCGCTGGTGAATCTGCTGAACGGCTTCTTCATCGGCCTCAGCTCCGGCGCAACGGTGCTGCTGTCCCAGTTCTACGGGGCCGGCGACCACCGGAGAACTCAGGATTCCCTGCATACCGGCATGACGCTGTCCCTGATTCTGGGCCTCATCATCACTGCCCTTGGCGTGTTCGCCGCGCCCCGGCTTCTGGTCGTCATGGGCACCCCGGACACCTGCCTTGCCGATGCCCAGACCTACATCCGGCTGTACTTTGCCGGAGCGCTGGCCTCCATGGTGTACAACATGGGCTCCGGCATTTTGCGGGCCATGGGAGACTCCCGGCGGCCCCTGATCTTCCTTGCCATTGCCTGCATTGTGAATATTTTCATGGATTTTCTGTGCGTGGTGATTCTGGGCATGGGCGTTGCCGGGGCGGCGATTGCAACCGTAACTTCCCAGTTCATCAGCGCGGTGCTGGTGGTGTGGGTGCTGCTGCGGCTTCCCAAAACGCTGCAGCTGGAGCCGAAAAAGCTCCGGCTGGAAGGGATTCTTCTGAAGCGGATTCTGTACATCGGCGTGCCCGCGGGGCTGCAATTCGTCACCTTTGACCTTGCCAATGTGCTGATTCAGTCCGGCATCAATTCCTTTGGCGACGTGACCATCGCCGCCTGGACGGCCTATGTAAAAACCGACGCCCTGACCTGGCAGATTTCCGGCGCCTTCGGCGTGTCCATCACCACCTTTGTGGGGCAGAACTTCGGCGCACAGAAATACGGGCGCATCCGGCAGAGCGTCCGGGTGTGTCTTGGCATGAGCGTGGCGCTGGTGGGCTGCTTAAGCGCACTGGTCATGACCTTCCGAGCCCTGATTCTCGGCATCTACACCACCGACCCGGAGGTCATCCGGGCGGGAGCGTATATCATGGCTCTGATTGTCCCCTTCAACGCGGTGTTCATGCCTGTGGAGGTTTTCGGCGGGGCCATGCGGGGCACGGGCTACAGCGTCGTGCCCACCGTGATCACCTGCACCTGCGTGTGTATTTTCCGGGTGATCTGGATCTTCACCGTGGTCAGCAGGTTCCACCGGGTGGAGCTGCTGGCGGCGGCCTATCCCATCAGCTGGATGCTCTGCGCCGTCGTGTTCCTCATTACCTACTTAAGAGGAAACTGGCTGAAAAAGCGCATTGCCCAGATTGGGTTGGAGCCGGAAAGGAAGTAAGGGCGGAGCGTGGAGAGTGGAGTGTGGAGAGTTAAGAGTGGAGTGTGAAGTGTGAAGTGTGGAGTGTTTACTCTTAACTCCTCACTCCTAACTCCTCACTCCTAACTCCTCACTCCTCACTCTCCACTCTTAACTCTCCACTCTTAACTCTCCACTCTTAACTCTCCACTCTT
>CAMFBN010000038.1 GCA_945948535.1 uncultured Clostridia bacterium
CCGCCGGTTCGCTGCAGCTTCTGCGGGAAGCGGGAGAATCAGGCTTCACGGCTGATTGCCGGTCCTGGGGTGTATATTTGCAGCGACTGTGTCGCGGCGTGCAGCGAGCTGCTGCGTGACGAATACGACTTGGAGCCTGCCGGCGCGCCGCAGGCCCCCGACCGTCTGCCTACCCCCATGGAGATGAAAACCTTCATGGATCGCTATATCATCGGTCAGGACGACGCCAAGGTCGCCCTGTCCGTCGCGGTTTACAATCACTATAAGCGCATCTACTTTGGCTCTGATTCCGATGTGGAGCTGCAAAAGAGCAACATCCTGCTCATCGGCCCCACTGGCAGCGGCAAGACCCTGTTTGCCCAGACGCTGGCAAAGATTCTGGATGTGCCCTTCGCCATTGCCGACGCCACCACCCTGACGGAAGCCGGCTATGTGGGCGACGATGTGGAGAATATCCTTCTGCGCCTTTTGCAGGCGGCGGACTTTGACGTGGAGCGTGCCCAGCGGGGCATTATCTACATCGACGAGATGGATAAGATCGCCCGAAAGAGCGAGAATACCTCCATTACCCGGGATGTATCCGGCGAGGGCGTGCAGCAGGCGCTGCTGAAGATTCTGGAGGGCACCGTTGCCAATGTTCCTCCTCAGGGCGGCCGGAAGCATCCCCAGCAGGAAATGATTCAGGTGGACACCACCAACATCCTGTTTATCTGCGGCGGCGCCTTTGACGGTCTGGATAAGATCATCGAACGGCGTACCGAAAAGAGCGTTATCGGCTTTGATGCCCCGGTGCAGAGCAAAAACAACCGGGATGTGGGCACCCTCTTTACCCAGGTGGAGCCCCATGACCTGCTGAAGTTCGGTATCATCCCGGAACTGGTGGGCCGTATGCCGGTCATCACCACGCTGCGGAGCCTGACCCAGAACGATCTGGTTCGGATTCTGGTGGAGCCGAAGAATGCCCTGACCAAGCAGTATCAGGCCCTTCTTGCCATGGACGGCGTGGAGCTGGAAGTGTCGGACGAGGCCCTTCTGCTCATTGCCCAGAAGGCCATCGACCGCCAGATCGGTGCCCGGGGTCTGCGGGCCATCATGGAAAAGATCATGACCAGTATTATGTTCCTGATTCCTTCCGATCTTTCCATTCAGAAAATCGTCATCACTCCCGAGTCCGTGGAAGGCGGAGACCCTGTGATCGTGCGGGATGCCGCCCATCCCAGGCAGAAGCTCACTGGTAAGAAATAATCAGGGAAACTCTGAATCAATCGGCAAGAGCTGACAGCGAGAGATTTTGATTCAGCGGAAGGTTCGAAAAACAGAGGAATACTGTATGTATTTCCTGTTTTTGGGACCGCACCGATGGAGCAAAAGATAAGCTCCTCAGCCGCAGGCGATTTGTTCAGAGGTTCCCTAGGAAGGGGGTAGTTTTCTACCCCCTTTTTTACGAAAGGAGGGGAATCCTCTTGAATGAAGAAAAACTGTACGCCGGGAAGCTGCCGGTTCTGGCTCTGCGGGGCCTGACGGTGTTCCCTGACCAGACGGTGCACTTTGACGTGGGCCGGGCCAAGTCCGTGCTGGCGCTGGAAGCCGCTATGAAGGCGGATCAGACCCTGTTTCTGGTGCCCCAGAAGGACCTGCTGGTGGACGACCCCAAGCTTGCCGACCTCTATCCCATCGGCACGGTGGCGAAGGTCAAGCAGGTGCTGAAGACCCAGACGGAAAACCTGCGGGTGCTGGTGACCGGCATCTTCCGGGGCAGGATCACGGAGCTTTCCCAGTCGGAGCCTTACCTGTACGGCACCATCGAAGCGGTTGCCGAACAGAAGGAGGAGGACTCCATCCGTGCTCAGGCCCTGCGCCGGGAGGCCAACGCCCTGTATGGGCTGTACCTGCAAATGTCTGAGCACCCGGCCCAGACGGTGTACCTGCAAATGATGGCAAGCACCAGCAACGGTTTCCTTGCCGACAGCATCGCCCAGAATTCGGGCATTGAATTTCCGGACAAGTGTAAGCTCCTGTGTATGCTGAACCCCACCCGGCGGCTGGAAACGGCTTTGCGGCTGCTCCAGCGGGAGGTGGAAATGCTCCGGCTGGAAGCGGAGATTCAGGAAAAGACCAAGGCCGTCATGGATCAGAACCAGCGGGATTATTATCTGCGCGAGCAGATGAAGGTCATCCGGGAGGAGCTGGGGGAGGAAGACGACGAAAACGAGTGCGAAAGTTACGCAGCCAGCATTCGGGGCCTGAAACTGGATAAGGATGTGGAAAAGAAGCTTTTGAAGGATGTGGAGCGGCTCAAAAAGCAGCCCTTCGGTTCTTCGGAAGGGGCCGTTCTGCGCAATTATCTGGACACCGTGCTGGAGCTGCCCTGGAATGTCAAGACGAAAGAGCGTGTGGACGTGGCTGCCGCCCGGAAGATTCTGGAAAAAGACCACTTTGGCATGGAAAAGGTGAAGGAGCGGATTCTGGAAACCATCGCCGTGCGGCAGATGGCGCCCCAGATGCCGCCCCAGATTCTGTGCCTTGTCGGCCCTCCCGGCGTGGGCAAGACCTCCATTTCCTACTCCGTCGCCAAAGCCCTGAACCGCAAAATGGCCCGGGTGTCTCTGGGTGGCGTACACGATGAGGCCGATATCCGGGGCCACCGGAAGACCTATGTGGGCGCTATGCCGGGCCGGATTATGACCGCCATGATTCAGGCGGGCAGCAATAACCCGGTGCTCCTGCTGGACGAAATCGACAAGATGGGCGCCGACTACCGGGGCGACCCCAGTGCGGCCCTGCTGGAGGTGCTGGACGGGGAGCAGAACCGCGCCTACCGGGATCACTATCTGGAAGTCCCCTACGACCTGTCTGACGTGCTGTTCATCACCACCGCCAACACGCTGGATACGGTGCCCGCGCCGCTGCTTGACCGGATGGAGGTCATCGAGCTGGGCTCCTATACCGATGAGGAAAAGGTGATGATTGCCAAGAACCACCTGATCCCGAAGCAGCTTTCCAAACACGGCCTGAAAAAGAGTCAGCTTCGGATTTCCGAGGAGGCCGTCCGGGAGGCCATTGCCTGCTATACCCGGGAATCCGGCGTCAGGGGCCTGGAGCGCTGCTTCGGCGATCTCTGCCGCAAGGCCGCCATGGAACTTCTGGACGGGGAAACTGTGAAAAAAGTCACCGTAACCGCCTCAAATCTGGAAAAATATCTGGGCGTTCGCAAATACCTCCCCGACCGGCTGCCCTGCACCGATCAGGTGGGCCTGGTCACGGGCCTTGCCTGGACAAGTGTGGGCGGCGAGACATTGGAAGTGGAAGTAAACGTCATGGATGGCTCCGGCAAGCTGGAGCTGACTGGCAACTTAGGCGATGTCATGAAGGAATCCGCCCACGCGGCCCTGAGCTATATCCGCGCCAACGCCGCGAAGCTGGGCGTGGCCCCGGACTTCTACAAGACCAAGGACATCCATGTCCACTTCCCGGAGGGAGCGGTGCCCAAGGACGGCCCTTCTGCCGGTGTCACGGTCTGTACCGCCATGGTGTCCGCGCTGACGGGGGTTTCCGTCCGTTCCGATGTTGCCATGACCGGCGAAATCTCCCTGCGGGGCCGGGTTCTGCGCATCGGCGGTCTGCGGGAAAAGACCATGGCGGCTCTGCGCCACGGCATCCGCACGGTGATTATCCCTGCCGACAACGAGCGGGATCTGGAGGAGATCGACCAGACCGTGCGCCGCCAGCTGAACTTTGTCAGTGCGTCCACCGTGGACACCGTGCTGGAAACGGCTCTGAACCGCCCCACGGAGTGCGTTCCCGCCCTGCTGGCGGAGCTGCCAGAGAAAAAGGGCAGAGCCAGAAAACCGGAGCTGCGGCAGTAAGGAGACAGATATGAATTTTCAGAATGTGGAATTTTTGATTTCTGCCGCCGCCCCCAAGGACTTTCCCAAAAACCGCCTGCCGGAAATCGCCTTCGCGGGGAAGTCCAATGTGGGCAAATCCTCGGTAATCAACCGGCTGTTACAGCGGAAGAATTTTGCCCGGGTGGGGGACAAGCCCGGAAAAACTGTCCACGTCAATTACTTTGTGATTGACGGAAAGTGCTATCTGGTGGATCTGCCGGGCTACGGCTTTGCCAAGGTGTCCCAGCAGGAGAAGGAGCGCTGGGGCAGGCTGATGGAGGATTACTTCGCTTCCTCCCGCATTGACCTGGGCGTGCTCATCGTGGACTACCGCCACCCGCCTACAAATAACGATATCACCATGGCGAACTGGTTTCTGGAAAGCGGCTGCCCCTTTGTGGTGGTGGCAAACAAAATGGACAAGCTCAAGAAAAGTGAGCTTGCCCCGAATCTGAAGACCATCCGTGAGGATTTGAGCCTGCCGGACAGCTGCCCGGTCATTCCTTTCTCTGCCGAAAAGGGCGACGGCAGGGACGAGCTGGTGCGCTGGATTTTGCGCGCTGTGAAGGAGTAACCGGTGGTATTTGATTTGGCGGATTGGCGCGTAGAGGTGGACGTGGAAGCCACCCGGGCCCGCACCGGGGCCAACGCGTCGGACCACTGCGAATGCGCCTATTGCAGGAACTTTTATGAAACCCTGCCAAGGACATACCCCGGCCTGTGCGTGGCCCTGTCCCGGCTGGGCATTGACCCCATGGGCCCATCGGAGCTGATGCCTTTTACCCCAACGCTGTACCTTGCCTGCTACCGCCTGCAAGGGAGAATCCTCCGGTGGGGCACCAGCGAGCTGGCAGTGGGCGGGATTCCCATTGTGCTGGAAGCGGGGGAGGAGGAAGGCTCCTTTTTCCTCTGGGCAGGGGAGCTGGAGCTGCCCTGGATTCAGCCGGAGCCTGCCAATGAAGTTGCTTCCCCGGCGAACCTGCCCGAATTTATGGAGCGGATGCAGCGGATGTGGCTTCTGCGCCATGGGCAGGAATTGACTTGTTCATAAAATGAGAGGACAGCGGGAAGCTGTCCTCTTTTCGTATTAGCCGTTGTCCTTTGCTTCTTTCAGGGCCTGGGCCAGCTGATCGGGGCAGGAGGTCTTCTTCATGCCGCAGGTGGTGCATTCCAGCTTGGCAATGACATCGTCCACGTCCATGCCCTCCACCAGCTGTCCGATGCCCTTCAGGTTGCCGTTGCAGCCGCCCAGGAATTGAACATTTCTGACCTTGCCGTCCTCCAGATCGAAGTAGATCATCTGAGAGCAGGTGCCCTTTGTCTTATACTGATACATAATAATCGTTCCTTTCTGTATTTATTCTGTCAAATCTGCCAGCTTCGCCGAAACCAGCTCCGCCAGCCCCTCCGGCGGCACAAGCATCTGCTGGCCCCTTGCCCCGGCGGACACGGCAATCTCGTCCCACAGCACGCAGGTTTCGTCAAAAAACGTGGGATATTTCTTCTTCATGCCCACGGGAGAGCAGCCGCCGCGAATGTAGCCGGTCAGGCCCAGCAGCTCCTTCACCGCCACCAGTTCCATATTCTTGTCCCCTGCGGCTTTTGCCGCCTTCTTCAGGTTCAGTTCACAGCACACAGGGATGCAGAACACATTAATACCGGTTTTCTCGCCCCGGGCCACCAGCGTCTTGAACACCTGCTCCGGCGGCATTCCAATGGCCTCGGCGGCGTGGGTTCCGCTGAGGTCGGCTTCATCAAATTCATAGGCGCGCTCCCGGCAGGGAAGACCCGCCTGCTGCACGAGACGCACCGCGTTTGTTTTCGTAGCCATAGTATCACCGCTCCATATTATACGACAAAAAGTTTGCGCTTGCAAGAGGGAATTATGCCGTGAAAAGTGGTTATGCTAAAACAGTTGAAAGTTGATAGTTGACAGTGGACAGTTATGGTATCCCCTTTGGGGATGGATAGAAATTTTCATTTTTGTCCCGCTTCGGAACCTTAACTGTCTACTGTCAACTATCCACTGTCAACTAACAACATTTTGGGGGCGCTGCTATGAATGAAAACGCGGACATGAAAAAACAGGAGCGGGAGCAGATTGTGGAGCTTGGCTCCGACATTACCAAATCGAAGAGGGGAAATATCTACACCCTGACCATCATCGGGCAGGTGGAGGGCCACCAGGTGGCGCCGGAGACGGTGAAAACCACGAAATACGAGCACGTCTTGCCGCTGCTGGCGGGTATCGAGGAAAGCGACGACATTGACGGCCTGCTGCTGCTCCTGAACACGGTGGGCGGCGACATCGAAGCAGGGCTTGCCATTGCGGAGATGATTGCCGGTATGAAAAAGCCCACGGTGTCGCTGGTGCTGGGGGGCGGACACTCCATCGGAATCCCGCTGGCAGTGTGCACCAAAAAGTCCTTCATCACCCCCACCGCCAGCATGACGGTGCACCCGGTGCGCATGACGGGACTGGTGGTGGGCGCGCCCCAGACCTTCCGGTATTTCCAGCGGATTCAGGAACAGATCGCGGATTTTGTCACGGCGAATTCCAAAATTACCCGGGAAAAGTTTGAGCATTATATGATGGCCACCGGGGAGATGGCCACGGATGTGGGCACTATCCTCTACGGCAAGGAGGCAGTGGCTTCCGGGCTGATCGATAAGCTGGGCGGGCTGAACGACGCGCTGACCACCCTGCACAAAATGATTGAGAAGGAACGAAAGCACGGGAATTGAGTGTGGAGAGTGGAGAGTGAAGAGATGATATGGTTTTAATCATCGCCGAAGGCGATACAATCACTCCACACTCCACTCTTAACCCTTCACTCAGAAATTAGGGACTGGAAATCTCCGTAAAAGTGTGATATCATATGATGTAATGCAATTTCTGTCGTTTTGATGGTATCATCCAAAGGAGTGAATGATTTGGACCTGAACTGGCTTCAAAGCCTTCTGTTTGGCCTGATTTCGGGACTTACGGATATTCTTCCGGTTTCCGCGCAGGCCCACAGGGTGCTGCTGCTTAAATTCTTCGGCGTGAAGAGCACCACCAGCCTGATGGCGCTGCTGCTCCATCTGAGCGTCTTTGCCGCGCTGTACCTGTCCAGTCAGGGGCAGTTTGTCAAAATGAACCGGGCAAGGGCGCTGGCACGGGTGCCCAAGCGCAAGCGCAAGCGCCCGCTAGACGTAAGAAGCATGATGGACTGGTCGCTGGTGAAAACCATGCTGATTCCCACCATTCTCGGGCTGTTTCTGTACAGATACGTTCGAAATATGGAGACAAATTTACTTACCATTGCTCTGTTCCTGTTTCTCAACGGCGTGATTCTCTACGTCCCCCAGTTCCTGCCCAGCAGTAACAAGGACTCCCGCACCCTGTCCCGGTTGGAGGGCCTTGCCATGGGCCTTGGCTGCACCGCCTCCATTTTGCCGGGGATTTCCACGGTGGGCGCGGTGGTCTCCGTGGGCTCGGTGTGCGGCGTGGAGCGCCTGTACGGCCTGAACATGGCCCTGATTATCAAGCTGTTCCTGCTGGCGGGAATGATCGTCTATGACGTTCTGGGCATCCTCTCCGGCGGCCTGGAGGTTCTGTCCTTCGGAATCGTGCTCCAGTATCTTGTGACAGCCCTTGTGTCCTTCGGCGCTTCCATGGCGGGCATTCGCCTTTTGCGCCGCTTTGCCGCCGACCACGGCTTCGGCCTGTTCGGCGTCTACTGCTGGGGCCTTGCACTGTTTATTTTCATTCTGAATCTTGTGGTTTAGGAGGTATCCCGTGGCTAAGAAAAAAGCTTCGTCTCAGGCGGAGAAAATCGTGACGGACACCAAGCGGAAGGCGCCGCCTGCCAAGTCCGTCTCCAAAAAGAAGCCCCCCAAAAAGGCGGCGAAAAGCAAAACCGCCCCGAAGGTGGGGACGGAATACGATAACCCCGTCTCCTCCAGCGCGGTAACGGCGCTCATCAGCTTCTGCCTGTTTCTTCTGTTCGTTCTCATCTGCGTGAAGCCCGAGGGGGCGCTGCTGATGGTGGTACGGTCGGTGGTGCTGGGCTGCGTGGGCCGGGCCGGGTTCTATTTCCTGATTCCCGCCCTGCTGTATACTGCGGTCATTAACCTGTTCGGGCGGAAAATCGCCGTGCGGATGCGCAGCATCTGTGCCATAGCGTTTGCACTGCTGTGCGGCGTGATCTACCATCTGGTGGTTGCCGCGCAGGTGCAGCTGGAACCCATGCAGCTGCTGACCAGCCTGTATACCGGCGGCGGGGCAGGCACCTCCGGCGGCGTTGTGTGCGGCGGAATCGCGTACCTTCTGCGCTGGGCCTGCGGTACGGCGCTGGCCTACATCATTGCCATGCTCTGCGCCGTGCTGACCCTGCTGGGGGCCATGCAGATTACCGTCCCCAGTCTGATTCGGGCCATCGCCAACCGTCCCCGGGACGACTATGAGGAGGACGAGGAGGACGATTACATCGAGCCTGCCGCCATTGTGGTGAACAAAATCGCCAACCGGCAGATTGAACAAAAGCGCCAGCGCCGGGAGCAGGCCAAGGCCCAGCCGGTTTTGCCGCCTGAGCCGGAGGAACCGGCCCAGGAGCGGATGCCGGAACCGCCGAGAAAGAAGGAAAAGCGGCAGTCGCCCCCTCCGGCGGCCCCGGCGGAGATGGTGGACACCGTCAAGCACGCCCCCGGCAAGGGTGCGGCCTTCATGAGCCGCATCGATACGGAGATCAGCGCCCCGCTGGCAGGTACCAGCCGCTACGTCCATGAGGACATCCCCAGCGTCTTTGACGAGCCAATTTCCGAGCCTGCCCCGGTTCCCGAGGAGCCGGAAATCCCCCAGAAGATGCCGGAGCTGATTATTACCCACGAAAAGCCCGCGGAACCGGTGAAGCCCGCCCCGGCGCCGAAGAAGCAGCCGGAACCGGAGAAGGTCACCGCCAAGGATACGGCGGCGGCAACGAAGCAGGTTTCCGCGGAAATTGCCCAGAATCAGGCAAAAGCGGTCCCGGAATACTGCTTCCCGCCCATTGACCTGCTGAAGCGTCCCGCCCGGGCGGCGGCGGATGGCACCGAGGAAATGCGGGAAAATTCCCGCCGTCTCAACGAAACCCTGGCCAGCTTCAACATTGACGCCCACATCATCAACGTGACCCGGGGCCCCAGCGTCACCCGCTACGAGGTGGAGCTGGATAAGGGCGTGCGGCTCAATAAGCTCACGGGCTGCGCCGATGACATTGCCCTGAGCCTTGGCGCGTCCGGCGTGCGGATTGCCGCCGTGCCGGGAAAAATCTCCGTGGTGGGCATTGAGGTGCCCAACCGCGCGGTCACCACGGTTTCCCTCCGGGAGGTCATCGACTCAGGCGAGTTTGCAAATGCCAAGTCCAAGTCCTCCGTGGCTCTGGGAAAGAGCATTGACGGGGCCTGCGTGGTGGGCAACATCGCCAAAATGCCCCACCTGCTGATCGCGGGCACCACCGGTTCCGGTAAGTCCGTGTGCATGAACTCCATCATCATCAGCCTTCTCTACAAGGCCGGCCCCGAGGATATCAAGCTCATCATGGTGGATCCCAAGATGGTGGAGCTGGGCATCTACAACGGCATTCCCCAGCTGCTGATTCCTGTGGTCACCGACCCGAAAAAGGCGGCAGGCAGCCTGCAATGGGCCGTCACGGAGATGCTGCGGCGGTATAAGATGATGTCCGATCTGGGCGTCCGGGATTTGGAATCCTACAACAGCATTGTGGTGAATGAAGAGGACGGTCAGAAGCTGCCCTCCATCGTGGTCATCATCGACGAGCTGGCGGACCTGATGATGGTCGCCGCCAAGGAGGTGGAGGACTCCATCTGCCGCATTGCCCAGATGGGCCGTGCCGCGGGTATGCACCTGATTATCGCCACCCAGCGGCCCTCCGCCAACGTCATTACCGGCCTGATGAAGGCCAATATCCCTTCAAGAATTGCCTTTTCCGTGGCCTCCGCCATGGAATCCCGGATTATCTTGGATACCATGGGCGCGGAAAAGCTGGTGGGCAAGGGCGATATGCTCTACGCCCCCATCGGCAGCGGTAAGCCCCTGCGTGTGCAGGGCTGCTTCGTCACCGACGGCGAGGTGGAAGCCGTGGCCGAGTACGTCAAGGACCACTACGTAGCCGACTACAATCAGGACGTGCTGGAGGAAATCGAGAAGAAGGCCCAGCAGACCGGCAAGAAGCCCGCGTCCGTTTCCGACCCGGAGCCCAGCGATGAGGAGCTGGAGGGCGACGAGATGCTGCCCGCCGCAGTGGACGTGATTCTGGAGACGGGACAGGCTTCCGTGTCCATGCTCCAGCGGCGGCTGAAGCTGGGCTACGCCCGGGCGGCCCGGATTGTGGACGAGATGGAGGAAAAGGGCATTGTAGGCCCCTTCCAGGGCAGCAAGCCCCGGGCCATTCTTATTACGAAAGAGCAGTGGCAGGCCCAAAAGGGCGGCGGTCAGATGGACTTTGACGATCTGAGCGATGAGCAGAGTTAGTTAAGAGTTAAGAGTGGAGTGTGGAGTGTGGAGTGTGAAGTGAAGGTATCGCCTTCGGCGATGATTGAAATGTTATCTTCACTCTCAACTCTTCACTCTTCACTCCTAACTCCACACTCAAACTTCACACTTGGGCTTGACAAACATCCCGAAAGCCGCTATAATAGACTGGCTATCGGGGTATGGCGAAGCTTGGTATCGCGCTTGGTTCGGGTCCAAGAGGCCTCGGGTTCGAATCCCGATACTCCGACCAAAAGACCGGAATCCGCTTTCGCGGGTTCCGGTCTTTTCATGTATGCACATCTTATTCCAGCGTCAGCACCCAGCTGCCCAGCCAGCGAAGGTGCTCCGTGATGAAGGATGCCTCCACGCTCTGACCGGAAAGCACGGGGTAGAACAGCAGGAACAGTCCGAAGGCCAGCGCGCCGTAGCCCAGGCACACCGCCCTCAGCGCCCGTGGGGAGAGCTTGAGGCAGCTCAGACTGTGAATCAGCATCAGCACCACAAAGGGGACGCTGGGGAAATAGTGGTAGATAAAGGTTGTGCGGGAAATGAGGCTCCATGGCAGGAACTGGGCGCAATAGCCCACCAGCAGGAAGGCGGCGGTGGGGTCTTTCCGCCTGAGCGCCCGCCAGAGCATATAGATCGCGGCGGGAATGCCCAGCCACCACACGGCGGGGTTGCCGAAGGCGCTGATATTCTGCCGCAGGCCGCCGTTTCCCTCGGAGCCGGTGATGATATCGGCGAAGTACCAGATGGGCTTTTTCATGATGGGCCATTCATACCAGCGGGAGCCGAAGCGGTGATTGCCTATTTCACCGGTGTGGTAGGTGAACATATCCCGCTGGTTGTCCAGCAGTTTCCGCAGGGTACTGTGGTTGGAGCCATCCTCAAAGGGGATGTAGGACAGGGTGTAGATCACTGCCGGAATCACCACAAAGAAGATTAGGCACAGTCCGATGGTGCGCCACGCCCGTCTGCGGTAGTCGGCGGCGGATTCCCAGTTTCTGCGCTGGGAAAGGAGACTCGCAAAAAAGATCACTGCCAGTCCCACCCCGGCGTACACCCCCGTCCACTTGCAGGCGATGCCCAGACCCATGCTCACACCGCACAGCAGCAGGGGCCTTGCGGCGGTTTTCAGGCGTTTGTCGTTGGCGGTCAGGAACACGTACTCGTACATAAACAGGTACATGGCGATGACAAAGAAGGTAATATACACATCGATGGTTGCGATGCGGGTCTGGACGAAGTGCATGAAATCGAAGGCCAGCAGCCAGCAGCCAAGGGCTGACAGCGGGGTGCTGCGGGTCATGCGCTTGCAGAACACATACATGAGCGGCAGCATGGCGATGCCGAACAGGGTACCCACAATGCGCCAGCCGAAGGGGTTCATGCCGAAGATCAGGATGCCCAGACCGATGAGCAGCTTGCCCAGAGGCGGGTGGGTGTTTTCGTAGCAGTACAGCCCGTGGAGCATTTCATAGGCGCTGCGGGCGTGGTAGACCTCGTCAAAGTACATTCCGTTGCGGAAGCCCAGCCACTGGGGCAGGGTATCCTGCTCGTCAAACAGGCCGGGGAACAGGCTGCTGTTTTCCGGCAGAAGCCGGTTGCCGTCTTTATCCACGAAAACCAGCTCCATCACCGGCACCTCCCGGTCAAGCAGCAGGGTAATCACCAGCTGGTGACCCTGCATATCCCACTGGTTCAGGCAGATGGACTGCCATGTGAAGACCTTTCCGAAGCTGATATCCTGCTGATGGAAGGGGTTCTGGGGGTCATCCAGCGTCGAATAGAGCACCGTCACCGCCGGGTCATCTCTGGGGTCTGGCTGAGGGCCATCGAACCAGCACATGGCGTAGGGGGACACGTCCGCCGGGAAGACGAAGCAGTAGCCGCAGTCCGGGGTCAGGGTCATTGGGTTTTCCGGGGCGGTATGTACGCCCAGATCGTGCAGAGCGAACAGGCTGTAGAAAACGGTGATCAGGCACAGCAGCCACCGATCCAGCCGGGTCAGATGACAGGCCTTATTCATAGGGCTTCCTCCTGAATTCTCCGTGAAAATACACGGTGTTATTACAGCGAGTATAGCAAAGGAAGCGGAAAAAGACAAGTAATTTTTAGGCGGCCAGTGGCCGCCAGCCAATACGTTACGGACGCTGGCAATAGTCGTTACACCATTGGGCCTGCTCGACCGGAGGTGCTTCCATACGCCCATACACGCAATACGCCCCTTTTCAGTCCAGCCCACAACTGAACTGCGCTTATTCGACAAAAGGAGAATTGAATTGACAATTGACAATGAACAATTGACAATTGTGGTATCCCTTCGGGATGAATTAAAATAAACTACAAGTAAGAAATACCTGCGGTTTTTCCAAAGGAACCTGCCAGTTATGACATATTTAATTGTCCTGCAGGGACTCCTAAATTGTCAACTGTCAATTGTCAATGCGAATCAATAGTTGAAACACGGTAAACGCTGGAATAACAGAAACGTATGTCATCCTGAGCGGAGCGCGAAGCGCGTAGTCGAAGGATCTTTTCGGTGATTTGACCGTACTGTGTGACGAACGCGGAAGATCCTTCGACTCGCTGCGCTCGCTCAGGAAGACAAATCCATTCGTACTCTGGTTATTTGCAACATTTCAAATCTTGATTCGCATTGTCAATTGTCAACTAAAGCGCAATTTATCTACGTTACATCGTAGGGCGGGGGCTTGCCCCCGCCATCGGCGAAGCCGCTATGGGTAACGGCGGCGGGGGCAGCCATAAGCCCTACAGTGGCGTTTCTTAATCAGCTAAAGCACAATATTCCTGAGCAGTTCTGGTCGAGGGGCCCTAAGGATGTACGATGTCCACCCGTCGTTCGTAACGTATTGGCAGGCCGCACTGCGGCCCGAGGGGCCCAAAGGATGTACAATGACTTCCTGGGTCCGTGACGCATTGGCCGTCGGCCCTGCCGACCGCATTGTCCGCGGCGACTCGCCGCTTGTCGAAAAAGCGCAGTTGCGTTGTGGGCTGGACTGAAAAGGGGCGTATTGCGCGTATGGCGTATGGAAGCACTTCCGGTCGAGCAGGCCCAATGGTGTAACGACTACCTCCAGAGTTCGTAACGCATTGGCTGGCGGCCCTGCCGCCCATTGACAAATGTCTCCGATGGGGTTACAATAACAAACAGAATTCTTTCTTTTTATGAGGTGATTTCCTATGGAGAAACTGCGTCCCGAAACCCTGTGCATTCAGGCCGGTTATACCCCCGGCAACGGCGAACCCCGCCAGCTGCCAATTATTCAGAGTACCACCTTCAAATACGCCACCTCCGAGGATATGGGCAAGCTCTTCGATCTGGAAGCCGAGGGCTATTTCTACTCCCGGCTGGCAAACCCCACCTGTGACGCGGTGGCAGCGAAAATCTGCGCCCTTGAGGGCGGCACCGCCGCTATGCTGACCTCCTCCGGTCAGGCCGCCAATTTCATGGCGGTGTTCAATATCGCAGGCTGCGGCGACCACATCGTGGCTTCCTCCGCCATCTACGGCGGCAGCTTCAACCTGTTCTCCGTCACCATGAAGAAGATGGGTCTGGAAACCACCTTCCTTGACCCGGACTGCACCGAGGAGGAGCTGAACGCCGCCTTCCGGCCCAACACCAAGGCCGTCTTCGGCGAGACCATCGCCAACCCCGCCCTCACCGTGCTGGACATCGAGAAGTTCGCCAAGGCCGCCCATGCCCACGGCGTGCCCCTGATTGTGGACAACACCTTCGCCACCCCCATCAACTGCCGCCCGCTGGAATGGGGCGCGGACATCGTCACCCACTCCACCACCAAGTACATGGACGGTCACGCCTCCTGCGTAGGCGGCTGCATCGTGGACGGCGGCAAATTCGACTGGACGGCCCACGCCGACAAGTTCCCCGGCCTCACTACCCCCGACGACAGCTACCACGGCGTGACCTACACGGAGCGGTTCGGCCTTGGGGGCGCTTTCATCACCAAGTGCACCGCCCAGCTCATGCGGGACTTTGGCTGCGTCCAGTCCCCTCAGGCGGCCTATGTCCTGAATCTGGGACTGGAAAGCCTGCCCTTCCGTATGAAGCAGCACTGCGCCAACGCCCAGGCCATTGCCGAGTACCTCAAGGGCCACGAGAAGGTCAAGTGGGTCAAATACTGCGGCCTTGAGGGGGACAAGTATTACGGGCTGGCGAAAAAGTATATGCCGAAGGGCTCCTGCGGCGTCATTTCCTTCGGCCTGAACGGCGGACGGAAGGCTGCGGAAACCTTCATGAAGCACCTGAAGCTGGGTTCCATCGAAACCCATGTTGCCGATTCCCGCACCTGCTGCCTGCATCCTGCCTCCTCCACCCACCGGCAGATGACCGACGCGGAGCTGGACGCCGCCGGGGTGGGCGCGGACCTGATTCGCCTGAGCTGCGGTCTGGAAAATGCGGAGGATTTGATTGCGGATATCGCGCAGGCGCTGGAAAACGTGTAATTGGAGGGCTGAGCGTGCCAATTCAGATACCCAACGACCTGCCCGCGGCGGAGACCCTGAAAAACGAGAACATCTTTGTCATGAACCAGACCCGGGCGGAAACCCAGCACATCCGCCCCCTGGAAATCGTGCTGCTCAACCTGATGCCCACGAAAATCGTCACCGAAACCCAGCTGAGCCGGGTTCTGGGCAACACGCCTTTGCAGGTGCATCTGGAGCTGATGATGATTTCCTCCCACAAGTCCAAAAACACCCCGGAGGAGCACCTGCTGTCCTTCTACAAGACCTTTGACGAGCTGAAGGAGCGCAAGTTTGACGGCATGGTGATTACCGGAGCCCCGGTGGAGAACCTGCCCTTCGAGGAAGTGGACTACTGGGACGAGCTGGTGCAGATTATGGAGTGGAGCAAGACCCACGTCCATTCCACCTTCCACATCTGCTGGGCGGCTCAGGCGGGGCTTTACTACCACTACGGCATTCAGAAGAAGCCCCTGCCGGAAAAGCTCTTCGGGGTCTATCCCCACCACGCCGATTACAAGCGGGCCATCCTACTGCGGGGCTTTGACGACGAGTTCTGGGCCCCCCACTCCCGGCACACCACCGTGGAGCGGGCGGACGTGGAGGCTGTACCGGGGCTGAAAATCCTTGCGTCCTCCGACGAAGCCGGGGTCTACATCATCATGAACAAAGAGGGCCGTCAGATTTTCGTGACGGGCCACTCCGAGTACGACCCGGACACGCTGGAGCGGGAGTACCTGCGGGACAAAGGTCAGGGTCTGCCCATCCATGTGCCCGTGAACTACTATCCAAATGACGACGATACGAAGCCCCCGGTGGTTCGCTGGCGGGGCCACGGCAACCTGCTCTACAGCAACTGGCTGAACTATTTCGTCTACCAGACCACGCCCTATGACATCATGGCGGTGGGTCAGGAGTCCACCCGGTAACAGAAAGTTTTCATTTGCCCGCCGTACCGGACTTGAAACCGGGCGGCGGGTTTTGTATAATCAATAGTGTGCTTCTCTGATGAACGCAGGGAAAGGGGAATTGAATTGACAATTGACAATGAACAATTGACAATTGTGGTATCCCTTCGGGATGAATTAAAACAAACTACAGGCACGAAATACCTGCTTTTTTCCAAAGGAATCTGCCAGTTATGACATTTTTTAATTGTCCCGCAGGGACTCCTAAATTGTCTACTGTCAATTGTCAATTGTCAACTAAAGGACAATGTACCTGAGAAAAGCCGATAAGCACAAAAATAATGCCCCTTCCACGGAGGGAAAGGGATGTTTGGAGTATTTTATGACAAAAGCAATTCTATTCGATTTAGACGGAACCCTGCTTCCCATGGATCAGGAGGTGTTCGTCAGGGACTACCTTGGCCGCATGGCGAAGTTTCTCGCCCCCCACGGCTACGACCCCGAATCGCTTATGAAAGCCCTCTGGGCGGGCATCGGGGCCATGGTGAAAAACGACGGCGGCGCGACCAATGAGGATACGTTCTGGCGCTCGTTCGATGCTGCCATCGGCAGGGACGCAAGGCAGGATGAAGCCCTGTTTACGCAGTTTTACACCGACATTTTCCCTCAGTCCCGGGATAGCTGCGGCTTCAATCCCGCGGCGGCGGAAGCCATCCGGGAAATCAAGGCCATGGGCTACCGGGTGGTTCTTGCCACGAACCCCCTGTTTCCCGCCATCGCCACCCGGAGCCGTATCCGCTGGGCCGGGCTGAACCCGGAGGATTTTGAGCTGGTCACAACCTATGAAAATTCTCACTATTGCAAGCCGAATCCCGACTATTACCGGGAAATTCTGGGAAAACTCTCTCTGGACGGCTCCCAGTGCCTGATGGTGGGCAACGACGTGGGGGAGGACATGATTGCGGGGATCCTCGGCATGAAGGTATTCCTGCTCACCGACTGCCTCATCAATTCGGCCGGTGGGGATATCAGCGTGTACCCCAACGGCAGTTTCCCGGAGCTGTTACAATACATTCGGAGTCTGTAGCTATGCTCTTTTTGATTCTTTTGTGCCTGCTGCTGGGCCTTTTGCTGGGCGGCGGGTATTATGCCTACCGTTATGCCTTTTATTCGCCCAAAGCGGGCAGGGAAGACCTGCCGGTGCATAAGGGGAAGCAGTATGAACCCCATCTGGACGAAATTGCCCGGCTGCTGCAAACCATCATTGACCGGCCCTGTGAATACGTCACCGTCACCTCCTATGACGGTCTGACCCTGTCGGGGCGGTACTATCACGTTGCCGACTGCGCACCGCTGGACATTGCCTTCCACGGCTACCGCAGCGCCGGTCTGACGGACTTCTGCGGCGGGGCGGCAATCAGTCAGGAAATGGGTCACAACCTGCTGCTGGTTGACCAGCGAGCCCACGGCAAAAGTCAGGGCAGAACCATCACCTTCGGCATCAAGGAGCGCTATGATGTGCTCACGTGGGCGCAGTACGCGGTGGAGCGGTTCGGGAAGGATACCAAAATTCTGCTCTATGGCATCTCCATGGGGGCCTCCACGGTGCTGATGGCCTCGGAACTGCCCCTGCCGGAGAACGTCCGGGGAATCGTCGCGGACTGCCCCTATTCCAGCCCCATGAAGATCATCCAGTCCGTGGCTCGGAAGAAGCGGATTCCTGCGGCTGCCGCGGCGGTGTTCAGCTGGGCGGGAGCCAAGGCCTACGGCGGCTTTGATGTGCTGGAAAGCGACCCTGTCCGGGCCGTACGGAACGCGAAGGTTCCCATTTTGCTGATTCACGGGGAGTCTGACGGCTTTGTGCCCTGCGACATGAGCGGAGAAATCCAGCGGGCCAACCCCATGCGGGTTTTTCGCTGCACCTTCCCCGGAGCCGACCACGGCATCAGTTTTCTTGTTGACCCCGACCGCTACCGGCATATTATCAAGGAATTCTGCGGCAAAGTTTTATCGACATAAGGATAAGGAGAGGTTACCATGGCAGTTCGTTTGAATGAGGACAAGGAAATGGTGAAGACCGTCCGGGACGGCCTGAAGCGCACTGGCGGCTACTGCCCCTGCCGCCTGGAGCGTACGGAAGAGAATAAGTGCATCTGCAAGGAATTCCGGGAGCAGATTGCCGACCCGGACTTCCACGGCTACTGCCACTGTATGCTCTACTATAAGGACTGAGTCCGCAGGGCGGACAGCCAATGCGTGCCCGGCTGGTCTGTCATCGCTACACCGCAGGACACCGCTCGGTATCGGCAGTCCACGGAAAAACTTTTCAATTTTTAAGGCCCGCAGGGCGGACAGCCAATGCGTGCCCGGCTGGTCTGTCATCGCTACACCATAGGGCACCGCTCGGTATCGGCAGTCCGCGGAAAAAACTTTTCAATTATTAAGGCCCGCAGGGCGGACAGCCAATGCGTGCCCGGCTGGTCTGTCATCGCTATACCATAGGGCACCGCTCGGTATCGGCAGTCCGCGGAAAAAACTTTTCAATTATTAAGGCCCGCAGGGCGGACAGCCAATGCGTGCCCGGCTGGTATGTCATCGCTACACCACAGGGCACCGCTCGGTATCGGCAGTCCGCAGCAATAATCTTGTCAATATTTTGAAAAAAGTGTTGACAAACAGAAAGTCCTGTGTTATTATGTACAAGCGCTGAGGGAACCCCCTCAGAAAGCGAATATGGGCGAGTGGTGGAATTGGTAGACTCGCTAGATTCAGGTTCTAGTGTTCACTGCGGACGTGCGGGTTCAAGTCCCGCCTCGCCCACCAGAAGAAGTACCCTTTGTCTTTTGACAAAGGGTACTTTTTCAGTGAAATAAATCCTATTGGGATTTGTGAAACGCCTGACCGGCGTGAAATATTGCTTCGCAATGTGAAATGCGCTGCGGCGCGTGAGGGATTTGTTTCATTTCACTTGACGCACAAGCGTCAAATTTCACTATCCCCCAGGGGGATTATTTCACAGTTTGCGAAGGCAAACGATTTCACTTAACACTTCTCACTCCAAACTCCACGCTTCCCTCTGCTTCCCGGTACTTTCGCCGTGTTGCCATGCCGCCCCGGATGTGCCGCTCCTGCTTATTCTTATCCAGCACCCTTCGCACCTGCACGTACAGGGGGTAGTTGCACAGGCGCAGCCGCTGGGTCAGGGCTTTGTGAACGGTGGATTTGCTGATTCCGAAGTGCTTTGCGGTGGCCCGCACCGTTGCGCCGGTTTCGATCATGTACACAGCCAATTCACAGGCTCGCTCCTCCAGATCTTGTTTCATAGGCTCCCCTCCGATGCTGTGCTGCTGAAAAATCCTATGTCTTTTGGGCCGGCATTATGCTTCTTGACAGGGGACGGGGGCGGGTATAAAATAGGAAAATCAGGGGATAGAAAGGAAGAGACCCATGCTGTATTTTAACAACGATTATGCCGAAGGCTGCCACCCCAAGGTGCTGGAAGCGCTGACAAAGACCAATTTCGAGCAGACCCCCGGCTACGGGGAGGACGAATACTGCGCTTCCGCCGCCCGGAAAATCCGCGCTCTGTGCGGCCGGGAGGACGTGGCTGTGCACTTCCTCGTTGGCGGTACCCAGACCAATCTGACGGTGATTGCTGCCGCTCTGCGGCCCCATCAGGGGGCGCTGTGCGCCCAGACCGGACACATCCACGTCCATGAAACCGGCGCGGTGGAAGCTACGGGCCATAAGGTGCTGGCGCTGCCCAGTGCGGATGGAAAAATCACTGCCCGGCAGGTGCGTCAGGCCGTGGAGGCACACCGCTTTGACGGCAGTTTTGAGCACATGGTTCAGCCCAAGCTGGTCTACATCTCCAACCCCACGGAGCTGGGTACGCTGTACAGTCTCGCGGAGCTGACCGCCCTGAGTGAAACCTGCCATGAACTGGGACTGTACCTGTTTCTGGACGGCGCGCGGCTGGGCTACGGTCTGATGGCGAAGAGCAATGACCTGACCCTGCCGGACATCGCCCGGCTGTGCGACGTGTTCTACATCGGCGGCACCAAGGTGGGCGCTCTGTTTGGCGAAGCGGTGGTGATTGGGTGCCCGGCCCTCAGGGAGGACTTCCGTTACCTCATCAAACAGCACGGCGGTATGCTGGCAAAGGGCCGCCTGCTGGGGGTGCAGTTTGACGCCCTCATGACGGATAATCTGTACTTTGAGATTTCCGCCCACGCGGATGCCATGGCCGACAGGCTCAGAGACACCCTGCTTTCCCTGAATGTGCCGTTTCTGGTGCCCGGGGTCACCAATCAGCTGTTCCCCATTCTGCCGGACGCGGTTCTGGAGGAGCTTTCTGAAACCTACGTCTTCTGCGAGCAGCAGCGCACGGATGACACCCACCGGTCGGTGCGCTTCTGCACCAGCTGGGCTACCCGTGAGGAGGCCGTGGAGGCGCTGTGCACGGACTTGCGGCGGCTTTTAGGGAAAAATTAACAAGTTATTCATTGGACTTTTGTGCATTTTCCCGTTATACTGAAGAAAAAGGGGGTAACGGCGTGCGTATTGACAAAAGTGTGATTAAAAAGCTGTTTGTGCTCATTGCCTGCTGCATTCTGTTTGCGTGGCTGGTGCTGGACACCGCCCGGGCCACAGCGCTGTTTTCGGCTGTTTGGAATCTGATTTCGCCCTTCGTGGTGGGTGCCGGCATCGCCTTCGTGTTCAATGTGCCCATGCGGGCCATCGAGCGGCAGCTTGCCGATCTGCACCGGCCCGGCTTTCGGCGGGCGCTGTCCATTGTCCTGACCATTCTGTGCATGGTGCTGATTATCATGTTCGTCATTGAGATGCTGATTCCCCAGATTCAGGTGACGGTTGCGTCCCTGTCTCAGACAATTCCGCCGTTTGTGGAGGATGTGGCAGGCAAGCTGATGGTGATGATGCAGGATCATCCGGAAATGAGCGCCTGGATTCAGGATGCGCTGAAGCTGGAAAGCCTCGACTGGAACGGCATTTTCAAGGAGACGCTGGGCTTCCTGAGCAATCAGGTCAGCACCGTTATGGGCGGCGCGGTCAGCGTCATCGGCAACGTCACCGGCGCCATCATCAATACGGTTGTCAGCATTGCCTTTGCCATCTATTGTCTGGCCCGGAAGGAAATTCTGGCGCGGCAGGGGAGAAGGCTGCTCTATTCCCTGATTTCGGAGCATCACGCCGATGAAACCATCCGCGTCCTGCGTCTGACCAACGCCACGTTCTCCAATTTTATCTCCGGTCAGTGTCTGGAGGCCTGCATCTTAGGCTGTCTGTTTGCGGTGGCCATGGCCATTTTCAAAATGCCCTATATTTCGCTGGTCAGTGTGATCATTGCCGTCACGGCGCTGATTCCCGTGGTGGGCGCTTTTGTGGGCTGCATTCTGGGCGCCTTCTTCATTCTGGTGAACAGCCCTATTCAGGCGCTGACCTTTGTGGTTATGTTCCTGGTGATTCAGCAGCTGGAAAACAATCTGATCTACCCCAGAGTGGTGGGCACCTCCATTGGCCTGCCCGGTATGTGGGTGCTGGTGGCAGTGACCATCGGCGGCGACCTGATGGGCGTGGGCGGTATGCTGCTGATGATTCCCGTGACGTCCGTAATCTACGCGCTGCTCCGGGAGTTTACGGATAAGCGGCTGTCGGAACGGAACATCCCGCAGGAGAAGCTTCAGAATCAGCCGCCGGAGATTCAGTCCCGCTTCCGCCGGAACCGGGAGCGAAAAGAGCGCCTGCGGTTGCAAAAGATGAAGCAGAAGTTCCTGCAAATGCAGAATCAGAAGAATAAATAAGGAAATCCGCTGACGGTTCGTCAGCGGATTTTTTCATACCTGCGTGAATTCGTAATTCTCGAATTTCAGTACATCGCCCACGTCCACGCCAAAGGGGAGCAGGGCAATGGCAACCTCGGATACGACGCCGGTGTCATGGTATTTGACAAAGGCGTAGTCGCCCCGGATATCAATGATGGTGCAGAGCATGGTGTATTCTCCTTGTTTAAGAAATTCGCCCCCGGGGATACCGGGGGCGAATATTAGGTTAGGGGAGTGAGGTACAGGAAATTAGTCCTTGTACATCTCGACCAGCTTGTTCAGGTGCTCCCAACGCTCCTTAGCGGCAGCCTCGTTCTTAGCGAACAGATCGGTAGCGCGCTCGGGGAACTCACGGGTCAGACGGCTGTAACGAGCCTCGTTCATCAGGAACTCCTGATAGCCGCCCTTAGGCGCCTTGCTGTCCAGCTGGAACTTGCCGGTCTCCTTGGAGGGATCGAAGCGGAACAGGTTCCAGTAGCCGCACTCAACAGCCTTCTTCATCTCAGCCTGGCAGTTGGTCATGCCGCCCTTGATGGAGTGCATCTCGCAGGGAGCGTAGCCAATAATCAGGGAAGGACCGTTGTAGGCCTCGGCCTCGGTGATGGCCTTCAGGGTCTGAGCGGGGTTAGCGCCCATGGCGACCTGAGCGACGTAGACGTAGCCGTAGCTCATAGCAATCTCAGACAGGGACTTCTTCTTGGTCTCCTTACCGGCAGCCGCGAACTGAGCGACCTGACCGATGTTGGAAGCCTTGGAGGCCTGTCCGCCGGTGTTGGAGTAAACCTCGGTATCGAAGACGAAGACATTGACATCCTTGTTCTGAGCCAGAACGTGGTCAACGCCGCCGAAGCCGATGTCGTAGGCCCAGCCGTCGCCGCCGAAGATCCACACGGACTTCTTGGACAGGTAAGCCTTCTTGGACAGGATGTCCTTTACGGTGTCGCAGCACACATTGGCTTCCAGGTTGGCAACCAGAGCCTTGGTAGCTTCCTTGTTGGCCTCGCCGTCGTTGTAGGTGTCCAGCCACTTCTGGCAGACAGCCTTGCGCTCGTCGCAGGCGGTGGTCTCCATCACGGTCTTGACCTTGTTTGCCAGAGACTCACGGATGACGGCCTGAGCGGTGTACATACCCAGACCATGCTCGGCGTTGTCCTCGAACAGGGAGTTGGCCCAGGCGGGACCACGGCCTTCCGCGTTGACAGCGTAAGGAGCCGTAGCGGCGGGACCGCCCCAGATGGAGGAGCAGCCGGTAGCGTTGGAGATGTACATCCGATCGCCGAACAGCTGAGTGATCAGACGGGCGTAGCTGGTCTCGGCACAGCCGGCGCAGGAGCCGGAGAACTCAAGCAGCGGCTTGTGGAACTGAGAACCCTTGACGTTGTTGTCCTGCATGTCCTTCTTCTCGGAAACCTTGGAGACCATGTAATTGAAGACGTCCTGCTCAGGCAGCTCCTGCTCCTGAGGAACCATGGTCAGAGCGCCAACAGGGCAGACACCGACACAGACGCCGCAGCCCATGCAGTCCAGAGGAGACACGGACATCATGTACTTGTAGACGCCCTTGCCCTTGCCGGCCTTCACGTCCACCAGACGGGCGTTCGCGGGAGCGGCAGCGGCCTCTTCAGCAGTCAGCGCGTAGGGACGGATGGTAGCGTGGGGGCAGACGAAGGCACAGTTGTTGCACTGAATGCACTTGGTCTCGTCCCAGTGAGGAACGGTAACGGCAACGCCGCGCTTTTCGTAAGCGGAAGCACCCAGGGGGAACTGACCGTCGGCCAGATCCTCGAAGGCGGAAACAGGCAGGCTGTAGCCGTCCATCTTGCCGATGGGGTTCAGGATGGTCTTGACGACCTTAACGGTGTCGGGACGGCCTTCCAGAACGACTTCGGGCTTATTGTCCTCGGCGGTAGCCCAGGAAGCGGGAACGTCGATCTTGGTGTAAGCGGTAGCACCGGCATCGATGGCGTTCCAGTTCTTCTCAACCACGTCCATGCCCTTCTTCAGGTAGGAGTGCTCAGCGGCGTCCTTCATGTACTTGATGGCGTCCTCAGCGGGCATGACCTTGGCCAGAGAGAAGAAAGCGGACTGCAGGATGGTGTTGGTGCGCTTGCCCATGCCGACCTTGATGGCCAGATCGATGGCGTTGATGGTGTACAGCTGGATGTTGTTGTTGGCAATGTAACGCTTGGAAGCGGCATCCAGATGATGCTCCAGCTCTTCCAGGTTCCACTGGCAGTTAATCAGGAACACGCCGCCGGGCTTGACGTCCTGCACGATCTTGAAGCCCTTGGTGATGTAGGAGGGGTTGTGGCAGGCGACGAAGTCGGCCTTGTTGATGTAGTAGGGGGACTTGATGGGGTTGTCGCCGAAGCGCAGGTGAGACACGGTCACGCCGCCGGTCTTCTTGGAGTCGTACTGGAAGTAAGCCTGCACATACTTGTCGGTGTGGTCGCCGATGATCTTGATGGAGTTCTTGTTGGCGCCGACGGTGCCGTCGCCGCCCAGGCCCCAGAACTTGCACTCGATGGTGCCGTCGGCAGCGGTGTTGGGGGAGACCTTCTCGTCCAGGGACAGGTGGGTCACATCGTCCACGATGCCGATGGTGAACTCGTGCTTGGGAGCGTCCTTCGCCAGCTCCTCGTACACAGCGAACACGGAAGCGGGATGGGTGTCCTTGGAACCCAGACCGTAACGACCGCCGATGACAGTCACATCGTTGCGGCCGGCCTTGGCCAGAGCCATGACCACGTCCTGATACAGAGGCTCGCCCTGAGAGCCGGGCTCCTTGGTGCGGTCCAGAACAGCGATCTTCTTGGCGGTGGCAGGAATGGCCTCCAGCAGCTTCTCAGCGCAGAAGGGACGGAACAGACGAACCTTCACAACGCCGACCTTCTCGCCGTGGGCGTTCAGGTAGTCGATGACTTCCTCAGCCACGTCGTTGATGGAGCCCATGGCGACGATGATGCGGTCAGCATCGGGCGCACCGTAGTAGTTGAACAGCTTGTAGTCGGTGCCGAGCTTCTCGTTAACCTTGTCCATGTACTTCTCGACCACTGCGGGCAGGGCGTTGTAGTACTTGTTGCAGGCCTCACGGTGCTGGAAGAAGATGTCGTCGTTCTCGTGG
>CAMFBN010000039.1 GCA_945948535.1 uncultured Clostridia bacterium
GCGCCCATCACCAGCAAAATTCCGCAGAACATTGCCAGCGTCGCCATATAGCGGGTGTCCATTTTCTTACGATTCATATTCAATTACCTCCTGCTGCCGTTCCTTCTACAAGGATACAGCGCATATTTTCGGGTTTTACCCGACTGCGTATTATAGCAGAAGTCTCATCAAAATACAAGTAGAAATCCGGGCTATACGCATTCGAATCCTTATCCGATGTCTTTTCTCAGTACATGGCGAATAGAACCGTACATATCCACAGTCGTACAGATCGTATATCCCTGAGAAAGCACATTATTCAGACTGTAGCGGTTTTCCGGGTGTACCGTGCACATTAAAATGTGTTGCCCTGTTTTGGATAATTCCGTTTCCGCTGTTTGCATCAACCGTTTTTGCAGACCCAATCCCCGGTAGTACGGGTGAACAACTACGGTATCCATGTGAACAACCTTTTGCAGATCTTCGTTTGAAAGCCCAATGGTGTAACCATAGTTGAACGGAGCCAGGCTTGGGCGCAAAATATCGAAGGCGCCTGCCATTCGTTTACCATCCATGGCCACCCATAGAGACATAGTACCGTCATTCATCCTCCGGCGGACTTCTTCTGGCGGGTCCAGGTACAGCCACTCCTTGTGTTCCATGGACTGCCTGACCAGCGCCATCAAATCGACAAACGGCTCTGTGTCCTGAATCCTTCCCTTTCTGATTTCAAGCACAGGACTCTCCCCTATTCCGCTGCAGTCAGATAATTGCTGACGCAGTACAGTATCTGGCCCTGGTATTCCACCCTTGACCAGCCTACATCCCGGTTGATTCCGGTACGCGTGACGACCTCTCCATTTTTCAGCGTTGCGACAACAACACACCGCGGATCCTCCACGCTTGGTAAAGAGCGAAGATTCACTTCCACCTTTGCGGTAACCTGATCCTGAATCGGCTCGAACTGTGTTTGAATTTCCACATCTGATGCAGTCCCGGCGGTCATGCTGTTTTCTTCGTTGGGTTCTGAAGATACATGATCATTCCCATTCACAAGCTCCAGATAGCTGGTGACCGCATAGCAGGTCTCCCCCTGATATTCCAGTTTTGACCAGCCATTATCGCTGATTCCGACACGTGTTGCAACGTCACCGTTCTTAAGCTGAGCGATCACCACTGCATCCTCATGCTCAACACTGGGAAGCTTTCGCAAATTGACCAGTTTTTTCGCGGTCACACTTTCATGAACTGGTGTAAATTGTGTCTGGATACCATCGTTATCTTCCGTCTCTTCCGGCTTGACGCTTAAATCGGTTGTTAAATAGCTGGAAACAGCGTAGTAGGTATTATCCTCAAACACAACCTTTGACCAGCCGCTGCTGCTGATCGCAATTCGCTGGGCGATTTCTCCGTTTCTTAACGTGCGCAGAACCTGGCTGTCCTCCCCCTGACTGGGGATACTGCGCAGATTTGTCTCATTCTTTGCGGTCACCTCTTCCGATACGGGGGTAAAATCCATCATAGCTTCGATATCCGCTTCCGCTTCCTGCGGCGGCGTTTTATCTTTTGCCGGTTCAATTCCGTCATACCCAAAATAAGCTACGTTCATATCTACAGGGATAGAAATGCCCGGTACCGTCCCGTTTGTTGTGTACTGCCACATATGGTGTGTCTGTGCATAGCTGGATTTTTCTGTCATTGGGTAAGGCTCCGCCGGATACTGTGCGACCCAGATTTTATACTTATCCTCAATTCGGGATGTCTCCCAATGATTATCGAGCTCCATGTCCCCTTTGGAAGCGTAAAACATGCCTTCGTAGCCCAGCCGTTCAATGGCAGCAAGAAACGCCAGCGCCGCATCCGTTCGCTCTTTCTTGCTCATATCATATTGTCTGCTGGACGTTTCCCGAAAGCCCTCGCAGTCATACACAACCGGGTAAGTAATGGGGTATTTCGCCAGTACTTCCCCCATCCATGCCGCTTCCTCTTTTGCTTCCTCCTCAGATACAGCGGTGGAGAAAAAATACGCTCCGATTTTAATGCCTGCTTTGGACGCCTCCTGGAGATTATAGCGTCCATTGGGGTCTTCTTTAATGATACCGTCTGTCTTTCCACGGTAGCCTACTCGGATGATTGCGAAGTCAATACCGGACTGGGCGACCTCTTTCCAATCAATGGTGCCCTGGTAGCGGGCAACGTCAATTCCAAATGTGGTTTCCTCAGTTTGTGAAGTAATTCTTTTCTTCTTCCCACAGCCAGTCAGGCAGCAGCCGGCAATCAGAACCGCTGTTACTACCGCTGTCAGGCGAAGAATCATTGTCTTTTTCATTGTAAACACCATTTCCTTATCGATTGGTCATGGATAGAATAGCATAAAACCCATACATTGTCCATACGGGAGTGCGCACCTATGAACAATTTCTTCTTTACAGCACTTCCTTTTTTCGACAAAATGTTGTAGAATACGAACATCGAGAAGAGGAGGACCATACGCCATGCGGAAATTCTTATCATTCATTTGCACCATACTGCTGGCCGTTTCATTTTGCATCCCCGCGTCCGCCGCGGATGGGGAGAAATCCAATGATATCGTAATTCTGTACACCAACGATGCGCACGCGTATATTGACGGCCCTTTGAGCTATGATACCATCGGAGCGCTGAAAAAGGAGCTGGAGAAGGAATACAGATATGTCCTTCTGGTGGATGCTGGCGATCACCTCCAAGGAACCGCTTACGGTTCTATGGACAAGGGTGCATCCATTATTCAGCTGATGAACAAAGCGGGCTATGATCTGGCCACACCGGGAAACCATGAATTTGATTACGGGATGGATACCTTTTTGCAGCGTTCTCAGGAGGCTGGCTTTCCCTACATTTCCTGTAATCTGTACCGACAGGCAGAGGGAATTCGAGGGGCAAATCTGCTGGAATCCTTCCAAGCCTACCACTTCGGGAAGGAAATCGTCGGCTTTGTTGGTATCACCACTCCTGAATCCATCATAAAGTCTACGCCTGCGTATTTTCAGGATGAGAACGGGGACTACTGCTATGGCATCTCCGGTGGCGAGAACGGACAGGAACTCTATGCCGATGTGCAGACCGCAGTGGACGCCATACGGCGGGCCGGCGCGACAAAAGTCATTGCGGTTGGTCACTTGGGGGATGACTCTTCCGCATCTCCGTGGACCAGTGAAGAAGTAATTGCCCACGTCAGCGGATTGGACGCATTTATTGATGGTCACTCCCACAGTGTGGTAAGGGGCAAACAGGTAACAGGTGCAAACGGAAAGACAACGCTCCTGACACAAGCCGGGGAATATCTGAATCAGGTGGGCATGATGGTCATCGACTATGATACCGGCGCGATTCGTTCTGACCTGATTTCCTGCGAGGAGATTCTGAAGACTGTCAGGAACCGGGACGGTACAGAGACGACAGAAGTCAGCGGCTACCGTCTCTCTTCCGAACTGTACACCGGGCCGGATTGGCTGAATGACTATACATTGGCATTTCAGAAGAATCAGTGGATCAACAAGGTGAATCTGGTGCTGAAGCAAAAAATCGGAGAGTCTCAGGTTGTACTGGACAACTATTCTGAAGACGGGACGCGACTTGTCAGAATGCAGGAAACAAATACCGGCGATTTTGCGGCAGATGCGCTCTACTACTTATTTGACCAGATGGATTTGCATGTGGATGCGGCAATCGTAAATGGCGGCGGCATCCGCAATCCTGCCGTTTCAGGCGTACTGACATATAAGACCTGTAAAGATATTCATACGTTCGGCAATGTGGCCTGTCTGCAAACAGTAACCGGGCAGCAGCTGCTTGACGCATTGGAATGGGGATCCCGATTTGCCGGCAGCGGGGAGGAGTGCGGCGGTTTCCTTCAGGTTTCCGGCATTCGTTATCAGATTGATACACAATGGCCCGATTCCACGCAAAAGGACGACAATGGCATGTGGATTGGCGGACCTACCGGTGGATACCGTGTCCATGACGTTGCGGTTTACGACAAGGCGTCGAATAGCTGGAAAGCTCTGGACCGGACAGCAAGCTATCAATTAGCGGGATACAACTATATTCTGAGAGATTCCGGCGATGGATACAATATGTTTTCTTCCGCGGTAAATGTGGTGGATTACGTTATGGAGGATTACATGGTCCTTGCCAATTATGTTCAGGCATTTGAGGGGAAGACCGTAATGGCCTCCAACTCTCCTCTGCTGGAAAAATACCCAGCGCTTGGCATTGACTATGGAACGGTTAACGGCTCGGGCAGAATCGTGTATGCCCAGACCAGTCATGAGCCGGAACCTGCTGAGGAAACAGTGGAAACACTTCCGGAAGAAACAGAGTCCGTGGAAACAGCAGCAACAGGCACGGCAGCCGAAAAACAGCCTGATTCGTTCCCGGCACTCTCGCTGGCCATCGCAGCTGTTTCTTTCGTACTATTAATCTGTATAGCGATCATTGTGCGCAAAATGCACATAGAAAAGAAGAAAAAATAAAAAGGAAGAGAGAATAGCATGAAAAATATGGAATTTAAACGGAAACTTCCGGTGCCCAAGGAAATCAAGGAACAGTATCCTCTGACAGCGGAGCTATCGCGTATCAAAGAAACACGCGATGAGCAGATCGCTGATGTGTTCACCGGGAAAAGTGATAAAATGGTTCTGATTGTCGGCCCCTGCTCTGCGGACCGCGAGGATGCGGTTCTTGACTATTGTCAGCGTCTGGCCCGTCTTCAGGAGACCGTATTTGATAAGCTTATATTGATCCCCCGAGTGTACACAAACAAGCCCCGCACCACCGGCGCCGGTTATAAGGGCCTGCTGCATCAGCCGGACCCGGAACAAAAATCCGATATGCTGCAGGGTGTGATTGCCATTCGCCGTCTTCATACCAATGTCCTGGCAAACACCGGTCTGTCCACTGCGGATGAAATGCTCTACCCGGATAACTACCGGTATCTATCCGATCTACTGTCGTATGTTGCGGTCGGCGCAAGAAGCGTGGAGAATCAGGAGCACCGGCTGACCTCCAGCGGTATTGCCGTGCCGGTGGGAATGAAGAACCCAACCAGCGGTGATATCTCGGTCATGCTTAACTCCATATTAGCCGCGCAAAGTCCCCATACCTTTATCTATCGTGGCTGGGAAGTGGACACCACCGGTAATCCCCTAGCCCACGCAATTCTGCGGGGCTATGTGAATAAGCATGGCGAAGCCCATCCCAATTACCATTATGAGGACCTTGAGCACCTGTATCAGACATACAGTGCAAAGGGGCTGAAAAATATGGCGCTGATTGTGGACACAAACCATTCCAATTCCGCGAAAAAGTATGAGCAGCAGCCAAGAATTTGCAAGGATGTCCTATATAGCTGCCGTCACAGCACGGAAATCCGCTCCATGGTAAAGGGCTTTATGATTGAGTCCTATCTGGAAAACGGATGCCAGAAAATTGGCGAAGGAATCTATGGAAAATCTATCACCGATCCCTGCATCGGTTGGAGCGAAACAGAACGGCTGATTCAGGAAATCGCCGAACAGATATAAAGAAACAGTCTGGAACGGGAAAATGCCCCGTTCCAGACTGTTCCTATTTTATGCGGTACATTACCAATTCCTGCTTATGCTCAGGCGATACACGATTGCTCTCAATCGCCTTCTGAATCGCCTTGTTGTGAACCCATTTATCCAGGCGGTAACCGGAGATATAGGGCAGCGCCGCCTCATACTGCTTTGCCAGCGCCGTCGCAAAAAACCACGCAATCATCATTTTGACATAGTACTCTTCGGAATGTACGGATGCAGGCAGTTCCAGATAAGCTTCCTCAAAATCTTCATCCAGAAAATGCACCATCAGCATTCCAATGCCAAAGCGAACGGTGTATGGCTCCTGTGAATGAATCCATGTGCTTACATAGGGCAACAGTTCACAACGGTGTTTCTTAAAGTATCGAGGTCTAAGCTGGTCGCAGGTCGCCCAATTGTCTACATAGGGCAGAAATCGCTCAATTTCCGTAATGGCAATCGTAAAACTCTTCTCCTGTTCCAAGAGAAAAGAATGTATTTGGTTTTCTTCAAAATAATGGTGCGGCAGGCTGCTTAGAAAAGCGTCCTTATCTTCCAGTTCTCTTGCGATTGTCCGCAAAATGGGTGTGCGCACACCAATAATCCTATCCGGGCAGATATTGGGGATCAGGCGAATCTGCATCTGTCTGTAGTTTTCATCCCGGTTTTCAAGCAAAACACTGATGAGCTGATCGGTGCGCATATCACGTTCTCCGCTCTGTTAAGCTCTTTGCGAGCGCCTTCAGGAAGGATGTATCCTCAAAAGCATTTAGTGCGTCAATTGCATAATTTGTGTAGGATGCAACCAATTCTTCACATTTATTAAGCCCAAAAAGTTTGACAAACGTGTTTTTATCGGAATCCACGCCTGTGGCTTTTCCAAGCTCTGCTTGTGTTCCAATCACATCCAACATATCATCCCGAATCTGAAATGCAAGGCCCAATCCGGCGGCAAATTGACATGCCGCGTTGTACTGCTCCTCGCTTCCTCCACCCGCAATCACGCCGAGGGCACAGGCTGCGGAAATCAGGCATCCTGTTTTCCGGTTCTGGATATCCAAAACCTCCTGCTCGGACAGTTCCCGCTCAGCACTCATAATATCCAGCACCTGCCCGCCGACCATGCCGACAGAACCGGCGCATTCAGAAAGAACACCGATTGCAGTCGCCATGCTCTCAGGTTTCGGAAGCTCTGCGGAAGCGGCGATTCCGAAAGCGTCCGTCAGCAGCGCATCACCAGCTAAAACAGCCATTCCCTCTCCATACACCTTGTGGTTGGTCAGGTGCCCGCGACGGTAATCATCATTGTCCATACAAGGCAGATCATCATGGATCAGACTGTATGTATGGATCATTTCAATCGCTGCCGCAAAGGGAGCGGCTTCCTTCCAATCCCTGCCGCACATACGGCAAAATTCGAACGCCAGAATCGGGCGCAGCCGCTTTCCGCCTGCCATGAGACTATACTGCATTGCTTCAAACAACAGCTTTTGCGGCTCGCCGGACAATCTCGCATAATGCCCCTGCAGATAGGTTTCCAAATATTCCCGATATTTGCGGCTTTGCTGTTCAAGGTTCATCCTGAAAATCCTCCTCTACAGGGCTTCCGTCCGGTGCTGTCATGATCTTTTTTATCTGTAGCTGAGCATCATCCAACAGCTTCTGGCAATTTCTGACAAGCTCGGTTCCTTCCTGAAAAAGCTTCAGCGATTCCTCCAGTGGCACGTCTCCCCGTTCCATTGCCCGTACAATCTGTTCCAGCCGCGTCATGGACGCTTCAAAGGTTTGATTCTCCTGGTTCATTTGCCTTCCTCCTTATTCATGACGGTTGCCGAAAGGGAACCGTCACTCAGTCTGATGCGGATTCGTTCACCAATGGAAACCTGGCTGACGGAACGCACCACTTCTCCCCTTTCCGTCTGCGCCATGGAATAACCGCGGGTTAAGACCTTCAGCGGACTCATCGCGTCCAGCTTTGCCGTCACGGCAATATACCGCTGCCTGCTTCTGGTCAGATTCTGATTCTGCGCCGCCAGCAGCCTGTTCTTTAGAAGTTCAACGCACTGGCGTCTTTGCTCCAGATAGCCGGTGGGACTCTGCAAAGCCTGTGAAGCGGAAAGAATCTGCAAATGCTGCCGGGCCGACTTTACCGGACGGCTCAGGCTGGAAACCATGGCGTTCGACATAGCATCCAGATTCTGCCGCAGGGCATCCTGATCCGGTACGGCAAGTTCCGCCGCGTTGGAGGGTGTCGCCGCCCGCAAATCCGCAACATAGTCCGAAATGGTAACGTCAGGCTCATGACCTACTGCGGAAATGACCGGTATCTCTGAATGATAGATTGCGTAGGCAACCTGCTCATCATTGAACGCCCACAGATCCTCAATGGAGCCGCCTCCCCTGCCAACGATCAAAAGGTTTGCCAAATGATAGTGATTTGCGTAACGGATGGCTGCCGCAATTTCCCCAGGGGCCTCCGCGCCCTGAACCCGAACGGGTAGCAGACGTACATGGCTCAAAGGGTAGCGTTTCCGCAGGATACGTAGCATATCGTGAACCGCCGCACCGGCAGAGCTGGTAATGATTCCAATGGTGCCGGGATACTTCGGCAACGGCTTTTTGTGCGATGGGTCAAACAGCCCCTGAGCAGCGAGCTTCTTTTTTAGCTGCTCAAATGCCGCGTACAAATCGCCCACACCATCCATAGCCAAGGCAGTACAGTACAGCTGGTAGGCCCCGTCTCTGGGGTAGACGGAAACCTTGCCCATCGCGATCACTTTCATGCCGTTTTCCGGACGGAAACGAAGCTTAAATGCATTTCCCTTAAACAGAACACACTTCAATGCGCTGCTCTCATCCTTAAGCGTGAAGTAGTGGTGCCCGGAAGGATACAGCTTATAATTGCTGATTTCGCCACGCACGGCTACCTGTGCCAGCAGCGGGTCCGCATCCATTCTTCCGCGGATATATTCATTTAACTGGGAAATGGACAGTACATTTTGAGCCAATTTTACACCCCCACGGAACGATACGTCAGAACGGCGACGCCCATGGCGTTATCGGTGGAATACTGAGGTTGGGCAAAAATCGGGTTCAATGGAGCGAGCACCTGCCGCAGCATGGTGTTTGAGGCCACGCCGCCAGAAAAAACCACCGGCAGACCCGGGTACCGGGTAAGCGCCTGCCGGGTTGCCTGAAAGACCGCGTACGCAACACACCGCAGCGCATAGGCCGCAGTCTCCGCGGGAACACCATTTTTCGCGTGATATTGCTGAACCTTATTCTGAACGCCGGAAAGGGAAAACGTCATATCTGCGCATTTTACTTTGAAAAAATCCTTATTTGCAGCCTCACAGCTGAGCGCGTCCAAGTGCTTCCCGGAGGGAAACGGAAGCTTCAGCAGCTGTCCGGTACGGTCAATCAGCTGGCCTGCGGAAATATCCGATGTACCGCCAATTTTTGCGCAGGCCACATTTGCTCCCTCCGGTTTAACCAGAAGAAGCTCCGTAGTACCGCCGGACAGATGCCACGCAAGGTGAGGATGCGAAAGCAGTTCCATATGACCGGCACTCCACAGGGAGGCCGCCACATGGCCCTGCTGATGGGACACTTCGACCAAAGGCACACCCAGCATATCCGACAGAAGTTTCGCATGGGAGTAGCCTACCAGAAAGCAGGGCATATAGCTCCCCTCTACCGCTCTGGGACGGGTGCTGACGCCAACGGCGGTGATATTGGCCGGCTGTATATGGGAAAACAGCCTGCCGGATAGCTCCGGCAGGCTCTTTATGTGCGCAAAGACGGCGTCAGACTGCCGTAAGCCCAATTCTCCCTGCTTCACAGGAAGAAGCTTCGAGCAGTTCTCTCCTCCAGTGCCGTCAAAAAAGGCAATGGAAGTGGTATAGTTGCTGGTATCGATACCAATTACGCCCTTCATTGTTTTGCCTCTTCCACAGGCGTCAGATTCCTGACAAAACTGCCCAGAATCCCATTTACGAAAGCGCCCGTATCATCGTCATTGTACTTCTTGGCGATGCGGACGGCTTCCGAAACGGCAACACCTGCGGGAACGTCATCCACATACTGAATTTCATAGATCGCAAGGCGCAGAATACAGCGGGCAAGCTTGGAAATCCGGCTGATGTCCCAGCCAATAGCGTATTTCTGAATCTGCTTGTCCAGCTCTTCCTCCCGATTGGCGACCCCGGTCACGACACTGTCAATGTAGCGCAGCTGAGCACGGCTGGGGCGCTCGGAATACACCTCATTCTCTTTTCCGAGATCCGCGTAGTATTCCTTCTCCAGGCGGGTGGAAATCACCTGTTCCGGCTCCTCACCGGTAAATGCACGCCCGTAAATCAGATGTACCGCGAGTTCTCTGGCATTTCCTCTCGTCATAATTGTATCCTTTACTTGCGAATGATTCCGCAGACGTTTACATCCACATCCTGCACTGTAACACCGGTTACAGATTCTACGGCGCTGGTGATGGCTTCCTGAACGGCTTTCGCAACCTGAATCACGCTTTCGCCGTAGCGGACAATGATATTGCAGCCGATTGTCAGCGTATTATCCTCCGCAATGTGGATCCGCACACCTTTGCCCCAACTCTTTTTGCCGACGACCTCAGCGCCGCCCTTGACCACGCCGTCCACTTCGGTGAGTGTGCTTTCAACGATAGTGCTGACAACATCTTCCGAAATCATAACATTGCCGCCGATCTGAGCGTGCGTAATGTACTGCTTTGCCTCTGCCATGGGGATACCTCCTAGATGATCGTCCTGCCTTACGGCATGACATACTTTTGTATATTGTACCACAAATCCAGAATAATACAACTGTTTTTTTCGAAAAAGGTAAGTCTTAAAACCGGCATCCGCAGATGCCGGTTTCCAGGGTAGCTATGTATATGTTTTAATGATGCTCAGCGCAATTTCCTTCTTGGTGGTGCAGCGGTCCATTGCCTGCTTCTCGATATGACGGTGCGCATCCGCCTCATTCATCTTCAGCTGCTCAATCAGAATCCATTTGGCCCGGTTTACAAGGCGGATCTCTTCCATTTTCTCCTCAACGGATAAGTTAATCGTTTCCATTTTACGAAGACGTTCCCGGGCGGAAATCATCCATTTCAGGCACTGACGCATGGTGCTGGCGGGAAACGGGACCTGAAGCGTGAAAACACCGTGGGAAGTCACCCGCTCATTTACATCTTCATAGTTTTCCGCACGCAGCAGCAGCAAGACAACGGTGTCTGACCGGTTACCGGCATCGATCGCAAATCTTGTGCCGGGATCATCCGGAAGCGGCGCGTTGATAATCACAAAATCATAGTTCCGTGAGAGCAGTTCCCTTCTTGCCGCCGCAATGTTGGAGGAAAAACACACAGGGTAATACTCTGAGGGAGGAAGCATGGGAGTCATGGCATCATTAAACTTGCGCTGATTCGATACGACCAGCACGCTGTATGTCTCTGAGCTGAAAACCAATCAGACTCCCTCCCTTCTCGCAATCACCCGAATTTATTACTTGCAGTAGTAATCAATCAACGATTCCGGCAGATGCTCCCGTATAAATGCGCTGCTCCCCGCGCACTTGCTTGCTGCGCCCAGCGTCAGCGGGAGCGTCTCCATGTCGCAGACATCCTTCGGCCCGGCGGTGTACAGATTCACATTTGCCTTCTCCGGAAGAACAATCCCGTTTTTCAGGCCGTCCAGGGCTGCCCAAATCAGAAGTGCAAACGCGATATAGGGATTCGCGGTGCAATCCGGAGAACGCAGTTCCATTCTGCGGTATTCGCCGGATGCCGCCGGAACCCGAATCAGCATGGACCGGTTGTTATTTGACCAGGAAATATACTTAGGCGCCTTGCAGACACCCAGCCGGTTATACGACTGCACCGTTGGGTTCAGGAAACGGGTCATATCCGCTACATGGCGCAGAATGCCGCCAATCATGTGCTGCATCTGGCTGGCATCGCTTCCGCGCACCGACATGTTGATGTGAAAACCGCTGCCGGGTTGATCCGCAATGGGTTTGGGTGAAAAATCAGCGCACAACCCATTGCTGGCGGCGATTGTCTTCACGACAGTACAGAAAGTCAGCGCGTTATCCGCAGCGGTCAGAGCGTCCGAGTACCGGAAGTCAATTTCGTTCTGTCCAGGGCCCTGCTCATGGTGGGAAGACTCAGGCTGAATCCCCATGCGTTCCAGCGTCAGACAGATTTCGCGGCGAACATTCTCACATTTATCATCCGGAGAAACATCCATATAGGTCGCCTGATCGTAAGGGATATGGGTCGGTTCCCCGTTGTCATCCAGCTTAAACAGGTAGAACTCCAGTTCAGAACCAAAGAAGAAGGTATAGCCATCGGCAGCAGCATCGGCTATGGCCTGTTTCAGAATACTTCTTGTATCATGGATGAAAACCTTGCCGCTCTGATCGGTAATCGTGCAGAACATTCTGACGACTCTGCCGTGCTCCGGCCGCCAAGGCAGTACCGCAATGGTTGTTGGGTCCGGACGCAGAAACAGGTCAGAGTGCACTTCGTCGCCAAAGCCCTCAATGGCGGAAGCGTCAATGGCAATCCCGTATTCAAAAGCGCGCTCCAATTCATGGGGCATGATTGAAATGTTCTTGTGCCGTCCCTGAATATCGCAGAAGGCAAGTCGAATAAACTTTACGTCTTCCTCCTGAATAAACTGAATGACTTCCTGCGGGGTGTATTTCATACGCCTACCTGCTTTCTATTCGTTTTCGATTCAACAGGTTCCGTGCTGCTTTCACGACCTGAATATACCTGACGCGACAATTATAGCAAATAATGTAAAGGATTTCCACAATATTTTGGAACAATCTCAGATGCGGCGATATTTACATGAAAATGCTGAAAGACGGCCGCAAAATGAGTAAAACGCCCCCTCCTGAGTGCCTTTCCTCATGAATGGCATTATATTCCATGTTTTGACTCTTGTCAATCTACCCAAATGGAAAAAACTTTTTTTGTGCAGGGTGTTGACAAAGCGAATATTCTGTTGTAAAATATCCCGCGTAAGGCAAGGATGTCTTGGAGCGGCAGCTCATAGGCGTCCTTGTCTTCTTTTTTATTTCTCTGCTTACTTTATGAAGGGGTGTTAATTATGGGTACTTCTATATCCGATTATTTTGGTTGTCTGGTGTTTGACGACCGCGTAATGAAGGCAAGTTTGAGCTCTGATGTTTATCAGTCTCTTCGTAAGACCATCGATCATGGCGCAAAGCTGGACGCCGGTGTGGCAAATGCTGTTGCCGCTGCCATGAAGGACTGGGCTGTCGCCCACGGTGCTACCCACTATACCCATTGGTTCCAGCCTTTGACCGGCATTACCGCCGAGAAGCACGACAGCTTCATCTCCCCCGCACCGGACGGCGGCGTGATTATGGATTTTTCCGGCAAAGAACTGATTAAGGGCGAGCCTGACGCTTCCAGCTTCCCTTCCGGCGGCCTGCGGGCAACCTTCGAGGCAAGAGGCTACACAGCCTGGGACCCCACTTCTTATGCGTTCATTAAGGGCAAGACCCTCTGCATCCCCACTGCGTTCTGCTCCTACGGCGGCGAGGCGCTGGATAAGAAGACTCCTCTGCTGCGCTCCATGGAAGCGCTGAACCGTCAGGCGATGCGAATTCTGAAGCTCTTCGGCAATGAGGACGTCAAGTGTGTTCGTACCTCCGTCGGCCCTGAGCAGGAGTATTTCCTTGTCGATAAGGAGATGTACGACAAGCGCAAGGATCTGATTTACACCGGCCGTACGCTGTTTGGTGCAAAGCCCCCCAAGGGTCAGGAAATGGATGACCATTACTTTGGTGTCATCAAGCCCAGAGTTGCCGCGTTCATGGCTGACCTGAACGAGGAACTGTGGAAGCTGGGAATCCTGGCAAAGACGGAGCACAATGAGGTTGCCCCCGCTCAGCATGAGCTGGCTCCGATTTATACCACCACAAACATTGCCACCGACCACAACCAGCTGACCATGGAAATCATGCAGAAGGTTGCCGCGAAGCACGGCCTGGTTTGCCTGCTGCATGAGAAGCCTTTTGCCGGTGTGAATGGCTCCGGCAAGCACAACAACTGGTCCATTGCCACCGACACCGGTGTGAATCTGCTGTCTCCCGGTGAGACACCCTACGAAAATGCACAGTTCCTGCTGTTCCTGTGCGCTGTCATCAAGGCTGTTGATGACTATCAGGATCTGCTGAGACTGTCCGTTGCCACTGCTGGCAACGATCACCGCCTTGGCGCCAATGAGGCTCCTCCCGCTGTGGTTTCCATTTTCCTTGGCGACGAGCTGATGGGCATTCTGGATGCCATTGAAAATGACACTCCCTACGCTGGAACGCAGAAGACCACTATGAAGCTTGGCGTGGATGTACTTCCCAGATTCGCCCGGGACACTACGGATCGTAACCGTACTTCCCCCTTCGCCTTTACCGGCAATAAGTTTGAGTTCCGTATGCTGGGTTCTTCCAACTCCATTGCCTGCGCCAACATGATGCTGAACTCCGCTGTGGCCGAGTCCCTGAAGATTTACGCTGACCGTCTGGAAGGCGCGGAGGACTTCGAGACTACGCTGCATGAGATGATCAAGAAGACCATCAAGGATCATAAGCGCATCCTGTTCAACGGCAACGGCTACGATGACGCCTGGATCAAGGAAGCCACCGAAAAGCGCGGTCTGTGCAATTACCGCACCACGCCTGACTGCATGCCTCACTTGCTGGACGAGAAGAATGTGAAGATGCTCACCTCTCACAAGGTCTTCTCCGTTGCGGAACTGGAGTCCCGCTGCGAGATCATGCTGGAGAACTACTGCAAGACCGTCCGCATTGAGGCAACTACCATGATCGATATGGCGCGCAAGCAGATTCTTCCCGCGGTGGAAAGCTATGTCAGCGACCTGGCCAAGGCTGCCGCAGCCAAGAAAGCTGTTGCTCCCACCGCCGCCTGCGCTTATGAGACCGGACTGATTTCCAAGCTCTCCATCCTCACGGATCAGATCGCTGAGAAGACGGATGAGCTGGAGACCGCTCTGCTGGACCTGAACGGCATTACCGACACGAAGGAGGAATCCTTCGCCATCCGGGATACTATTCTCGGAAAGATGGCTGCTCTGCGTGCCGTTGCCGATGAGGCTGAGACGCAGACCGCTGAAAAGTATTGGCCCTTCCCCACTTACGGCGACCTGCTCTTCGGCGTCCGTTAAACCGCTACCCTTTCATAGCTGCCAAATGCCGTCTCGGACGGCCCGTGGGAGGGGGCTGACCACCCCCTCCCGGAAAGCGGCTTGATTTACATGATAAAGCACTTTCCCGGTTTGAGCCACGCGTCCAAATCGGGAAAGCCATTTATGGGAGCTTTAGCCGCTTGATGTGCTTCAGTTCCCGAGGAAAAGAAGAAGATCAAAATACAAGGAGGTAAGATTATGAGTGAAGTATGGAATGTTTGGTATCTGATCGGCGCGGCATTGGTATTCTGGATGCAGGCTGGCTTTGCTATGGTTGAGGCTGGCTTTACCAGAGCCAAGAACACGGGCAATATCATCATGAAGAACCTGATGGATTTCTGCATCGGCACGGTTGTCTTTATTCTGATTGGTTTCAGCCTGCTGATGGGCGAGGACCTGCTGGGATTCATCGGAAAGCCCGGTTTTGACCTGTTCACCGCTTACGAAAGCTTCGATTTTTCCAGCTTCGTATTCAATTTGGTGTTCTGCGCGACCACCGCGACCATTGTTTCCGGTGCTATGGCAGAGCGTACCAAGTTCCTGTCCTACTGCATCTATTCCGCAATTATCTCTGCACTGATCTATCCCATTGAGGCACACTGGATCTGGGGCGGCGGCTGGCTGGCAAGCCTGGGCTTCCACGATTTTGCCGGTTCCTGCGCCATCCACATGGTCGGCGGTATCTCTGCCCTCATCGGCGCCAAGATGCTGGGACCCCGTATCGGTAAGTTTACCCATGACGCTTCCGGCAAGATTGTTAAGGTGAATGCCTTCCCCGGCCACAGCATCGCGCTTGGCGCCCTCGGCGTATTCATCCTCTGGCTTGGCTGGTACGGTTTTAACGGCGCAGCGGCGACCTCCGTTGGTCAGCTTGGCTCTATTTTCCTGACCACCACTGTCGCTCCTGCCGTAGCCACCGTTGTGTGCATGATTTTTACCTGGATCAAGTACGGCAAGCCTGATGTTTCCATGTGTCTGAATGCTTCCCTCGCCGGACTGGTTGCCATTACCGCAGGCTGTGATGTGACAGACTGTCTGGGCGCGACCGTAATCGGTGCCGTAGCTGGTGTACTGGTGGTGTTCGGCGTTTGGCTGCTGGATCACAAGCTCCGCATTGATGACCCTGTCGGCGCTGTTGCCGTTCACTGCATGAATGGTATCTGGGGTACCATCGCCGTGGGCCTGTTTGCTACAAGCACCGCTCCCGGCTACGCTGTGGCCAATGCTGCCGGTGAAACCATTACGGGCCTGTTCTACGGCGGCGGCTTCCAGCTGCTGGGTCTGCAGCTGCTGGGCTTCGCTTCTGTGGCGCTTTGGACAGTAGTAACCATTACAGTCACTTTCCTTATCATCAAGGCAACGGTCGGTCTGCGTGTTTCCAGAGACGAGGAGATTACCGGTCTGGATGCCACCGAGCACGGACTCCCTTCTGCCTATGCGGGCTTCGCTATGCTGCCTGACATGGTGGATGAGGATCTGCCCGTGGTCGTGGACGGAGACGTTCCTGCCGCTGAGGCAATCCCCGTAAAAAAGATGCCTTCCTTCGAAGATGCTTCCACCCCCAAGATGACAAAGGTCGAGATTATCTGCAAGGAGTCCCGTCTGGAGAATCTGAAGAACGCAATGATGACCATCGGTATTTCCGGTATGACTGTTTCCCATGTCATGGGCTGCGGTGTCCAGAAGGGCAAGCCCGAGTATTACCGTGGTGTTCCCGTGGAAGCGAGCCTGCTTCCTAAGGTTCAGGTTGATATCGTTGTCAGTAAGGTTCCCGTCCGCACTGTCATTGAAACCGCAAAGAGAGTTCTGTACACCGGTCACATCGGCGACGGCAAGATTTTCGTATATGATGTTGAAAATGTTGTAAAGGTGCGTACCGGTGAAGAAGGCTTTGACGCCCTGCAGGACGTAGAATAACAGAGAAGACCTACGGGAGAGCTGCATATGCGGCTCTCCCACGGGTTGGTTTTAAGGAGGAAACAGAAATATGTGTTCCATTATTGGTTATTGCGGAAAGCCGCTGGACATGGCAGCGTTTCAGAAGGGCTTTTCCAGAACGATCTCCCGCGGCCCTGACGACACCCGGATTCTTGACGTGGGTCAGGGTATTCTCGGCTTCCACCGCCTGTCTATTATGGGCTTGCATCCGGAAGGAATGCAGCCCTTTACACTGAATTCCAGCGCCGTTGTCTGTAACGGTGAAATCTATGGCTTTGAAAAATTCCGCAGGGAGCTGCGTGGAAAATACACGTTTAGCAGTGACAGTGACTGCGAGGTTCTGCTTCCTCTGTACTTTGAGTATGGCGTAAAGATGTTCTCCATGCTGGATGCTGAATACGCCTGCATTCTTTACGATGGCGAAAAAAAGCAGTTCGTCGCGGCCCGGGATCCCATCGGTATCCGTCCTCTTTACTATGGCTATGACGCGGCCGGAACCATTGTCTTTGCCAGTGAGCCGAAAAACCTGATGGGGCTTGTGAAGGAGATTCTTCCCTTCCCTCCCGGGCACTACTATGCTGATGGCAAGTTTGTCTGCTACTGCGATATTGCGGCTGTGGACTCCTATAATCATGATGATCTGGAAACGGTCTGCCGGAACATTCACGATAAGCTGGTGACCGGCGTTCAAAAGCGGCTGGTGGCTGACGCAAAGGTCGGCTTCCTGCTCAGCGGCGGTTTGGATTCCTCTCTGGTGTGCGCAATTGCCGCGCGGGAGAGCAAAAAACCCATTAAAACCTTTGCAATCGGCATGACCGGAGACGCCATTGACCTGAAGTATGCGAAGCAGGTGGCAGATTTTATCGGCAGTGACCATACGGAAGTAATAATTTCTAAAGAAATAGTCTTGCAGGCTCTGGAAAATGTGATAGAATTACTGGGGACGTTCGACATCACGACCATCCGTGCCAGCATCGGTATGTACCTGGTCTGCAAGTACATCCATGAAAACACGGATATTCGTGTCCTGCTGACCGGTGAGATTTCCGATGAGCTGTTTGGCTACAAGTACACCGACTTCGCACCCTCCGGAGAAGCCTTCCAGGCGGAAGCCCAGAAGCGTATCCGGGAACTGCATATGTACGATGTGCTTCGGGCAGACCGCTGCATCAGCGCCAACTCTCTGGAAGCCCGCGTCCCCTTCGGTGATCTGGATTTTGTAAAATACGTTATGTCCATTGACCCGGAAATGAAACTCAACAGGTACAATAAGGGTAAGTACCTGCTCCGCCATGCCTTTGAAGAGGGCGGCTACCTTCCCCACGATATTCTGTGGCGGGAAAAAGCGGCCTTCTCCGACGCCGTGGGTCACTCCATGGTGGATTACCTGAAGGAATACGCGGAAACCTGCTATACGCAGGAGGAGTTCGAACTGAAGCGTCGGAAATATACCCACGCTCAGCCCTTTACCAAGGAATCGCTGCTTTACCGTGAAATCTTCGAAAAATACTACCCTGGTCAAGGTCAGATGATCGTGGATTTCTGGATGCCGAATAAAGAGTGGGAAGGCTGCAATGTGAACGACCCTTCCGCCCGTGTTCTGTCCAACTACGGTGACAGCGGAAAATAATTAGGAGGAATAAAGAAATGGAACAGAAAGAGCAGCTGTATGAGGGTAAGGCAAAAAAGGTTTTTGCAACCGATGATCCCGAACTTCTGATCGTAGCCTACAAGGACGATGCTACCGCATTTAATGGCCTGAAAAAGGGCACGATCGTCGGTAAGGGTGTTATCAACAACAAAATGAGCAACCGCCTGATGGCCATGTTGGAGAAAAACGGCATTCCGACCCACTATGTGAAGGAGTTGAGCGACCGGGAGACGCTGGTTAAAAAGGTCAGCATTGTGCCGCTGGAGGTCATTGTCCGCAATATTTCCGCCGGTTCCTTTGCCAAGCACTACGGCGTGGAAGAGGGCATTGTATTCGATCAGCCCACGGTGGAATACTCCTACAAGAATGATTCTCTGGGCGATCCCCTGCTGAACACCAGCCATGCACTGGCTCTGAAGCTGGCTACTGCTGAGGAAGTTGAAACCATCCGCACGTATGCTCTGCGCATCAATGAGCTTCTGAAGGCTTTCTGGAAGACCTGCGGTGTCACACTGGTGGACTTCAAGCTGGAGTTCGGCCGTCTCACCGACGGCACGATCGTGCTGGCTGATGAAATCAGCCCGGACACCTGCCGCCTGTGGGATGCCGCTACCGGGGAGAAGCTGGATAAGGACCGTTTCCGCCGGGATCTGGGCGGCGTTGAGGAGGCATACGCCGAAATCATGCACCGGCTGGAAGAGCATCTGTAAGGAGGAACCGATATGGGAAATTCTGCGATTGTCGGCATCAACTGGGGTGACGAAGGCAAAGGCCGCATGGTTGATCTCCTGACAGAACACTTTGACGTAGTCGTTCGCTATCAGGGCGGCGGCAACGCCGGTCATACCGTAGTGAACGAATTTGGTAAATTTGCCCTGCACCTGCTTCCTTCCGGCATTTTCCGCAAAAACGTTGTGAATATTCTCGGCAACGGCGTGGCGCTGGACCCTGAAAATCTTTGGAAAGAAATTGAGGATGTTACCAGTCAGGGGGTTTCCATTACCCCTGAAAATCTGAAAATCAGCGATCGGGCTTCCCTGCTGCTGCCCTGGCACCGGGAACTGGACGGTTTGGAGGAAGCCAGACTGGCAGATAAGAAGTACGGCTCCACCAAGCAGGGCATTGCCCCCTTCTATTCCGACAAGTATCAGAAAAAGACGATTCTTGCCGGTGAACTGCTGTACCCTGAGCATCTGCGGGAGCACCTGAAGGATCTTATGGAATGGAAGAATCTGACTCTGACCCGGGTGTACGGTGCCAAGCCTGTCACCATGGAGGATTTGGAAGTCTGGATTGACGTCTTCTGCAACAAAATCAAGCCCTTTATCTGCGACACCGGTGCGTTCCTGCGGGAAGCACAATCAGAAGGAAAGCAGATCCTGTTTGAGGCCCAGCTGGGCGCCCTGCGTGATCTGGATTACGGTATCTATCCGTATACCACCTCCTCCAATGCCATTGCGGCCTACGCCCCCGTGGGTTCCGGTCTGCCCTCCGCGAAAATTGATGAGGTCATCGGCGTTGTGAAGGCCTACTCTACCTGTGTCGGCGAAGGCCCCTTTGTCTGTGAGATGTTCGGTGACGAGGCGGAGCAGCTGCGCAAGGCTGGCTTTGAGTATGGCGCCAAGACCGGTCGTCCCCGCCGTGTCGGCCCCATTGATATTGTTGCGACCCGTTATGGAATTCACGTGCAGGCGGCTACCAATGTGGCTCTGACAAAACTGGACGTTCTGAGTTATCTGGACAAAATCCCTGTCTGCACCCATTATACGATCGACAGTCAGATTACCGACGAGTTCCCCTTCCCCTCCCTGCTGAATGACGCCAAACCGGTCATCGAATATATGGACGGCTGGAAGTGCGATATTTCCGGCGTTCGGAAATGGGAAGACCTGCCGGAAGCGGCCCGGAAGTATGTGGAATTCATTGAGCAGAATATTGATTGCCACATTGGCTATGTCTCCGTTGGTCCGGAGAGAGACAGCATTATTATTCGTTAAGGAGAAAAAGAAATGACCGAGAAATACGAGTCCCCGTTGAGTTCCCGCTATGCCTCGGAGTATATGCTGAAGCTGTTCTCCATGGATACCCGGATTCAGACCTGGCGTAAGCTCTGGGTTTCTCTGGCTAAGGCAGAAATGGAGCTGGGCCTTCCTGTTACGGCAGAACAGGTTGCCCAGTTGGAAGCGCATATCACGGATATCGACTATGAATGCGCGGCAGCACGGGAAAAGGAAGTGCGTCACGATGTGATGGCTCACGTTTACGCCTATGGAAAGGTGGCGCCGGAGGCAGCCGGAATCATCCACCTGGGCGCCACCAGCTGCTATGTCACTGACAATGCGGACATTGTCATCTACCGCGACGGACTGAAATATCTTCGCGGAGAGCTTCTGAAGGTAGTCGCGAATCTGGCAGAATTCGCGGACTGCTACAAGGCCATGCCCACCCTTGGTTATACCCACTATCAGCCCGCACAGCTGGTCACTGTCGGAAAGCGCGCGACCCTTTGGATGCAGGATTTCCTGGCGGATCTGGAAGAACTGGATTTTGTGCTGGGAACCATGAAGTTCCTTGGCTGCCGTGGTACCACCGGCACCGAGGCCAGCTTCCTGGATTTGTTTGGCGGCGATACCGAGAAGATCGACGAAATGAATCGGAAAATCAGCGCAGACTTTGGATTTACCAAGTGCTTTCCCGTCTGCGGTCAGACCTATCCCCGGAAGCTGGACAGCCGGATTCTCAATGTTCTGTCCTCCATCGCCCAGAGCTGCTATCGGATGGCAAACGATATCCGTCTGTTGCAGCATGACCGTCAGGTGGAAGAACCCTTTGAAAAGAATCAGATTGGTTCCTCTGCCATGGCCTACAAGCGCAATCCTATGCGTTCTGAACGGATTTGCTCCCTGTCCCGCTATCTGATGGCGGACGCCCTGAACGCTCCCATGACGGCCTCTACCCAGTGGCTGGAGCGCACGCTGGATGACTCCGCCAACCGCCGCATTTCTCTGCCTGAGGGCTTCCTCTGCGCTGACGCCATTCTGCGGCTGGCCCAGAACGTGACCAACGGTCTGCACGTCAACGAGAAAATTGTGGAAAAGACCGTCCGGGAGTATTTGCCCTTTATCGCGACGGAAAATCTAATGATGGAAGGCGTCAAGCACGGCGGCAACCGTCAGGAGCTGCATGAGATCATTCGCAGCTGCTCTATGGATGCCACAGCCAAAATGAAAAACGGCGAAAGCTGGGATCTTTTGAGCGACCTGGCGCAGCACAAGGAATTCGGTATGACCAAGGAAGAAATGGACGCCGTAATGGACCCCTCCCTCTATACCGGTCGGTGCGCGGAGCAGGTGGAGCGCTTCCTTGCCGAGGTTCGGCCTATGCTTGCCGACATTTCCAAATCCGATACCGAAATCAACCTGTAACAGGAGAATGACAATGGAAGAAAAGATTCTGGTGCTGGATTTCGGCGGTCAGTATAACCAGCTCATTGCCCGGCGTGTCCGGGAGCAGAACGTCTACTGCGAAATCAAGCCCTATACCATAACCATGGATGAAATCCGTGCTTTTGCTCCTTTGGGCATCATTTTTACCGGCGGCCCAAACAGCGTTTATCTTGAGGAGTCTCCCCATGTAGACCCGAAGATTTTTCAGCTGGGCGTGCCGATCCTGGGCATCTGCTACGGCTGTCAGCTCATGGCCCACACGCTGGGCGGTCAGGTGACGGCAGCTCAGAAGGATACCGCCCGAGAGTACGGAAAGACACCCACCTATTACAACACTGACTGCAAGCTCTTCAAGGGCATTCCGGAGCAGGCCATCTCCTGGATGAGTCACGGCGATTATATGGCCAGGGTTCCCGAAGGTTTTGCGCTGGTTGCCCATACCGATGCCTGTCCCAATGCCGCCATTGCGGATGAAGTCCGCCGCTTCTACGGCGTGCAGTTCCATCCCGAGGTGAACCATACCCAGTACGGCGACCAGATGCTGCGCAACTTCCTCTACGAGGTCTGCGGCGCCAAGGGCACCTGGACCATGGGGGACTTCTGCAAGAACACCGTGGCACAGTTGCGCCAGACCATCGGCCCCAAGGGACGGGTACTGCTGGCTCTGTCCGGCGGCGTGGACTCCTCCGTGCTGGCGGCGCTGCTGGCGGAGGCGGTAGGCGACCGGCTGACGGCGGTTTTTGTGGATCACGGTTGTATGCGCAAAAATGAGGGTGACGAGGTAGAAGCTGCTTTCAAAAAGTGGAACATCCATTTTGTCCGGGTGGATGCCCAGCAACGGTTCCTGGACAAGCTGAAGGGCGTGGAAGATCCCCAGCGCAAGCGGCAGATTATCGGCGCTGAGTTTGGATATGTCTTCCTGGACGAGGCCATGAAATTCGGCATCACCAAGGAGGATTTCTTTGCCCAGGGCACTATCTACCCGGATGTGATCGAATCCGGCGCCGGAGATGCCGACGTGATCAAGAGCCATCACAACAAGCTCCTGCCCCGGGAAGTCATTGAGCAGTTCCAGGCCGTTCTGGAGCCGCTGGATCACCTGTTCAAGGACGAGATCCGTCTGCTGGGCAAGGAATTGGGCCTGCCTGACTACTTGGTTCATCGCCAGCCCTTCCCTGGCCCGGGACTTGCAATCCGTATTCTGGGTGAGGTCACCGGGGAAAAGCTGGATATTCTTCGGGAAGCGGACTTCATTTTCCGGGAGGAGATTGCCAAAGCCCAGCTGGGTGACATTTGCAGCCAATACTTTGCGGTGCTGACCAACGCCAAAAGTGTAGGCGTCATGGGCGACGGCAGGACCTATGAAAACGTTCTGGCTCTGCGCAGTGTCACGACGAAAGACTTTATGACAGCAGAGTGGACTCGGATTCCCTTCGAGGTTCTGGATCGGGTATCCGTGCGCATCGTTAACGAGGTGCCCCGGATCAATCGCATCGTCTATGACATTACCAGTAAACCCCCCGCAACCGTAGAGTGGGAGTGAGTTTTTGAAACTCCGAACCCGTTGCGGCACAACGATTTTGCGG
>CAMFBN010000040.1 GCA_945948535.1 uncultured Clostridia bacterium
CGCTCTGCGAGTACAAGCTCCGGAAGGCGCTGGGCATGCAGGCCGAGGACCCCACCGAGAACCTCACCTGGTTCAATCAGGAGATGGACGACTGCGCCACCGGCTATGCCGCCTACATCCTGGAGTTGGTGGAGGCCGCCAAGGAGACCTGCGCGGACCCGGTCGTCCTGATCGAACAGCGGGTGGACTTCTCCCGCTGGGTGGAACAGGGCTTCGGGACTTCCGATGCCATCCTGATCGCGGACGGCACGATGCACGTGATCGACTACAAGCACGGGCTCGGCGTCCTGGTCTCGGCGGAGGACAACCCGCAGATGAAGTGCTACGGCCTCGGTGCTCTGGAGCTGTTCGATGACATCTACGACATCGATACGGTTGCCATGACGATCTATCAGCCCCGACGCCAGAACGTCAGCACCTTCACCCTCTCCAAGGAGGAGCTCTACCGATGGGCGGACGAGGTCCTGAAGCCCACGGCAGAGCTGGCCTTCGCCGGTGACGGCAACTTCCTCTGTGGCGAGTGGTGCGGCTTCTGCAAGGCCAAGAACGACTGCCGCGCAAGGGCCGAGGCCAATCTGGAGCTGGCTCGCTACGACTTCAAGCTGCCGCCGCTTCTGACGGACGAGGACATCGAGGATATTCTCTCCCGTGTGGACGATCTGGTCGCATGGGCCTCGGACATCAAGGAGTACGCCCTGCAGCAGGCGGTCAGCGGAAAGGAATGGCACGGCTGGAAGCTGGTCGAAGGCCGGTCCAACCGCAGGTACACCAATGAGGCCGCCGTCACACAGGCGGTCAAGGAGGCAGGCTTCGACCCCTTTGAGCACAAGCTGCTCGGCATCACCGCCATGCAGAGGATGCTTGGCAAGGCCCGCTTCGACGAACTGCTCACGGCTTACATCGAGAAGCCGCAAGGCAAACCCACGCTCGTGCCGGAAAGCGACAAGCGTCCGGCCATGAACACGGCAAGAAATGATTTTATGGAGGATTTTGACAATGAGTAAAAGTGTAAAACCCAGCAACCCCATGAAGGTTATCACCGGTCCCGACACCCGTTGGAGCTACGCCAACGTCTGGGAGCCCAAGTCCATCAACGGCGGCACGCCCAAGTACAGCGTGAGCCTGATCATCCCCAAGAGCGACACCAAGACCCTGACCAAGATTCAGGCTGCCATCGAGGCTGCCTATAAGGAGGGCGAGGCCAAGCTGAAGGGCAACGGCAAATCCGTACCTCCGCTTACTGCCATCAAGACTCCGCTCCGCGACGGCGACACCGAGCGTCCGGACGATCCGGCATACGCAGGCTGCTACTTTGTCAACGCCAACGCCACCTCGGCCCCCGGCATCGTGGACGTGGACCGCAACCCGATCCTGACCCGCTCCGAGGTCTACTCCGGCGTGTACGGTCGTGCCAGCATCACCTTCTACTCCTTCAACAGCTCCGGCAATCGCGGCATCGCCTGCGGTCTGAACAACCTGCAGAAGGTCCGCGACGGTGAGCCCCTCGGCGGCAAAGCCAGCGCTGAGTCCGACTTCGCCACCGACGAAGACGACGATTTCTTGGATTAATGGAGGTAAAGGACAATGAATGAAATCATGATTTCCACCGTGCTGTGCAACATCCTCATCGGCTGCTTCTGCGTCGTCGTCTTTTCTTGGGCGGTGGTCGCCATCCAGACCGTGATCAACGACTTCCGGCGTGAGAAGCGCGAGGAAAAGAAGTCCGCGCAGGATGACGAGTACCATCAGGAGCGCATGAAGGCTCTGAAGTGAGTAACCGGGCTGGTGGTGCCAAGCTGCCACCAGCCCATTTCTGATAAATGAGGTGACGATTATGGAACAACTGGTAAACACTGCAAATGAGCTGATTGCTGTCATCGTGAACTATGCCGCCTTCTTCATCATTTATGGAGCGATCTTCTACTTCATCGGCGCTGTGATCTATCAGATCCTCCGCGCTGTAGTCAAGAGGTTCCTCCCCACGTGGAAGCGCTGGTATCAGGCCATCCGCAGCAGGAAGCAGTGATCCAACTGGGCGACAGGGTGTTTTCTCTGTCGCCCTTTTCAGGAAGGATGGAATATCTATGAAAACCCTATCAATCGATATCGAGACCTACAGCGACGTCCCGCTCCAGAAAAGTGGTGTGTACCGTTACTGCGAGTCTCCCAATTTTGAAATCCTGCTCTTCGGGTACAGTGCGGACTCAGGCCCGGTGCAGGTAGTGGATCTGGCCTGTGGCGAGAAAATCCCCGCCGATGTGCTGGACGCCCTCACCGACGATGCTGTGACCAAGTGGGCTTTCAACGCCAGCTTTGAACGAGTCTGCCTGTCCCGCTATCTTCGGGATCTGGGGATCAGCCTTGATCCCTTCCATGACAAGCATCCTCTCTCGCAGGAGGTAGCCCGCTTCCTGAACCCGGAGAGCTGGCGCTGCTCGATGGTCTGGGCTGCCACAATGGGCCTGCCGCTCTCCTTGGAAGGTGTCGGTTCCGTGCTGGGGCTGGAAAAGCAGAAGCTGACCGAAGGCAAGGAGCTGATCAAATTCTTCTGCCAGCCCTGTGCGCCTACGAAGACCAACGGCCAGCGCACCCGGAACCGCCCCTTCCACGCGCCGGACAAATGGGACGCCTTCAAGCGCTACAACCTGCGCGACGTGGAGACCGAGATGGGCATCCAGAAGAGGCTGGCTAAATTCCCGGTCCCGGATCAGGTCTGGGAGGAATACCACATCGATCAGGAAATCAACGACCGTGGCGTCCGGCTGGACATGGAGCTGGTCCATGCCGCCATCGACATGGATACCCGCTCCCGGCAGGAACTGACCACCGCCATGAAGCGGATGACCTCTTTGGAGAACCCCAACAGTGTGCAGCAGATGAAGCAGTGGCTTTCGGATAACGGCATGGAGACCGAGTCACTCGATAAGAAGGCCGTGGCGGAGCTTCTGAAGGATGCCCCGGCGGAGCTGCGGGAGGTGCTGTCCCTGCGGCAGCAGCTGGCCAAGTCCTCCGTTCGGAAATATCAGGCGATGGAGAATACCGTCTGCTCCGACAGCCGTGCCCGTGGTATGTTCCAGTTCTTCGGCGCTGCACGGACAGGCCGGTTTTCCGGGAGGAACATTCAACTACAAAATTTACCCCAGAATCATCTTCCGGATCTCGCCGAGGCCCGCGCCCTTGTCCGCGCCGGTGACTTCGACGCCGTGAAGCTCCTGTATGAGGACGTGCCGGACACACTTTCCCAGCTGATCCGCACCGCGTTCATTCCCAAGGACGGCGCTCAGTTTCTGGTGGCCGACTTCTCCGCCATCGAGGCCCGCGTCATCGCCTGGTACGCCGGGGAGACGTGGCGGCAGAAGGTCTTCGAGAAAGGCGGCGACATCTACTGCGCCAGCGCCAGTCAGATGTTCAAGGTGCCCGTGGAAAAGCACGGGATCAATGGGCATCTGCGGCAAAAGGGAAAAATCGCGGAGCTGGCCCTCGGCTACGGCGGCTCCGTCGGCGCTCTGAAGGCAATGGGTGCCATCGAGATGGGCCTGACCGAGGACGAGCTCCCGCCGCTGGTGGACGCTTGGCGGCAGTCGAACCCTCGGATCGTGGAATTCTGGTGGGCCGTGGACCGGGCGGTCATGGAGGCCGTGCGTTATAAGCACTCCACCAGCAGCTACGGGCTGACCTTTTCCTGCCGGAGCGGGATGCTGTTTATCACGCTGCCCTCCGGAAGGAGCCTTGCCTATGTGAAGCCGAAGATCGGTACAAACAAGTTCGGCGGTGAATGTATCACCTATGAAGGCGTCGGCGCGACGAAGAAATGGGAGCGGCTGGATTCCTACGGCCCCAAGTTCGTAGAGAACATCGTGCAAGCCACCGCCCGCGATATTCTCTGCTACGCCATGCGCACGCTTCGGTGCTGCTCCATCGTGATGCACATCCACGACGAGCTGGTCATTGAGGCTGATCTGTGCATCTCGTTGGATGCGGTGTGTGAGCAGATGAGCCGGACCCCGCCGTGGGCAACAGGCCTACTGCTCCGGGCAGATGGCTACGTCACACCTTTTTACAAAAAGGATTGATTTTGGCCCGCTCAAATCAGGCGTTCATCTCCAATGGAAATTAGAGGTGGACGCCTTTTCCTATGTCCGCCCGGAAAGGAGGAATCGCGTCATGACGATCAGCAAGTACAACAGCGAAGGCTATCCGGACCCGACGGCCCATGATGCCCTGACGGCCATCGAGCAGGAGCATCGTGCCCTTCGCGCCTTCCGGCCCATCGTGTACATCTGCTCTCCCTATGCCGGAGATGTTGCGGCCAATATCGAGGCCGCGAGACGCTACAGCCGCTTTGCTGTCGAAACCGGGTATATCCCCATCGCGCCGCATCTGTTGTTCCCGCAGTTTCTGAACGATGCCGACCCCGCCGAGCGTGAGCTTGGGTTGTTCTTCGGGAACGCCCTGATGAGCAAGTGCTCAGAGGTCTGGGTATTCGGCAGTCGCATCTCTGCGGGTATGAAGGCGGAGATCAACCGTGCCAAGTGGAAGAGCTACCGCTTGCGCTACTTCACCGAAGACTGTCAGGAGGTTTGAGACTATGTATGAAATCAAGGAAAAACGCCGTATGCTGCCGGACGGCACAGAGCTCACGACCTATACCCGCGACGTGGTGAGCGCCAACATTCTCGAAGTGGAGGCTGGAACCACCGGCTTCATGGGCGGCGACACCGGCCACGGCGGACGCACCTATTTCCGCATTCAGGATGAAGGCAGCACAGACATGAAGATAAACACCTATGTCGACAGATATGGCTGCAGAGGCTTCGAGGTCTTCCTCGGCGGCGACTGTGAGCTGGAGACCACGATCCGCGCCCTCAAATTCATCACCAAGGTGCTAGAGGAGGAATCTCAGGAGGTGTACGACTGATGTTCACGATCTATAGCGCCGACGTCACCGGCAATCCCGGCAACTGCTCCTATCCCCATAAGCACATCATTTTGGATGCGGACAGCCTGAAGGCCGCCATCTGCCACGACTATGTATGCGCCGAGTATCGGAACAGCTACCGCAACGGCGACAACTTCATTGGCAGCGACTGCCTGCCGGTGGACTGCGACAACGACCACACCGAGGACCCTGCCGGTTGGAAGACACCGGAGGACGTCATGGAGGCTTTCCCCGGCGTGACCTTCGCCATCCATTACAGCCGCTTCAACATGCGGGAGAAAAACGGGAAACCGGCGCGGCCCAAGTTCCATGTTCTGTTTCCCATCGACTACGTCACTGACGCGGCCCTGTACAGTGACATGAAGAAGCTGGTCAATTCCATCTTCCCGTACTTTGACACCAAGGCGCTAGACGCCGCCCGCTTCTTCTTCGGGACCAGTGCTACGGATGTCGCCATCTATCCGGGCCGCATGACCCTGACGGAGTTTCTGGAGGAGGATGCCTTCGACGACGATATGCCGGACGGTCAGTACGACGGCAACACTGTCATTCCCGAAGGCAGCCGCAACGCCACCATGTCCCGCTTCGCCGGTCGTGTCATCAAGAAGTATGGGGATTCCGACGAGGCGTATCAGGCGTTCATGGACGAGGCGGCAAAGTGCGTCCCGCCGCTGGAGGCATCGGAGCTTTCCACCATCTGGCACAGCGCCCAGCGCTTCTTTGCCCGCATCCGGCAGCAGGACGGCTATGTGCCCCCGGAGGTCTACAACGATCCGGCCAGCTATAAGCCGGAGGATTATTCCGACGTCGGGCAGGCCGAGGTGCTGTCCAAGTATTTCTCCAAGGAGCTGCGCTACTCCCCGGCAACCCATTTCATCCGCTACAGCGATCATTACTGGCAGGAGTCGGAGCCCGGTGCGCAGGCTGTTGCCCATGAGCTGACCCGTCGCCAGATGAAGGAAGCCGGTCGGGACCTGCTCTCCGCGCTGGAGAAGATGAAGAACAGCGGTGCCCAGACGATCCTCGACAGCACCACCAAGAGCAAGGCCGAGCAGCTGATGAGTGACGAGCAACTGCAGGCCTATCAAGAATTCCTCGCCGCGCAGGCCTACCGCACTTTCGTCATCAAACGCCGGGACTCCAAGAACATCACCTCCACGCTGAAGGAATCCCACCCCATGCTGGAGATCTCACCGAGGGATCTGGACGCTGACTGCTTTGCGCTCAATACCCCAGAAGCCACCTATGACCTGCGTCTGGGCATGGCTGGAGCGCGGGAACACTCGCCGGAAGACTTCATCACGAAGATCACCTCCGTTACCCCCGGCTCGAAGGGCCAACAGATCTGGCAGGACTGCCTCGATCTCATCTTCCAGCGTAATCAGGAGCTGATCGACTACGTCCAGATGATCTGTGGTCTGGCCGCTATCGGCAAGGTCTATGTGGAGGCACTCATCATTGCTTACGGCGATGGTCGCAACGGCAAGTCCACCTTCTGGAACGCGATCTCCCGCGTGCTGGGGCTGTACAGCGGCAACATCAGCGCTGATACCCTGACCGTGGGCTGCCGCCGGAACATCAAACCGGAGATGGCCGAGGTCAAAGGCAAGCGGCTCCTAATCGCCGCCGAAATGCAGGAAGGCGCAAGGCTCAATGACTCCACCGTCAAGCAGCTCTGCTCCACGGACGACGTGTTCGCGGAAAAGAAGTACAAGGACCCGTTCTCCTTCAAGCCCTGCCACACGCTGGTGCTTTATACCAATCACCTGCCGAGGGTCAGCGCCTCCGATGACGGTATCTGGCGCAGGCTGATCGTCATCCCGTTCAATGCAAAGATCACCGGCAAAAGCGACATCAAGAATTATGGCGAGTACCTGTATGACAACGCGGGTGAGAGCATTCTGGCGTGGGTGATCGAGGGTGCCAAGAAGGTCATCGAGCTGGAGTACCAGATTCCCGTGCCGAAGTGCGTGCAGGACGCGATCAGCGAATATCGCAGCCAGAACGACTGGTTCGGCCACTTCATAGAGGACAAGTGTGACACCGGCGATGACTATAAGGAAAGCTCCTCGTCCCTCTACCAGGCGTATCGGAACTATTGCATCGATACCAACGAGTATGTGCGCAGTACGGCGGACTTCTACTTCGCCTTGGAGAGCGCTGGCTTTGAGCGCGTAGTGCTGAACCGGAAGCGGTATTTCAAGGGCCTGCGTATCCGCACAGAGGACGATGCCGGAGATGATTTCCTGAAGTGAGGCCATGGGATGACAAGGTGTATCAAGGTCTTATACAAAAATTCTCTAAGGCCTATAAAAACAGCCCTAAGAAAAAGTCCTGAAATGGCATTGATACACCTTGCACGTCCCGGATTTAAGCCCTGATGGGAGGCAAGTATGAGAGAAAAGCAGATCGAAAACAAGTTAGCGACAGAGGCAAAAAAGCTCGGCGGAATTGCGCTGAAGTTCGTCTCTCCGAGCTTCGACGGAATGCCCGACCGCCTCGTTTTAATACCTGATGGCCATATCGCCTTCGTGGAACTGAAGGCTCCCGGCAAAAAGCCACGCCCGCTCCAGCTCTCACGCCACCAGCTCCTGCGGTCACTGGGCTTCCGGGTATACGTCATCGACAGCGTGGAGCAGATCGGAGGGATGCTGGATGAAGTTCGCACCTCATGATTATCAGGCCTACGCCATCGACTACATTGAAACCCACCCCGTGGCTGCTGTCCTGCTCGATATGGGTCTGGGCAAGACGGTGATCTCCCTGACTGCCATCGCGGATCTGCTGTTTGACAGCTTCGTAGCCCATCGCGTGTTGGTGATCGCGCCGCTGCGTGTGGCCCGCGATACGTGGCCCGCCGAAATCGGCAAGTGGTCCCATCTGCAGCATCTGACCTATACCGTAGCTGTCGGCACCGCCAAGGAACGCCGCGCCGCCCTGATGAGAAGTGCGGACATCACGATCATCAACCGGGAGAACCTGAGCTGGCTGATCGAGGACAGCGGCTTACCCTTCGACTACGACACCGTGATCGTGGACGAGCTCTCGTCCTTCAAAAATCACCAGTCCAAGCGTTTCAAGACCCTGCTTCGTGTCCGGCCCACGGTCAAGCGGATCATCGGCCTGACCGGCACACCCAGCTCCAACGGCCTCATGGACCTGTGGGCGGAGTTCCGGCTGCTGGATATGGGACAGCGTCTCGGACGCTTCATCACCCAGTACCGCAACACCTACTTCATGCCCGACAAGCGCAACGGCGAGATCATCTACTCCTACAAACCACTGCCCTTTGCGGAGGACGCGATCTACCGGAAGATCTCGGACATCACGATTTCCATGAAGTCCACCGACCACCTGAAAATGCCGGATCTGGTCTCCACCCAGTATGAGGTGCATCTCTCCGACGCGGAGGCCGAGCGGTATGCGGACTTGAAGCAGGAGCTGATCCTACAGCTGCCGGATGGCGAGGTCACCGCCGCCAATGCCGCTGCCCTCACTGGTAAGCTGGCGCAGCTGGCCAACGGCGCGATCTACGCCGACACCGGCGACGTAGTCGAGTTCCATGAGCGGAAGCTGGACGCGCTGGAGGACATCATCGAATCGGCAAACGGTAAGCCTGTGCTGGTGGCCTACTGGTTCCGACACGACTTACAGCGGATCAGGAGCCGCTTCGATGTCCGGGAGTTGAAGTCCAGCAAGGACATCACCGACTGGAACAGCGGCAAAATCCCCGTGGCGGTGATCCATCCCGCCTCCGCCGGTCATGGCCTCAACCTGCAGGCCGGTGGTTCCACCCTCGTGTGGTTCGGCCTGACCTGGTCCTTGGAGCTCTACCAGCAGACCAACGCCCGCCTGTGGAGGCAGGGCCAGAGCGCCGGTACCGTGGTGATCCAGCATATCGTCACCAAGGACACCATCGACGAGCGCATCCTGAAGGCCCTGCAGGCAAAGGACAAAACGCAGGCCGCCCTGATTGAGGCAGTCAAAGCGGACCTGAAAATCTGATGACAACCTTCGAAAAAATTCGACAATCCGTGCCAATCCGAGAGGAACACTTATCGGAGGTACAAGGATGGACCCTTATCAGGAGCTTGCAAACGCCATCGTCCTGCAGGCAGTGAAGGATTACCGCATGACGGACGATGAGCAGGAACTGAGAGAAATCGAATACTTCTTCCGTTCCGGCTGGTTTGGAGTGCTGACCAAAGTGGACCCAGACCTCCTGATCACAAACCTGCGGAAGGAGAAAAAGACGTATGACTACTAAGGCATATCTGGGTCAGGCGCGGTTTCTGGACATGCGGATCAAGTCAAAGATACAACAGATCGATTCCTTGCGGGAGTTGGCCACCAGCTGCACGGCGGTGCTCTCCGACATGCCAAGGAACCCCAATCACGGCGCGTCCAAGGTGGAGAACTGCGTGATGAAGATCATCGAGGTTCAGGAAGGCCTGCAGGACGACATCAACGCGCTGGTGGAGCTGAAGAAAGAGATCATGGCCACCATCCATGCCGTGGAGGACGTGGAGCTTCAAACCCTACTGGAGAAACGATACCTCTGCTTCCTCTCCTGGGAGCGGATCGCCGTGGAGATGCATTACAGCATCCAGCATATCTACCGGATGCACGAGACGGCACTTACCGCCGTAACGGAATTTCTCGATGGCCGCTCAGCATGAGAGGAAATGAGAGGGATTGAGAGTCGCCTCTTATGATAGGATTAAGATGCGAAAAATGAAGGTCAGGACCGGGAAACCGGCTCTGACCTTTTCTATTGGAGAGGCGGTGACGGTGATGCCAAGGTTCCCGGACCATCCCTGCAGGCATCCCGGCTGCTCCAAGCTGGTGCCCAAGGGAAAGAAATACTGTGACGAGCACGCTTCCCTCCACCCGGAGGAGGTGCGCTCCTCTGCTGTCCGTGGCTACGGCTCCCGGTGGCGCAGACTCTCAAAGGCTTTCCTTCGTGCCCACCCGCTGTGCGCAGCATGCGAACGTGAAGGTCGGTACGTCAAGGCCACGGTAGTGGACCACATCCGTCCGCATCGTGGTGACCCAGTACTCTTCTGGGACCAGACCAACTGGCAGCCGCTGTGCAAACATCATCACGACGTGAAGACACGCAACGAAGATCAGCACCCGGTGTACCACTACTGATTCCGATGGGGAGGGGCGGTCAGAATCTCTGTGAGGCGACTTCTAAAAGACCGCCGCCCCCTCTTTTACGCAAAAAATCCGGTTCAAACAGGGTATTAACCCCAAGGCCATCGAAAGGACGGTGAAAGCATGGCGAAAGACGGAACGAACAGAGGCGGCAGGCGCGTCCGTGCGGGCGATAAACCGGATGCTCTTGCCGATAAAATTGCTCGTGGCAAGGCTGCGCAGGTCATGGATCTTCCGATCTCCGACCTTGATGGCGCGGATGACCTCGGCCCAGTATCAGACCTAACCGGTGCGGACATGCCACACCCCAGCGACTACCTGTCCGCCAAGCAGCGCGACGGCGAGCCTCTCGGAGCGGACATCATCTTCAATGAGACCATCCGCTGGCTGAAGGAGCGCGGCTGCGACAGACTGGTGAATCCCCGGCTGGTGGAGAGCTACTCTGAGGCCTTCGCCCGGTATATACAGTGCTCGGAGGCGGTCAGCAACTACGGCCTCCTCGGCAAGCACCCCACAACGAAGGCCCCCATCGCCAGCCCCTTCGTACAGATGATGCTCAGTTTTCAGAAGCAGGCCAACCTGCTCTGGTACGAGATATTCGACATCGTGAAGCAGAACTGCACCACGGTCTACGAAGGCTCCCCGCAGGATGACGCGATGGAAAAACTGCTGAGAGCAAGGAGCAAGAACAGATGATAGAAAAAGTGAATCCGAGCCACCCGGACAAGGTGGCAGACCGAATCGCGGGTGCCATCGTGGACCTCGCATATAAAACAGAGCATGATCCCAAAATCGCTGTGGAGGTCCTGATCGGCCACGGCAAATGTCATGTGATCATCGAAACCACTGCTATGCTAGACGAAGGCGCGATCACCGCCGCCATCCACCGCATTGCTGGCAATGTAGATCCGGACATCATGATCGTTCCGCAAGATGCGTACCTATCCGAAAACCAGGCAGTGGGCCTTCGCTGTGGGGACAACGGCATCTTCAAAGGTGTGCCGCTGACGCCGGAGCAGAAACAGCTCTCGATCATTGCCCGCCGGATATATGAGAAATACACATCTGACGGAAAGTACATTCTGGACGGCGTCCGCCTGATCCTCTGCCAGAGCAACGTTTCCACACAGGAGCTGGCCGAAGCCTATCCCGACGCGGAGATCAATCCGCTCGGCGATTGGACCGGCGGCACCGATGTGGACACCGGCGCGACCAACCGGAAGCTCGGCAGCGATATGGCTGACTCCGTGACCGGCGGTGGCCTGCATGGCAAAGACCTGTCCAAGGCCGATGTATCCGTCAACATTCACGCCTTTCTGAAGGCCCAGCGCACCGGTGTTCCCGTGGAGCTCTGCTGTGCCATCGGCGACGATACCGTGGACGGGCTTCCGTTCCATGAGATCGTGGAGGAAGCGCGGGACTATATTCTCTCCATCGGCGGATTCGAGAAGTTCGCTGAATGGGGCCTGTATTGAGGTGACCGCTATGGCAAAGACGACAACAGAGATGAAGCTGGTCTCCATCGACAAGCTCATCCCTTATGTGAATAACGCACGAACCCACTCGCCGGAGCAGATCAACAAGCTCCGGTCTTCTTTACGGGAATTTGGCTTCGTCAACCCCGTGATCATCGACCAGAACTACAACGTGGTCGCCGGTCACGGTCGCCTGATGGCTGCGCGGGAGGAAGGTTTCACCGAGGTGCCCTGCGTGCTGGTGGACTACCTGACCGAGGCGCAGCGCAAGGCCTACATTCTTGCGGACAACCGCTATGCCGAGGATGCGGGCTGGGACGAGGAAATGCTGCGCGTCGAGATCGAAGCCCTGCAGGAGCAGGCGTTTGACCTGTCTTTGACCGGTTTTGACGCAGACGAGCTGGCCGACCTGTTCGCGGACGATACCGAAGAGACTAAGGATGATGACTTCGACCTCTCTGCCGCGCTGGAGAAGGCTTCCTTCGTGGAACCCGGCGACATCTGGACCGTGGGCAAACACCGCCTGCTCTGCGGCGATGCCACCAAAGCCGAGGACGTCCAGAAGCTGATGGACGGCAAACGCGCCAATCTGATTGTAACGGACCCTCCCTACGGCGTCTCCTTCAAGAGCGCCAGCGGCCTGACGATCCAGAACGACTCCATCAAGGATGAGGAGTTTTATGGCTTCCTGCTGGCAGCCTTTCAGGGCATGGCGGACGTGCTGGAAAAAGGCGGTGCCGCCTACATCTTCCACGCCGACACCGAGGGTCTTAACTTCCGCAGGGCCTTCATCGATGCCGGTTTCCATCTGGCCGGTGTCTGTATCTGGGTGAAGAACTCGCTGGTGCTGGGCCGTTCAGATTACCAGTGGCAGCATGAGCCAGTCCTCTACGGCTTCCTGCAAAACGGAAAGCACCCGTGGTATTCCGACCGAAAGCAAACCACGATTTGGAACTATGACAAGCCCAAGCGCAACGAGAACCACCCGACCAGCAAGCCTCTGGATCTGCTGGCCTACCCGATCACCAACTCCTCGCAGGAGAACAGTATCGTGATCGACACCTTTGGCGGTTCCGGTTCCACCATGATGGCCTGTGAGCAGACCAGGCGCGTCTGCTACATGATGGAGCTCGATCCCAAGTACGCCTCCGTCATCCTCCGGCGCTATGTCGAGGACTTCGGCGGTGCCGATCAGGTGTATGTGGAGCGGGATGGCAGGAAGCTCATGTACGCCGATCTGGTCAAGGAGGTGGATCACGGTGGATAAGCCCAAGCTGTATGTGTGCTCATTTTCCGGTGGAAAAGATTCGACCGCCATGCTGCTCCGCCTGCTGGAGGAAGGCATGCCGGTCGATATCATTTTGTTCTGTGATACAGGTTTGGAATTCCCACAGCTCTACCGGCATGTGGACAAGGTTGAGCACGATATTGGCCGGGAGATTACTCGCGTGAAGGCCCCTCATGACTTTGAATACTACTTTGCAGAGGTCAAGGTCAAGCGCAAGGAAAACACGACCTACGCCAGAAAATATGGGCTGGAACGTGATGGGTACGGATGGGCTGGTCCGAAAATGCGGTGGTGCACAGAAGAACTGAAGACCCTGCCAAGAGAAAGATTTCTCCGCTCCCTCCGTGAGCAATATGATGTCATAGAGTATGTAGGCCTTGCTGCTGATGAAGGATACAGAATGGAACGGAAATGTAATCAGCGCAAGAGTTGTCAACACCCACTCATCGATTGGGGAATGACGGAAGCCGACTGCCTTCGATACTGCAGGGAACGCGGATATAATTGGGAGGGTCTATATGACAAGATGGATCGAGTATCCTGCTGGTGTTGCCCACTCCAGTCATTGAAAGAGCTGCGGGTCCTCTACCGGGAGTTCCCGGAGCAATGGGATCAGTTGAAACGCTGGGACTCCATGACATGGCGGCCTTTCCGAGCAGATTACTCCGTTGCACAGCTTGAAAAACGCTTTGATTTTGAAGAGGAATGGCAAAACGCCGGAAAGCCTCTCAGAACCAAGGCGTTTTTTACTGCCCTGAAGGGACATCTGAATGCTAATTCTGGCATCGACAAGCAGGTTGAACCTTGCAAAAAAGGAGCGAACTGACTATCAATCGTCCGTTTCGCTCCCGCCAGTTTTGATTTTTCCGTGTATTTCTTCGAACTCGTCCACTCGGCGCTTAATAAGCTGCTCGATTTCTTTATTTTTTGTCCGTCCTTCGTATTCGGCGATAAAACCGAGTTTATCCAACAATAGTTGAGGGATTCTGAGGGTATATCGCGGCAAATTGTCCTTCATAGCATCGGCACTCCCTTGACGCAAGATTGACTAAATTATATCGTCAGACTATAATCTTGCGTAGAAATGGCGAAACTATGACGCAGTAGTGACGCAATCTTTTTGGAGGAGTGATTGGCATGAAGGTAGCGGTAGTTGGTTCCAGAAATCTGCGTGTAGATGACCTTGGAAAATATCTGCCGGATGGCGTAACGGAAATCGTCAGTGGTGGAGCAAGAGGCGTGGACACCAGCGCAAGAGAGTATGCCCTTGCCCACGACATTAAGCTGACAGAATTTTTGCCGGAATACGATAAATACGGACGTAGCGCCCCGCTTCGTCGCAATATAACCATCATTGAATACGCTGACCTTGTCCTCGCGTTTTGGGACGGAAGCTCGCGTGGGACAAAGCACGTTATAGACAACTGCAAGCGGCTCGGCATACCCGTCAAGGTGTTTGTTCCACAACAGGAGTGATTTGGGACGTTTGTTGGAGAAACTCAAGGCAATCCTGTAATATGCACAATGCCTTTGGTCGGCGCTTGTGTAAAAGGTAGAATGTCAGAACAGGCCTGAAATATGCGGTCTTTTCGAGAGAAATGACTTGCTATTTCAGGCCTTTAGAGTGATTAATACACTACCCGAAGGGAACTGGCCTACGGGAACACAAACGCCAAAACGGAGGTACATTACCATGATGAACATCAAACTCGCAACCGAAAACAGAAAGGCTGTCGCCAGGCGACTGGCCGAGATCATTGGCGGGACTTCCCGTTACACCAAGATGCCCAGATGCGCCTACGAGGTCGGACCCTACTTCATCGAGAAGGACGGCACGGTCACGGTTCCTGAAGATGCTGACCTGCAGCCATTCCTGACGCTGGCTGAGGAAGGCCTGCTGGAGCCCTTCGAAATCGAGGCCGAGGTACCGACACAGGAGGCCGACACGGCGGGCACGGAGGCGCAGGACGCCGTATCCGTGCCCACCACCGAGAACACGGAGGCTGCCGAGGAAGAAACCGGCGGTGCCGAGGATGGCCTGACGATCAGCATGCCGATGGACGGCTTCAACCCGGACAGCCTTGACCGCCTGCAGAAGTTGGTAGACAGCAAGGCAAGCCTGATCACGAAGGCGGTGGATGCGGCGCGCCTGACGATCCGCACGACGGACAGCAAGGTCGAGTTCCCTTGGTGGGACCGTATGCCGGAGCCGGAAGAGACGCAGGCCTACATGAGCCTGATTGCAGCTCTCAGCCAGATGGCCAAGGAGGCCACGCGGGTCACCGCCACTGAGACCGAGGTAGAAAGCGAAAAGTATGCCTTCCGCTGCTTCCTCCTGCGTCTGGGCTTCATCGGCGCAGAACACAAGGCTGAGCGGAAAATCCTGCTGAAGAACCTCTCCGGCAGCGCGGCCTTCCCCAATCAGGAAAAGGCCGATGCCTTCAGCGCGGCGCAGAAGGAAAAACGCGAAGCCGCCAAGGCGGCCACCATGGAGGGACCTACCAGCACCGCAGACGGAGGCGAGGGCTGCGGGGAGGTGACGGCATGAACTTCCCATCGAGAGAAACGGTCGAACGGCTCCGCCGGGAATACCCTGCGGGGACCCGTGTGGAGCTTGTCCGCATGGACGACTGCCAAGCCCCGCCTGTCGGAACACACGGAACCGTCCTTGGCGTGGACGATACGGGCAGCCTTTTGATGAAGTGGGACAACGGGAGCGGGCTGAACGTGGTCTGCGGCGAGGACATCGTGAAGAAACTGGATTCTGTCACCACCATCTATTCCAAGCTGGTTTCCAGCGAAAAAATCTGCTAGGACGGCGTGTCGTAACCGCCATAACATACACAAGACCGACCCCGAAAGATTGTGTAGTATATACTCAGAATTGACTTGCTATATCCTCCATTTAGAGCGAATATGTCACTACCGAAAGGGAAAACACACCAAAACGAAAACGGAGGATACCACCATGACAGAGAAAACAGCACGCCAGATTGAGAACCTTAAGCACCAGACCATCGGGGTTGAGATCGAGATGAACAGCATCACGAGGGAAAAGGCAGCGCAGATTGCCGCCGACTTCTTCGGAACGGGCAGAAGCCAGAACACGGCGAGCCGCAACGGATACAGCACCTGGTCGGCTTGGGACGGCGACGGGCGCGAGTGGAAATTCCAGAAGGACGTTTCCATTGCGGGACCGGACAGCGAAAAGTGCGAACTGGTGACGCCCATCCTCCACTACGAGGACATCGAAACCCTGCAGGAGCTTGTCCGCCAGCTCCGCCACGCAGGCGCGAAGAGCGATGCCAGCCGGGGATGCGGGGTACACATCCACATCGGGGCGAACGGACACACAGCGCAGACGCTGCGCAACCTGGCAAACATCATGGCAAGCCACGAGAGCTTGATTGCCGAGGCGCTTGACCTCGACCACCGTCGCATGAGCCGCTACTGCCGGACGGTTGACCCCAGGTTCCTGGAGCAGGTCAACAAGAAGAAGCCCACTACGATGACGCAGCTTGCTGACATCTGGTACACCAGCCACGGCGCGAACTACGGACGCGACCAACACTATAACGACAGCCGCTACCATATGCTTAACTACCACGCGACCTTTACCAAAGGCACGGTCGAGTTCCGGCTCTTCCAGTTCGATGCGCCGACCGCCGACCGCAGGGGTGGGCTTCATGCGGGACAGCTTAAGAGCTATATCCAGCTTTGCCTCGCACTCAGCCAGATGGCAAAGGAAGTCAAGACGGCAAGCCCCAAGCCTCAGCAGAACGAGAATCCAAAATATGCGATGCGGACCTGGCTCCTGCGGCTGGGATTCATCGGAGATGAGTTTGCGACCGCAAGGGACATCCTTACCAGACGCTTAAGCGGAGACGCCGCCTTCCGCAACGGCAGAGCCGCTTGAAGGACCCGCAGGAGGTAGCCTCCTGCCACCTTACCCCGACCGCGAAAGCGGTCTTAAGGTGGTAGAAGGGTATCCCCTTCGGAAAGGACAGATTCAGAATGAAAAAACGATGCTACATCGCCTATGGCAGCAACCTCAACATGGAGCAGATGGCCCTCCGCTGTCCGCGCGCTACCATCCTTGGAACGGCGGAGCTTAAGGGCTGGGAGCTTCTATTCAAGGGAAGCAAGACCGGCGCCTATCTCACCATCGAGGAGCGTGACGGCGGCTTGGTTCCCGTCGTGATCTGGGAGGTGACGGAATCGGACGAGGCCGCGCTGGACCGATACGAGGGCTTCCCGTCCTTCTACTACAAGAAGGAGTTGCGGCTCCAGTATAAGGACATCCGAACGGGCGGGCGCAGGACGGGGGACGCTTTCGCCTACATCATGTACGAGAACAGGCCCATCGGCATCCCGTCCGATTTCTACATGAGAACCTGCCTTGAAGGATACGACGCCTTCTTCTTCGACAGAAAAGTGCTGGCAGCGGCTTATGATAAATGCAGGGAGGCGGTCGAAAATGAAGGATAATGTAAGACAGATCAGGGTGTGTCCGCTGTGCGGCAGGTCTTATGGGGAAGCCCCGGCGCTCTCCCGCACAGACAACGAGACGCTCATCTGCCCGGACTGCGGAACGCGGCAGGCTCTGGAGAGCATCGGCATCGATGCGGAGGAACGGGAGAAAATCATCTCCATCATCCACCAGTCATACCGCCCGTAAGATACACAATTGCCAGCCAGAATCTTTGTGTAGATTATGGCAGTAGACAGCGCATAATTAACTTGCTATATCTCCGATTTAGAGCGAATATGTCACTACCGAAAGGGAAAACACACTAAACGGAGGGCAAGAATATGGAAAAGGCGCAGGTTGGAATGAAGGTCAAGGCTTACACGGGACGCTGCGTAGGAATACTGATCCAGAGCACGACCTGGGAGGGCGAGATCATCAAGGTCAACAAGAAGAGCATCCGGGTTCGCCTGACCGAAAGCACCAGCAGGTTCGGCAGCAGGACCACCAGCCATTGGGAGAACCTCAACACCGAGAAGACCTTCCGCTTTGTGAAGACGCTGAGTAGCGGCAAGGACTGGTACAAGAGCGAGGGCGGCCTTTACGGCGGCATCGAGATTGGCTGAAAAGCAGGAAACAGAAACCGAGAAGGAGCGGAGCCGACAGGCTCTGTTCCTCGTATATGACGAAGGTCGCGCCAGAAATGGCAGCGGCTATTTTTATGCCATCGGGGAGGTGGTGACGCGCATGGCAATAAGAAAACTGAAGAAATACAAGCCTACGAAGTTCAAGGCGAAGGACTCCCACTATGACAAGGATGCCGCCGATTATGCGGTCATGTTCATCGAGTCCCTCTGCCATACCAAAGGCACATGGGCGGGCAAGCCCTTTGAACTGATCGACTGGCAGGAGCAGATCATCCGAGATTTGTTCGGCATACTGAAGCCTAACGGGTACCGGCAGTTCAACACGGCTTATGTGGAGATACCGAAGAAAATGGGCAAATCGGAGCTTGCGGCGGCTGTAGCGCTTTTGCTCTGCTGCGGTGACGGCGAGGAACGCGCCGAGGTGTACGGCTGCGCTGCTGACCGCCAGCAGGCCGCCATCGTATTCGACGTAGCCGCCGACATGGTGCGGATGTGTCCGGCGCTCTCACGGCGCGTGAAGATCCTCGCTTCCCAGAAGCGGATCATCTACCAACCCACCAACAGCTTCTACCAGGTGCTGTCGGCGGAGGCCTACTCGAAGCATGGCTTCAACATCCACGGCGTCGTGTTCGACGAGCTGCACACGCAGCCCAACCGTAAGCTCTTTGATGTCATGACCAAGGGCTCCGGCGATGCCCGCATGCAGCCGCTGTACTTCCTTATTACAACAGCAGGCACGGACACCCACTCCATTTGCTATGAGACACACCAGAAGGCTAAGGACATCCTCGAAGGCCGGAAGATCGACCCGACCTTCTACCCGGTGATCTACGGCGCAGATGAATCCGAGGACTGGACCGACCCAAAGGTTTGGAGGAAAGCCAACCCATCGCTAGGTATCACAGTCGGGATTGACAAGGTCCGGGCCGCCTGTGAATCGGCGCGACAGAATCCCGGCGAGGAAAATGCCTTCCGGCAGCTACGGCTGAACCAGTGGGTCAAGCAGGCTGTTCGCTGGATGCCGATGGAGAAATGGGACGCCTGCGCCTTCGCGGTGAATGAAGGTGATCTGGAGGGTCGGGTCTGCTATGGCGGTCTCGACCTCTCGTCTACCACCGATATCACGGCGTTTGTGCTCGTGTTTCCACCCACCGACGAGGACGACCGATATGTGGTCCTCCCGTACTTTTGGATTCCGGAGGATTCGATGGACCTGCGCGTCCGGCGCGATCATGTTCCCTATGAGGTCTGGGAGCGCCAAGGGTACCTGATGACCACCGAAGGCAACGTGATCCATTACGGCTATATCGAAAAGTTCATCGAGCGTCTGGGCGAAAAGTTCAACATACGGGAGATCGCCTTCGACCGCTGGGGCGCGATCCAGATGGTCCAGAACTTGGAGGGCATGGGCTTTACCGTCGTGCCCTTCGGTCAGGGCTTCAAGGACATGTCCCCGCCGACAAAGGAGCTCATGAAGCTGGTGCTGGAAAAACGGATCGCCCACGGCGGGCATCCGGTCCTGCGCTGGATGATGGACAACATTTATATCCGAACGGACCCTGCTGGCAACATCAAAGCCGACAAGGAACGCTCCACCGAGAAGATCGACGGCGCGGTTGCCACCATTATGGCGCTGGACCGGGCGATCCGCTGCGGCAATGTATCCACTGCCTCTGTTTATGATGACAGAGGCATTTTGTTTATCTGAAAGGATGGTGACGAATATGGGAATTTTGAGCGGCCTGTTCCATTCCCGCGATAAGCCTACCAACGCGACCTCCGGCAGCAGCTACCGCTTCTTCCTTGGCGGCAGCACCTCTGGCAAGGCCGTGACAGAGCGCTCCGCCATGCAGATGACCGCCGTATACTCGTGCGTCAGGATTCTGGCGGAGGCCATCGCTGGGCTTCCACTTCATCTGTATACCTATAAGGAGGACGGCGGCAAGGAAAAAGCCATCGGGCATCCGCTGTATCTGCTGCTGCACGACGAGCCGAATCCGGAGATGAGCTCCTTCGTCTTCCGGGAAACACTCATGACGCACCTGCTCCTGTGGGGAAACGCCTACGCGCAGATCATCCGCAACGGCAAGGGCGAGGTCGTGGCACTCTACCCGCTCATGCCCAACCGCATGACGGTGGACCGGGATTCTTCCGGGCAACTCTTCTACAGCTACCAGATGAACAATTCCGACGCGCCGACCATGAAGGCAGGAACTGTGATCCTGAAGCCTTCAGACGTGCTGCACATCCCCGGCCTCGGCTTTGACGGGCTCGTCGGCTATAGCCCGATTGCAATGGCGAAAAACGCTATCGGGCTTGCTATTGCCACCGAGGAATACGGTGCAAAGTTCTTCGCAAACGGCGCGACACCAGGCGGCCTGCTGGAATACCCCGGCACCGTGAAGGACCCGGACCGCGTGCGCGAGAGCTGGAACAAGGGCTTCTCCGGCAGCCAGAATGCCGGGAAGGTCGCCATTTTGGAGGAAGGCATGAAATACACGCCGATCTCCATCGCGCCGGAGCAGGCACAGTTCTTAGAGACGCGCAAGTTCCAAATCAATGAAATCGCTCGAATTTTCCGGGTACCGCCCCACATGGTCGGCGATCTGGAGAAGTCGAGCTTTTCTAATATTGAGCAGCAGTCGCTGGAGTTTGTGAAGTACACGCTGGACCCGTGGGTGGTGCGCTGGGAACAGTCCCTGTCCCGTGCCCTTTTCACGCCGGAAGAAAAGAAACAGTACT
>CAMFBN010000041.1 GCA_945948535.1 uncultured Clostridia bacterium
CCATCACCGGCGGCGGAAATGTGGAGTGCGAAATCTACGGCGCCATGCCCACCGGCATGGAGTCCACCGTCAAGGTGCGCATTGGGGAATACCTGCTCACCGGCGTGGTCTTCGGCAGCACCCTGTTCACCATCGGCAGCAGGCTTCCGCTGGAAATCACCGGCAGCAACGTGATGCTCTTTGACCGCAGCAGCGGACGGCGCATCACCTCCGGTACTCTGAAACTGCTGTGATCCGGGGACTGCTGTTCGATCTGGACGGGGTTCTGGTGAACACCAACCCGCTGCATTGTCAGGCATGGAAGGAGCTGGCGGAGGAGCTGGACATCCCCTTCACCCCGGAGGATCACGAGGCCTTTTTGGGCATCAGCCGGGCGCAGTGTCTGGAACTGCTGCTGCAAAAGGGAAACCGAAGCTTTTCTCCACAGGAAAAGGCCCGGCTCTGCGGCAGGAAAAATGACCGTTACCGGGAACTGATCGGCGGTCTGACCCCGGCGGCGCTGCTGCCGGGTGTACCGGAGTTCCTAAAGGCTGCCCGGACGGAGGGATACCGTATTGGGCTGGGAAGCGTCAGCAAAAACGCGGAGTTCATTCTGGAAAGGCTGAAAATTATGGGTCTTTTTGACGCTGTGATCGACGGCACGCAAATCGTGAAGGGAAAGCCTGACCCGGAGGTGTTCCTGAAAGGGGCCCGGGCGCTGAACCTTTTGCCGGAGCAATGCGTGGTGTTCGAGGACTCCGCGGCGGGAATCGAAGCGGCCCACCGGGGCGGCATGAAGGCCGTGGGCATCGGGACGCCCCAGCGGCTTCCGGAAGCAGAGCTGACCGCCCCCGGCTTTGCCGGGCTGACGCCGGCGGAGCTGCTTTCCAAACTGGTATAATTGCAAACGAAAGGGCTGTCTCGCCAAAGCGGGACAGCCCTTTCGTTAATTCAGTACATCCTCCAGCTTTTTCCCCTCGTACAGCTTTTTCAGCATTTTTACGGCGGAGTTGCCACCGTCATCATGGACATACACATCGTACTGCCCCGGAATGCTGCCGAAGGTGATAACCCGCTCCGCGCCGATACGCGTTTGCAAAATCTTCAGCATATTGGCCTTGCAGGCATCGGCGGCGTAGACCTTCAGATAGGTGTAGCCCTCATATTCCGACGCCGGATACAGCATCACCCGCACCCTGCCGCCGAGCTGCTCCTGAATCCGCCCGGCAATCTTCTGGGCATGGTCTGTCCGGGTCAGCGCCATGATGTAGAGCACCTGCTCCCGTTCGGCGTCATTGCGGAATTGCTTGCCGGTGTAATTGCGGTAGGGCGAGCGGCGGAGGTGCTCAAACATATCCCGCTCCGCGTCGTTCCGGAACTCACCATAGTAAATGAGAAGGGTGTTGTCCCGCAGCACATTCACGAATGCGTGGGCGGCCTCCGCTTCAATGATGCCTTCCACCTGAACCGCCGCTGACCGCTCCAGGGCGAACACGTCCAGATACCGGTTTTCCCGGATGTCATAGAGCACCGCGCCGTCCATGGCAATCACCGGCAGCTTCAGGTTGATGCCGCTCAGCGGCTCCATCATGGAAGCCGGAGTGCGGATGGTGGAAATGGTGAAATTCACTCCCTCGGCAATCAGCCGGTTCAGCTCCACCTTATTATATGGTATCATCACGTCCCGGCTGGACACCAGCACGGAGTCGATGCCGCTGACGTAGAGAATGTTCTCCTTCTGCTTCACCGGGCGGTGGGCGGAGTTCAGCAGCACGCCCACGCCGATGCCGATGAGGGTATCGAGAACACGGTTAAAGGCGAACAGATAGGGATTTTCGTCAAAGCTGTGGTTGATGGCAATGGTCAGGAACACCACACAGGAAAAATAGGAGGCGTTGCGCTTTTCCAGCAGCACCGTGGTATAGAGAATGGGAATCAGCATCAGGCAGGCCGTCACATACACCACTGCCTTGTTGGCACCTCCCAGCGCCCGGAACACCAGCAGAAAAACCAGTCCGAAGGCCGCGCCCAGAAAGGTGCCGATGGTACGCTGCTTTGCCTTGTCCAGCGTGGAGGTGGTATAGGGCTGGGTGCACCAGAGCACCGCCAGAATGCTGTAAAAGGGAATGCCGCTGCCAATGGGCAGCAGCTCCCGGATAAAATAGATTCCCACGCAGATCAAGGAACCTAACGAGGACTTAATGATTCGTGCGCCAATGGGGGGCAGGGGCTGATGCTTGCCCATGGGTTTCTCCTTCTTTCCTGTTGTCTTTTCGGCAAAATGCAGAGTCGTAGGGGCCGATGCTCATCTCACGGAAAAAGCGGCGCTGCGTTTTTACAGCGCCGTCTTTCAGCCAAACATCTCCCGAACCAGTCCCGCAAGGATTTTCACCGTGCCCTCCGCGCCGAAGCGGCTGGAGTCGATCATGATGTCCTTGTTGGTGGAGGGATCCACATACTCCGGGCAATACCGCCGGTGGTACAGCTCCCGGGAACGGTCGATTTCCCGGATCATCTTTTTTGCGGTTTTTTCATCCAGCTTCGCAAGTTCCACCGCGTTGCGAAGCCTCGCGCCCATGGGCGCGTAGATGTACACATTCAGGTGGTTTTCCATGTCCATGAGAATGCTGTCGGCGCAGCGGCCCACAATGATGCAGGACTCCTTCTGAGCAAGGTCCCGAATGATATTTTTCTGGATCAGAAAGATTTCGTCCCGCATGCTGGCAATGCCCATGCCCAGGGGGTACTGCTGCTTAAAATAGATGGACTTGGAATTTTCCTCGGTGTTGCTGATAACGGAAACCGGCAGGCCCATCCGGCTGGCGGTTTCCTCCACAATGTCCCGATCGTAGAACTCCACCCCCAGCTCCCGGGACAGCTGCTGGGCAATCATCCGGCCCATGGAGCCGAACTGTCTGGAAATCGTGACCACATACTGCTTCATGCTGCCGCCTCCTACCGTCGCACCAGTACAGCCTTTTTCCGCTTCTGCATCCTTCTGACGATGCAGGAAAGGGTGAAATTAATGACAAAATAAATCAGGCACGCAAACCCGAACAGGACAAACACATCGGAAACGTTCACCGTATTCAGTCCATTGTACCGATGGGCCGAGCTGAGAAGCTTCTTCACCCGGCTCATCAGCTCGATGGTCGCCACGTTGGCAAGATAGGAAGAATCCTTGATGGTGGTGATGACCTGGCTCAGGAGCGTGGGCACGATGTTGCGGAAGGCCTGGGGCAGCACAATGTAGAGCATGATCTGCACCGTGGAAAAGCCCTGAGAGTGGCCCGCCTCAAACTGCCCGTGGGCAACGCTGTTCAGGCCGCCCCGGACGATCTCCGCAATGACGGAGGACGTAAAAAGAATCAGCGCCACCGCCGTCTTAAACAGCAGCTTCACCTCCGCCGAGGAAAGGCCCCACATCTTGTGCTCCAGCGCCTTGGGGCAGGGGCAGAAGACAAGGCAGATGAAAATCCACAAAAGCAGGGGCGTATTGCGGAAAATCTCAATGTAAATCACGGACAGCCACTGAAAAACCTTGGTTTTTTTGCTGGTGCAGTAGTTTCTGACCATGGCAAGGATGGAGCCGAACAGGATGCCGCAGAGCACCGCCACCACGGAAATGACGATGGTGAAGGCCACGCCTTTCATGATGTAGGCAAACACCGCGGGATTGGTAATCATGGTGATACTGCCTTATCCCGCAGACCCACCACATCCAGATAGTGATAAGCCAGCTCCTCGGCCTCCTTGCGGGACTTGTGGTGCAGCTTCATGGGAGCCAGCGTCAGATTGTGGAGCACCGTCATATGGGGGTACAGGTTGAACTGCTGGAACACCATGGAGGTGGTGCGGCGGACCAGCTTGGTCTTGTTCTTGGCAGTCAGCTCCTCACCGTCGATGTACACATGGCCGCTGGTGGGGGTTTCCAGAAAGTTCATGCACCGGACGGTGGTGGACTTGCCGGAGCCGGAGGGGCCGATGATGACCAGCTTCTCGCCCTCTTTGACCTCCAGATTTACGTCCTTCAAAACGTGCAGGTCACCGAAGTATTTTTCTACGTGTTCCAGTTTAATCATCAATCTCATCCCCAAATCAAAAAGTAAACGAAAAAAGGCGCTCTTCGCCCGAAAATCGGGTGAAAAACGCCTTTGCTTTTCAACACGTTAGCGTATTAAATTTATACAAAAGACTATACACCGTTTTGTTTATTTTGTCAAGCACTTTGTGTCAGAATTTTTGCAGGCCGCTGGGTGGCCAGCCAATGCGTTACGAACGCTGGGCGGTCATCGTACATCCTTCGGCCCCCTCGACCAGAACTGCACAGCAAATTGCTCTTCAGGTATCTGTACATTCTTTCATTTCCCCCTTGTAAATCCGATGAATCTGTGGTAAACTGAATTGATTTGAAAGAAAAATGACCGATTTGGAGGCTTTATGCGTTACCATACTCCCATTTAGAAGTCCCTCCGGTTTTTTGAAAACAACAATGCTTATGGAGGGATCATCCATGTCAACCTTACAGGAAGAAATCAGCCGGCGGCGAACCTTCGCCATCATTTCCCACCCCGACGCCGGCAAAACCACCTTAACCGAAAAATTTCTGCTCTACGGCGGCGCCATCGCCCAGGCTGGCGTGGTCAAGGGCAAGAAGAATTCCCGCGCCGCCACCTCCGACTGGATGGAAATTGAGAAACAGCGCGGTATTTCCGTCACGTCTTCCGTCATGCAGTTCCAGTACGAGGGCTTCTGCATCAACATTCTGGACACCCCGGGCCACCAGGACTTCTCTGAGGACACCTACCGCACCCTGATGGCGGCGGACTCCGCCGTCATGGTCATTGACGGCGCTAAGGGCGTGGAGCCTCAGACGAGAAAGCTCTTTAAGGTCTGCGCCATGCGGCACATTCCCATTTTTACCTTCGTCAACAAAATGGACCGGGAGACGAAAGATCCCTTCGACCTGCTGGACGAGGTGGAGCGGGAGCTGGGCATCGAGACCTACGCCATGAACTGGCCCATCGGCTGCGGCAAGGATTTTCAGGGCGTCTACGACCGGGAGAAGGCGGAGCTGTTGTTCTTCTCCGGGGTAAACGGCAAGTCCCGGGCGGACAAGCTGGAAGTGGATTTGTATGACCCGCAGGTTGCCGACCTGCTGGGCAGCGAAAATAAGCACCAGCAGCTCATCGACGACGTGGAGCTGCTCTCCGCCGGACGGGAAATGGACGTGGAGGCGGTGCGCTGCGGGCAGCTGTCCCCGGTGTTCTTCGGCTCCGCTCTGACCAACTTCGGCATCGAGCCGTTTCTGGAGGCGTTCCTGAAGCTGACGCCCCCTCCCCTGCCGCGGACGGCAGACTGCGGCGTCATCGACACCTTTGACCCGGATTTTTCCGCCTTTGTCTTCAAAATTCAGGCCAATATGAACAAAGCCCACCGGGATCGGCTGGCCTTCATGCGCATCTGCTCCGGCAAATTCTCCCGGGACGCGGAGTATTTCCACGTACAGGGCAACCGGAAAATGCGTCTTTCCCAGCCTCAGCAGCTGATGGCCGCTGAGCGGGAAATTGTGGACGAGGCCTACGCCGGAGACGTGATTGGTGTCTTTGACCCCGGCATCTTCGCTATCGGCGACACCATCACCGTGCCGGGCAAGAAATTCACCTATTCCGGCATCCCCACCTTCGCCCCGGAGCACTTCTGCCGGGTGTCCGCCAAGGACTCCATGAAGCGCAAGCAGTTCGTCAAGGGCACAGAGCAGATCGCTCAGGAGGGCGCCATTCAGATCTTCAAGCTGCCCAACTCCGGCATGGAGGAGGTCATTGTGGGCGTGGTCGGCATTTTGCAGTTGGAGGTCTTCCAGTACCGGATGAAGAATGAGTACGGTGTGGAGCTGCGGATGGAGATGCTGCCCTACGAGGAAATCCGCCTGATTGACGAGTACCCCGGCGATCTGAGCGACCTGAATCTGGGCAGCGATGCCGAGCTTTTGGAGGACTACCGGGGCCGGAACCTGATGGTATTCAGCAGCTTCTGGGCCATCGATTTCACCTGCCGCCGCAATCCCGGCCTCAAGGTTTCCGAGATTGTGGTGCAGGAAGGGTAATGTCAGTTGACAATTATGCGAAAAAACGCCTGCGTGGAGCAATTTCACGCAGGCGTTTTTGTATGTATGGGGAATTATTCCGCACCGGAGGCTACGGCTTCGGCGGCTTCCTTCTGAATGTCGTCAAAGTTGGAGAGCATCGGCTCCACAGCTTCGTTTTTGATCTTGCGGTTTACATAATTCTTCGTGATTCTGTACACAATGGGAGACAAAACAATGACGCCGATGAGGTTGGGAATCATCATCATGCCGTTGAGGGTGTCGGCAATGTCCCAGGCCAGATTCTCGCCCATGACAGCGCCGCCGAAAGTGGCGATGACGAAAATCACCCGGTAGACCATGGTGGATTTCGTGCCGAAGAGATACTCACAGGCCTTGGAGCCGTAGTGGCTCCAGCCCAGCACGGTGGAGTAGGCGAACAGCATAATGGCAATGGCCACAAAGGCGCCGCCCAGCTTGCCAAAGTACATGGTAAATACCGTGCTGACCACATTGGCCTTGGTCAGCGCCACGCCGCTGTATTCCGCCACGGCAACGCCGGTTTCCAAATCCACCAGCCCGGAGGACAGAACCGTGAAAGCAGTCAGAGTGCACACGATCATGGTGTCGGCAAAGACCTCAAAGATGCCCCACATACCCTGCCGGACCGGCTCCTTGACGTTGGAGTTGGAGTGGACCATGACGGAGGAGCCAAGGCCCGCCTCGTTGGAGAACACGCCCCGCTTCATGCCCTGCTCAATGGCCAGCTTCATACCGTAGCCCACGATGCCGCCGCCGGCGGCCTTGAGGGCAAAGGCTCCCTCGAAGATCGCGGTAAACACAGCGGGCACCATTTTGATATTCATGACCAGAATGGCAATGGTGCCGACCATATAAACCAGCACCATGAAGGGCACGATCTTCTCCGTGACGGTGGCAATGCGCTTCAGTCCGCCCACGATGACCAGCCCGCACAGAATCAACAGTACAATGCCGCTGACCCAGGTGGGCACGCCGAACACGGCCTCCATATTGCCGGAAATGGAGTTGACCTGGGTCATGTTGCCGATGCCGAAGGAGGCCAGGAAGCAGAATACGGAGAAGGCGGCAGCCAGAATCGCGCCGATCTGCTTACAGCCCTTTTTCGCGCCCAGGCCGTCCCGCAGATAGTACATGGCGCCGCCGCACCACTCGCCCTGTTCGTTCTTCCGGCGGTAATAGATGCCCAGCACGTTTTCGGAATAGTTGGTCATCATTCCGAAGAAGGCAATGAGCCACATCCAGAACACAGCGCCGGGGCCGCCCACCAGAATGGCGCCCGCCACACCCACGATGTTGCCGGTGCCCACGGTGGCCGCCAGGGCGGTACACAGGCTCTGGAACTGGGAGATGGAGCGGTCGGAGGTGTGCGAGGTCACCTTGCTGTCTTTAAAAATTGCGCCGATGGTGTTTTTCATCCAGTGGCCGAAATGGCTGATCTGGAAGCATTTGGTGATGCAGGTGGTAAGTACGCCCACAAAGGCCAGCAGAATCAGGGCAGGCCAGCCCCAGACGATGCCGTTCAGGGCAGCATTGATTTTGGTGATCATGTCCAACATCTTTCTATTCCTCTTTCCATATCTTGATGAGAAAAGGGCGCCGTCTCCCCAAAGGATACGACGCCCCTGCCGTATGATAGGAAGAGTATACCTTTCTTCCGCGGCTTCTGTCAATAGGCGCGGAAGAATTTCGGCGAAACCACAAAAGAACCGGAGAAAATCAGCGTGTATTTTGTGCAGAGGACAAGTGTTTTCTGCACAGAAACATTCCGTTTCCGGGCCTGTGGGGTTTCCTGTGGAAATTGCCCAAAGCACTTCTTGCATTTTCCCTGATTTCAGTATATAATGAACTCGCTAATCACGTGGGAAAGGAGGGCGCTTCGTAATGCAATCCGATTACATTATTGAAATGCTCAACATCAGGAAAGAATTCCCCGGCATTGTGGCCAATGACGACATCACTCTCCAGCTCCGCCGGGGGGAAATTCACGCTCTGCTGGGAGAAAACGGCGCGGGCAAATCCACGCTGATGAGCGTTCTGTTCGGACTTTATCAGCCGGAAGCAGGCGTCATCAAGAAAAACGGCGAGGTCGTGCAGATCCACAACCCCAACGACGCCACGGCCCTCCACATCGGCATGGTGCACCAGCACTTCAAGCTGGTGGACGTGTTCAGCGTGCTGGACAACATCATTCTGGGCGCGGAGGACACGAAAATGGGCTTCCTCCAGCGCAAAACCGCCCGGGAAAAGGTGCAGACGCTGTCGGAGAAATATAAGCTGGCCGTGGATTTGGACGCCAAGGTGGAGGACATCACCGTGGGCATGCAGCAGCGGGTGGAAATCCTGAAAATGCTGTACCGGGACAACGAAATTCTCATTTTCGACGAGCCTACCGCCGTGCTGACCCCTCAGGAAATTGACGAATTGATGGAAATCATGCGTTCCTTCGCCAAAGAGGGCAAGTCCATTCTGTTCATTACCCACAAGCTGAACGAAATTATGGCGGTGGCAGACCGGTGCACCGTTCTGCGCAAGGGCAAGTGCATTGGCACCGTCAACATTAAGGACACCAACCAACAGGAGCTGAGCAACATGATGGTGGGCCGTCCCGTTCAGCTTCAGGTTCAGAAGGGCCCGGCCCATCCCGGCGAGGTCATTCTGGACGTGCAGGATTTGACCGTCCCTTCCAAAACCAGCAAAAAGAACGCGGTAAACCACGTTTCCTTCCAGATTCGCGCCGGAGAAATCGTGTGCATCGCGGGCATCGACGGCAACGGTCAGACCGAGCTGGTCTACGGCCTGACGGGCCTTGAGAAGGCCTCCTCCGGGCACATCACCCTGTGCGGTCACGACATCTCCCACAGCAGCGTCCGCAAGCGCAGTGAGGCCGGCATGAGCCACATCCCCGAGGACCGGCACAAGCACGGTCTGGTGCTGGACGACACGTTGGAGAACAATCTGGTGCTGCAATCCTTTGAGGACCCCCGGTTCCAGCACATGGGCTTCATCCGCCGGGACGCGGTGCGGCAGTACGCGGAAAAGATTATTGACCAGTACGATGTCCGCAGCGGTCAGGGCCCCGTCACCCTGACCCGGAGTATGTCCGGCGGCAACCAGCAGAAGGCCATCATCGGCCGGGAGCTGGACCGGGAGAATCCCCTGCTGGTGGCGGTGCAGCCCACCCGCGGTCTGGACGTGGGCGCCATCGAATATATTCACAAGCAATTGGTTGCTCAGCGGGACGCCGGAAAGGCCGTGCTGCTGGTGTCGCTGGAGCTGGATGAGGTCATGAACGTCTCCGACCGGATTCTCGTCATGTACGAGGGTGAAATCGTGGGCGAGCTTGACCCGAAAACCACCACCGTGCAGGAGCTGGGCCTCTACATGGCAGGCGCCAAGCGCAGCGGGAAAGGAGAGAACCGGCAATGAAGAACACCCTGTTGAACCTTTATGAAAAGGACGCCACGAAAAAAGTCCTTGCCTCGCTGATCTCCATTCTCATCGGTCTGCTGGTCGGTGTCGTGGTCGTGGTGATCGTGGGTCTGAGCAAGGACACCATCACCGCCGCCGGCATCTGGGACGGCGTCCGTCTGATCTTCTTCGGCATCCTGTCCAAGGGCCGCAATGCCGCCGGTCAGCTCGTCTGGGGCTACAACGCCCAATCCCTCGGCAATATGCTCTTCCGGGCAACGCCGCTGATCATGACCGGTCTTTCCGTGGCGGTGGCCTACAAGACGGGCCTGTTCAACATCGGCGCGCCGGGCCAGTACCTGATGGGCACGCTGGCATCCCTGATGATCGCGCTGGGCATTCCTTCCACCAACGTCCCCGCCGGGCTGATCTGGATTCTGGCCTTCCTGGGCGGGTGCCTGGCGGGCGCACTCTGGGGCGCGATTCCCGGTATGCTGAAGGCCTTCCTGAACATCAACGAGGTTCTCGCCTGCATCATGACTAACTGGCTGGCGGCAAACCTTGTCACCTGGGCGTTCGACGTCAGCAACTTCAAAAACGTGCTGGAAAACACCAAGGCAGGCTATATTTACAAGACCTCCTACAACGGTGTGGCGACTCCCAAGCTGGGCCTGGACAAGCTCTTCCCCAACTCTCAGGTCAACGGTGGCATTCTCATCGCTGTGCTCATTGCCATCGCGGTCTACATTCTGATGACCAAAACCACCATGGGCTACCAGCTGAAGGCCTGCGGCTCCAACCGCCATGCCGCCCGGTACGCGGGCATCAACGATAAGCGCAACATCGTGCTGTCCATGGCGATTGCCGGATGCCTTGCCGGCGGCGGCGCGGCGCTGTACTGGCTGTCCGGCAACACCGAGTTCTACTGGTCCACCTACCAGTCCCTGCCCTCCATCGGCTTCAACGGCATCCCCGTGGCACTGCTGGCGGTGAGCAACCCCATCGGCGTCATCTTCACCGCCATCTTCATGGCAATGCTGGACATTGTGGGCCAGCAGCTTACGGGCCTGACTGCGTACAATGAGTACATCACCGACGTGATTATCTCTGTAATCGTGTATTTGAGCGCCTTCTCGCTGGTAATCCGGATGCTGATTACCGGCAAGCGCCGTGCGGGCGCATCCAACGCCAACGCGGAACCTCCTAGGAATGACCCGAAAAATACCGAAGAAGGAGGAGAGCAAGCATGAGTTTTCTGATTCAACAGACCCTTCTGTACGCGGTGCCCCTGATGATTGTGGCACTGGCGGGCGTCTTCGCCGAGCGCAGCGGTATCATCAACCTGGCACTGGAAGGTATTATGATCTTCGGCGCGTTCATCGGCGTGCTGTTTGTGCGCTCCATGCAGAGCTTTGACGTATTCACCGAGGCCGCCCGCAGCGGCGATTGGCTGACCCTGCAGGGGCTGGAGCTGCTTGCCATGCTGGTGTCCGCCCTGATGGGTGCGGTGTTCTCCCTCCTGCTGTCCTTCGCCTCCATCAATCTGAAGGCCGACCAGACCGTAGGCGGCACCGCACTGAACATGATGGCTCCCGCGCTGGTGCTGTTCCTGGTGCGGATTCTCGCCAACCAGAACACTCTGCAAATGGCCACCGGCGACGCCGCCTCCTGGTTCATGATTAAGAAGTCCACCTTCGGCATCAAGAAAAACGTGGACATCGGCTTCCTGGGCGAGACCTTCATCCATAAGGTGTATCTGGCAACCTATATCTGCATTCTGGTTTTCATTATCCTGTCCATCATTCTGTACAAGACCCGGTTTGGCCTGCGGCTGCGCTCCTGCGGTGAGAATCCTCAGGCAGCGGACAGTCTGGGCATCAACGTCTACAAGATGCGCTACGCCGGCACCACCATTTCCGGCGCGCTGGCAGGTATGGGCGGTTTCGTCTACTCCCTGACCACCGCCAACTGCACCGCCAACGGCGACGTGGCAGGCTTCGGCTTCCTGGCGCTGGCGGTTATGATCTTCGGCAACTGGAAGCCCCTGAACATCGCGGGCGCATCGCTGCTGTTCGGCCTGTTCAAGTGCATCGCGGCGGCATACAGCTCCATCGATCTCAACGGCGACGGCATCTACACGCTGGCAAACTTAGGTATCAGCTCCCACCTGTACCGGATGCTTCCCTATCTCGTCACTTTGGCGGTGCTGGCCTTCACGTCGAAAAAGTCCCGTGCCCCCAAGGCCGAGGGCATCCCCTACGACAAGGGCAGCCGCTAGGCCCACAGTGTGGGCAGACAATGCGTGCGCAGGCTGGTGTGTAATCGTTACGCCCTTGGGTACCGCTCGGTATCGCTCCCGCCCAATCATCCATGAATATGAATAAACGCCTCGGCGCAATATTAAATGCGCCGAGGCGTTTGCTGTATATTAGGGTTGCTTGAAATACTTCACTGCGGCCTTGAACATCTGGATATCGTACTGACCGGGGACATTCTGGTACAGTCCCGCGCCGATGCGCTCGCTGTGGCCCATCTTGCCGAAGACCCGGCCGTCGGGAGAGGTGATGCCCTCGATGGCGCAGACGGAGCCGTTGGGGTTGAAAGCGGCATCCATGGTGGGGTTGCCGCTGAGGTCGACGTACTGGGTGGCAATCTGGCCGTTTTGTGCCAGCTTTTCCACCAGTTCGGCAGAGGCCAGGAACTTGCCCTCGCCGTGGGAGATGGGCACGTTGTAGATATCGCCCACATTGGTCAGGCTCAGCCAGGGGCTCTTGTTGGAGGCCACCCGGGTGCGGACAATGCGGCTCTGGTGCCGGGCGATGGTGTTGAAGGTCAGGGTGGGGCAGGTGTCGTCGGTGTCGATGATCTTTCCGAAAGGCACCAGGCCCAGCTTGATGAGGGCCTGGAAGCCGTTGCAGATGCCGCACATCAGGCCGTCCCGCTCTTCCAACAGCTTCGTCACCTGCTCTTTGATGGCGGGGTTGCGGAAGAAGGCGGTGATGAACTTGGCGGAGCCGTCCGGCTCGTCGCCGCCGGAGAAGCCGCCGGGGATGAAAATCATCTGGCTTTCGGCAATTTTCGCGGCAACCGTTTCCACGCTTCTTGCTACATCATCGGCGGTCAGGTTGCGGATGACCACGATGTCAGCCTCGCCGCCGGCAGACATGACGGCCCGGGCGGAATCGTACTCGCAGTTGGTGCCGGGGAACACGGGGATCAGCACCTTGGGCTTTGCCACCTTCACGGCAGGAGCCAGCGTGGACACGCCGGGGTTGGAGAAGGTGGGAACGGTGTTCTCAGTTTCCACCGTCTTGGTGGGGTAGACCTTTTCCAGCACGGCGGTGTTCAGTTCGTACAGCTCCGCAATGGTGGCGGTTTCATCCTCGATGGTGATGACAGGCTCCGCGACGGTGTGGCCAATGCGGAAGCCAAAGTCGCAGTCCTCCGTCAGCTCCGCCACGATGTCGCCGTAGGCGGGGCCATACTGATGAACCGCGCCCGGCTCGGACACAAAGCCGATGCCGTTGCCGAAGGACATCTTCATGACGGCCTCGCCCTCACCGCCGGCATCCACAGCCCAGGCGGCTTTTACCTTGCCCGCCTGGCACAGGACGTGGAACTTCTCCCAGCTTTCCTTCAGCTGCTTGTAGCTGCCGCTGGAGGGGCCAAAGCGGTAGACGGGGTGGCCCGCTTCCTTGAACTCGCTGGAAATCACGTCCCCGGCCTTCAACGGCGCGATGGCGAAGGAGATCACCGTAGGGGGCACGTCCTTGTCAAGGAAGGTGCCGGACATGGAGTCCTTGCCGCCGATGGCAGCAGCGCCCAGACCCAGCTGGGCATTCAGCGCGCCCAGCAGCGCCTGGAAGGGCTTGCCCCAGCGCTCCGGCTCGTTTCTCAGCTTCTCAAAGAATTCCTGCAAGGTAAGGTAAGCTTTCTTATAGTCCGCACCGGCGGCCACAATTTTCGCCATGGAGGAAATCACGCTCATCTTTGCACCGGTGAAGGGGTCGGCGCTCAGCAAGTCGGGGTCGCAGCCCCATGCCATCACGCTGGCGGCGTCGGTTTCCTGACCGGGCAGCACCGGCAGCTTTGCCGCCATGGCCTGCTCAGGGGTGGACTGATTTTTGCCGCCGAAGGGCATCAGCAGAGAACCGGCGCCGATGGTGGAATCGAACCGCTCCACCAGGCCTCTCTGGGAAGCGAACTTCAAATCAGAAGCGATAGCCTTCAGACCCATGGGTGCAACCTCAGGTACGCTGCCGGAGGTAACCTTCACGTCCGCATGCTTCACCGCGCCGTTGGTGTTCAGGAAGTCCCGGGACAGGTTGGCAATTTCCTTGCCCTTCCAGGTCATGACCATTCGGGCCTCCTCGGTGACCTCAGCCACCCGGTAGGCTTCCAGATTTTCCTTCTCGGCAGCGGCGATGAAGGCGTCGGCATCCTCGGGGGCCACGACCACCGCCATACGCTCCTGAGACTCGGAGATTGCCAACTCTGTGCCGTCTAACCCATCGTACTTTTTCCGCACGGCGTCCAGATCGATACGCAAGCCGTCCGCCAGTTCGCCGATGGCAACGGACACGCCGCCCGCGCCGAAGTCGTTGCAGCGCTTAATCAGCCGGGTGACCCTGCTGTCCCGGAACAGCCGCTGAATTTTCCGCTCCTCGGGGGCGTTGCCCTTCTGAACCTCGGATGCCATGGTGGTCAGGGATTTCAGGTTGTGGCTCTTGGAGGAGCCGGTGGCGCCGCCGATGCCGTCACGGCCGGTACGGCCGCCCAGCAGAATCACCACGTCCCCGGGAGCGGGGCATTCCCGGCGGACATTCTCCGCAGGAGCGGCGGCAACCACCGCGCCGCACTCCATGCGTTTTGCAATGTAACCCTCGTGGTACAACTCCGCAACGTGGCCCGTGGCAAGGCCGATCTGGTTGCCGTAGGAGGAATAGCCCGCTGCGGCGGTCTGGCAGAGCTTGCGCTGGGGCAGTTTGCCGGGCAGGGTGTCCTTCAGAGACTTCCGGGGGTCTCCCGCGCCGGTGACCCGCATGGCCTGATGGACATAGGCCCGGCCGGACAGGGGGTCACGGATGCAGCCGCCGATACAGGTAGCCGCGCCGCCGAAGGGCTCGATTTCGGTGGGATGGTTGTGGGTCTCGTTCTTGAACATCAGCAACCAGTCCTGGGTTTCTCCGTTTACCTCGGCGTCCATGTGGATGGAGCAGGCGTTGATTTCCTCGCTCTCGTCCAGTTCGGGAAGCAGGCCCCGCTTTTTCAGGGTTTTCGCGCCGATGGTGGCAATGTCCATCAGGGTCTGGGGCCGGGCAGCGGCCTTTTCCTCGCCGTAGACCTCCACCCGGGCGGCAAGGTAATCCTCATAGGCGGCCTGCACAGCGGGGTCTTCAATGTCGATGCTGTCCAAGTGGGTGGAGAAGGTAGTGTGGCGGCAGTGGTCGGACCAGTAGGTGTCCACCACACGAATCTCGGTGATAGTGGGATTCCGGTGTTCCTGCTCGGCAAAGTAGGTCTGGAGGAATTTCAGATCGTCCAAATCCATGGCAAGGCCCAGCCGGTCGAGAAGCTCGGAAAGGGCGGTTTCGTCCATGCCGATGAAGCCGGTGACGGTCGCCACTGTTTCGGGAATCGCATATTGGACTGCCAAGGTCTCAGGCATCTCCAGAGAAGCTTCCCGGCTCTCCACGGCGTTGATGACGTACTTCTTAATGGCAGCCAGCTCGTCCTCACTTACGTCGCCGGTGAGGACATAGACCTTGGCAGTGCGAATGGTGGGACGGTTGCCCTGAGAGATGATCTGGATGCACTGGGCGGCGGAGTCGGCCCGCTGATCGTACTGACCGGGCAGGGGCTCCACGGCGAAGACCGTCTGCCCCTGGGGCACCTCGTAGCTAACGTTGTCCACTTGTGGCTCGGAGAATACGGTGTTCACGGCGTAGCGGAACAGTTCTTCGTCCATATTTTCCGCGTCATAGCGGTTCAGCACCCGCAGCCCGGTGAGGCTGTGAATCTGCAAAAAGTCCCGGATTTCTTTCAAAAGGCTGCTGGCCTCGTGGGTCTGGCCTTCCTTCTTTTCAACGTAAACGCGATAAACCATGGGTTTTCCTCCTTGATTTATTTTAATACTAATATGAGATTGAAAGTAGACATGGATTTCCGAGAATAAATCGTGATAAAAAAGGCCGAGGACGCAGATGGGCTGTCGCCCATCAAGGACGAGAACGCATTTTAGCGCGATTTAGGCCGGAAAGACTGTCTGGTTTTAATCGCATATTAGTATAAAGCCTGCAAAGCACGCTGGCCGATATCGCTTCTGCGGTAGGCCCCCTCAAATTTCACCCCGTCGGACAGGCGGTAGGCTTCCTTGATGGCTTCTTCCAGAGAACCCGCAATGGCGGTGGTGCCGGTGACCCGTCCGCCGGAGGTGAGAAGCTTTCCATTTTCCAGCTTGGCCCCCGCCACGAAGGTGTGCTCAGCCGCTTCGGCGGTCATGGTGATTTCAAAGCCCTTCTTATAGCTCACGGGGTAGCCGTTGGACGCCAAAATCACACAGCAGGCATTCTTGTCGGAAAATTTGACCTCGGTGTCCGCCAGGGTTCCATTGGTGCAGGAGCGCATGATGGTGAGCAAATCGCTTTCCAGCAGCGGCAGCACCACCTGAGTTTCGGGGTCGCCGAAGCGGCAGTTGTACTCGATGACCTTGGGGCCCTTGGGAGTCAGCATCAGGCCGAAATACAGGCAGCCCTTGAAGGTGCGGCCCTCGGCATTCATGGCGGCGATGGTGGGCAGGAAGATGGTCTTCATGCACACGTCGGCGATTTCGGCGGTGTAGTAGGGGTTGGGAGCCACGGTGCCCATGCCGCCGGTGTTCAGGCCGGTGTCGTGGTCGCCGATGCGCTTGTGGTCCATGGAGGACACCATGGGCTTGACCACCTTACCATCCGTGAAGGCCAGCACGGAAACCTCGGGGCCGGTGAGGAATTCCTCAATGACCACCCGGCTGCCGGACTTGCCAAACATACCGCCCTCCATCATATCACGGACGGCCTTCTTGGCCTCCTCCCGGGTGCTCGCGATGATGACGCCCTTGCCCAGAGCCAGACCGTCGGCCTTGACCACGGTGGGCACGGGAGCGGTGTCAAGATAGCTGAGCGCTGCGTCCATGTCCTCAAAAACCGCATATTCCGCCGTGGGAATGCCGTACTTTTTCATCAGATTCTTGGAGAACACCTTGCTGCCCTCGATGATGGCAGCGTTGGCCCGGGGCCCGAAGCAGGGAATACCCTTGCTTTCCAGCGCATCCACGCAGCCCAGAACCAGCGGATCGTCAGGCGCCACCACGGCGTAGTCAACGGCATTCTCCACGGCAAACTTCACAACGCCGTCAATATCGGTGGCCCCGATGGGAACGCAGGTAGCGTCCGCCGCAATGCCGCCGTTACCGGGCAGAGCAAAAATTACGGTCACTTCGGGATTCTTTTTCAGACAGCGGATAATGGCGTGCTCCCGCCCGCCGCCGCCCACAACTAAAAGCTTCATAAAACCAAACCTTTCATAAAGTGTGGAGTTAGGAGTTGAGGGTGAAGAGTGAAGAGTGGAGAGTGGAGATTATTTATTCATCGCCGAAGGCGATACCATCACTTCACACTCCACTCTCCACACTCCAAACTGAAAATCAATGGTGGAACAGGCGCATGCCGGTGAAGGCCATGACCATGCCGTTTTTATCGCACTCCTCGATGACCAGATCGTCCCGAATGGAGCCGCCGGGCTGGGCGATGTACTTGACGCCGGAGGCCTTAGCCCGCTTGATGTTGTCGGGGAAGGGGAAGAACGCGTCGGAACCCAGAGCCACGCCGTCGAAGGTAGCCAGGAAGGCCTTCTTGTCCTCCTCAGTCAGCCGCTCAGGCTTCTCGGTGAAGTAGTTCTGCCAGATGCCGTCGGCGCAGACATCTTCCTCGTTGCCGTTGATGTAGCCGTCGATGACGTTGTCCCGGTTGGGGCGGCCCAGGTCGGGGCGGAAGGGCAGGGCCAGCGTCTTGGGGTGCTGGCGCAGGAAGAAGGTGTCGGCCTTGGAGCCGGCCAGACGGGTGCAGTGGATGCGGGACTGCTGGCCCGCGCCCACGCCCACGGCCTGTCCGTCGTAGGCAAAGCAGACGGAATTGGACTGGGTGTATTTCAGGGTAATCAGCGCCACAATCAGGTCGATTTTGGCGGATTCCGGCAGGTTTTTGTTCTGAGTGACAATGTTTTCAAGTAGTTCAGCGTTGATTTTGAAATTGTTCCGGCCCTGCTGGAAGGTGATGCCGAAGACCTGCTTTGTCTCCTGCTCGGCGGGGACGTAGGTGGGGTCGATGGCCACTACGTTGTAGCCGCCCTTGCGTTTGGTTTTCAGGATTGCCAGCGCTTCCTCGGAGTAGCCGGGGGCGATAACGCCGTCTGAGACCTCCCGGGCAATGAGCTTGGCGGTGGTGGCGTCGCAGACATCGGACAGGGCCACCCAGTCGCCGAAGGAGCACATCCGATCAGTGCCCCGGGCCCGGGCGTAGGCACAGGCCAAGGGGCTGTTATCCAGTTCGGGCACATCGTCCACGAAGCAGGCCTTTTTCAGGGTGTCGGTGAGAGGCTTGCCCACAGCGGCAGAGGTGGGAGAGACGTGCTTGAAGGAGGTGACCGCCACCATGCCAGTGGCTTCTTTCAGCTCCTTCACCAGCTGCCAGGAGTTCAGGGCGTCCAGGAAGTTGATGTAGCCGGGGCGGCCGTTGAGAATGGTGATGGGCAGGTCGGAGCCGTCCGCCATGTAGATGCGGGAGGGCTTCTGGTTGGGGTTGCAGCCGTATTTCAGTGCGAATTCGTTCATGGTTCGTCCTCCCGCTTAAGCGTGCTTATTGATGATCCGCTGTTCGTGCTTGCCGGTTTCCAGATCGGTGTAGCGGACGAACAGGGAAATCTTGTTGTCTTCGTTCAGATTTTCCCACAGCTCTGCGGTAAATGCGTCGATGTCGGCAGGAATTTCCACCCGCTCGGGTTCCCCCTGGAAGGTGGGAATCACGGGGTTTCCGTCGCAGACGTAGGTGTGCAGGAAGTGGCCCAGACCGGCGGTGGCGGGGTATTCATAGAAGAAGCGGGCACAGCCGTTGCCCTCGGGGTCAGCGGCTTTCAGGATGGACATTTTATAGCTGCCGTCAAAGGCCTGAATGCCGGAGATACGGGGGGTCCAGTTGGGGCCGTCGTCCTCAAACTGACGGGTGCGCAGGGCGGCTTCCCAGCTCTCGCCTTTGGCAAGGTACTCCCAGATGGTATCGGTCTGGTCGCCGTTGGTGACGATCAGTCCGCAGCCGGCCTCCCGCACGGGATGGTAGATAATCAGGTGGGGGTCCTTCATCAGACTGGGGTCGTGGGCTTCCGTGCGGATGCCGTCCGGCTCCTGCACAAAGACCCGGTTCCGGGAGTTGACGCTGCGGCCCATAATAAAATAGGCGGCGACGGCCTTTTTACCGTCAGGAGTCACGCCCAGCACAATGCCCCGACCGGGGTAGGTGTTGCCGGACAGCCGCTCCGCCATGGTTTTGGTTTCATAGACGTTCATAGAAATGCCTCCATTATTTTTGCAATCCGGCGCAGACGGTCTCCGCCGCCTGGGGGAGCAGAATCCACTCCGCCTGCTCCATGACCCGGCGCTGTAAGGTTTCCGGGGTATCGCCGGGTTCAATGTAAACAGCCTTCTGGGCGATGATCTCGCCGCCGTCGGGAATCTCGTTGACGAAGTGCACGGTAGCCCCCGTGACCTTCACGCCGTAGTCAAGGGCCGCCTGATGTACCCGCAGGCCGTAGAAGCCCTCACCGCAGAAGGCGGGGATCAGGGACGGATGCACATTCAAGATCCGCTTGGGGTAGCAGGAGGTGAACTTCTCCGTGAGAATGGTCATGAAGCCCGCCAGAATGATGACCTCAATGCCATATTCCGTCAAAACGGCTTTCAGCTTTTCTTCAAAGGCCTCCTGAGAGCCGCACTGCTTTTTCAGCACCACGGCTGTTGGGATTCCGGCTTTTTTTGCCCGCTCCAGTGCATAGGCATTTTCGTTATTGGCAACCACCAGCGCGATTTCGCCGCTGACAAGTGTCTTTCCCAGTGCGTCAATCAGAGCCTGCAAATTGGTGCCGCCGCCGGATACCAGCACCGCGATTTTGGTTTTCACTCCAGAATCACCTTTTCCTCGTTCTCGACGATGACACCCATGGTGTAGGCATCCACGCCGTTTGCTTTCAGAATCTCAATGGACTTGGCTTCCTCGGCAGCGGGCACCACAATGCTCATTCCCACGCCCATATTGTAGGTGTTAAACATATCCCGCTCGGGGATGTTGCCCCACTTGGCAATGACATCGAAGATGGGCAGCACCTTGACCTTGGACTTGTCGATCTTGGCGCACAGGCCATCGGGGATGGAGCGGGGAATATTTTCGTAGAAGCCGCCGCCGGTGATGTGGCTGATACCCTTCACGTCCACCTGCTCCAGCAGGGCCAGCACGGGCTTCACATAGATCTTGGTGGGCACCAGCAGGCTTTCGGCAATGGTCTTGCCGCCCAGTTCCTCCCGGGGAACGTACAGCTCGGGGTTATTGTTGTCGATATCGAAGACCTTCCGGCACAGGGAGAAGCCGTTGCTGTGGATGCCGGTGGAGGGCAGAGCAATGACCACATCCCCCGCCTGCATCCGGGTATTGTCGATGATCTTTTTCTTGTCCACGATGCCCACGGCGAAGCCTGCCAGATCGTATTCGTCCACAGGCATCATGCCGGGATGCTCGGCAGTCTCGCCGCCAATGAGCGCCGCGCCGGACTGGACGCAGCCCTCAGCCACGCCGCCTACGATCTCGGCAATCTTCTCAGGCACGTTCTTGCCGCAGGCGATGTAGTCCAGGAAGAACAGGGGCCTCGCGCCCACGCAGATAATGTCGTTGACGCACATGGCAACGCAGTCGATGCCAATGGTGTCGTGCTTGTCCATGAGGATGGCCAGCTTCACCTTGGTGCCGCAGCCGT
>CAMFBN010000042.1 GCA_945948535.1 uncultured Clostridia bacterium
GGGATACCACAATTGTCAATTGTTCATTGTCAATTGTCAATTCAATTCTCCTTTAACTCACCAATGTTTTCCTACCGGGAGAAAGAATTGGTTCCAACTATCGAATTCTCTCCCCATCCAGAACGGCCTCCACCAGTCTGTCCCCCTGGTAGCGCAGCTTCAGCAGGAAGAAGGGGGCATCCTTCCACAGAAGGTCCAGAAAAATCTGGTCGCCCTCCCACTTGGGAAGACTGTCTAAGAATTCCCGGCTGACCCATTTCAGGTCGCCCTCGGAACAGCTTGTCAGTTCCCCCTCAAAGCCATCTGCGGTAAACAGGTACATGAACTCTCCCTCGCAGGTGTCGCTGAGGAAGGTGACCACGCCACAGCAGCGCCAGCTGGTCAGGGTCAGGCCCGTTTCCTCTTTGGCTTCCCGCAGAAGACATTCATCGGGGCTTTCCTCGCCCTCGAATTTGCCGCCAATGCCGATCCACTTATCCTTATTGATGTCGTTTTTCTTTTTCACCCGATGGAGCATCAATACTTCATCGCCCCGGGTTACATAACACAGCGTGGTATTAAGCATCGGTTTCCTTCCTCTGAATCAGGTGGATGGCGTGGTGCAGGTTTTCCACCTCCACCACCGCGTGACCGTCCTCTTTTTCGCCGTCCAGGGACCAGGGCATCTCCGGGTCTGCTTCCACCCGGATGTGATGGCCGGAACGGAAAGTAATCATCTCACAGTTGTAGTCCTGAGACTGCACCGCCCGGATGCACTCGGACAGCTCGGCAAAGCTGTGGGGCATCCGCACCAGCATGACCTCAAACAGGCCGTCGCCCATGTCCACATGGTCGGGGTCCAGCGTCAGAATGCCGCCGATGGAGGTGGAGTTGCAGATGGCGCCGAAGAGGAAATCATCCTCCACGATTTCCCCGTCAATGTCCATGCGGATGTGCTCGTTGCGGATCTGGGACAGCTCGGAAATGCCCCCCAGCACGTAGGCGGTATGGCCCAGCGCGTTTTTGATGTTCTGGGGCACGATGTAGCTGGAGCGGGTGAAGGCGCCGAAGGAGGCAACATACGCAAAATTCCGGGTGCCGAACCGGCCCGCGTCATAGTCGTAGGGTTTGCCCTCCAGAATATCCCTGGCAGCCTGCACCGGATTGTGGGACAGGCCCATGCTGGCGGCAAAATCGTTGGTGGTTCCCGTGGGGATATAGCCCAGCGGGGTGTTGGCCCCGGCATGAAGCAGGCCGGTAATGGTCTCGTTCAGGGTTCCGTCGCCGCCGCAGCAGACGACAATGTCCACATCCTGTCCGCTTTTTTGGGCGGCCCGGGTAGCCGCGCCGGTGCCGGTGGTCATGACCGTATTTATCTCAAAACCGGCTTCGCTGAATTGCAGCAGAATGTCCGGCAGCACCCGGTTAGCACGCTTCTGCCCGGCGAAGGGGTTCATAATGAACAGCATCTTTTTCATGGATTGTTCCATCATCCTTTCGCTGGACATTATATCATTTTTCCGGATGATTGCAAGCCGTTCCCCGCTTTTTTCGGACAGAATTTACGGTTTCTTCACATTCGTCTTCGTCCAGCAGAAGAAAGCGCCGAATCTTGCGCATGGCCCCCAGCAGGGTGCGCCAGACGGTGGTGACGTTTACATAACGCTCCCGGGCGATCTGGGCCAGGGTCATATCCTGCAAATAATATTTTTCCACGGCGTCTCTTTGCAGGGGCGTCAGCTCCCGGTCCATGATCTTCCGAACCAGATCCATTTTTCCCTCAAATTCATTGGGTATATTTCTCACTGCGCCAGTACCCCCTTTCGTAGTAGTGCTCCGTCAGCTCCGCCAGCTCGTTGAGCTGGGTGAGAATGGGCGTCATCTGGGCAATGCGCGTCTTCAGGCAGAAGGCAATCTGGGGGTTGGTTTCCGTCACCAGCTCCATACGCAGCTGCTTCAGCCGCTCGCGCAGGGGCTTCGCAGCTTCCCGGTAGGTTTCGCTCAGCTCTTCCAGCGTCATGCGGTTCTCCTTTCGCAGCGGATGCAGACAAGACTGGGCGCGTAGCACTCGCCGCCGCATCGGGGGCAGAAGCAGGCAGGCACAGCCGCCTGCGGATCAAAATACAAAGTTCCTTCCATTTGGGGTTCCTCCTTCATTGGATTTGCCCTGATTATAGCAACGGCAGGCTTTGTTTGTCCCGCGGACGGCGTCCGACATTCTTTTCGCGCCAATTCTGCTATCATGTCCTTGACGCTTCCCCCAAATATCGGTATGATAATGGACAAGGGAGGCGATGATTTGGACGAATTGTTTATGAAAGAAGCGCTGAAACTGGCAAAGGAAGCCTATGACGATGGGGAAGTGCCTGTGGGCTGTGTGGTTGTGAAAGGGAAAGAAATTGTCGGACGGGGTCGGAACCGCAGGGAAAGGGAGAAAAACGCCCTGGCCCATGCGGAAATCGAGGCCATTTACGATGCCTGCCGGACGCTGGGGGGCTGGCGGCTGTGGGAATGCACCCTGTACGTCACCCTTGAGCCGTGCCCCATGTGCGCCGGGGCCATCGTGAACGCCCGGATTCCCCGGGTGGTTTACGGCGCGGCGGACAATAAATGCGGCGCGGTGCGCTCGGTGTGCAGCCTGTTTGACATGCGCTTCAACCACCATCCATCCGTGGAAGCCGGGGTGTTGGAAGAAGAATGCGGACAGCTTCTGACGGAATTCTTTCAAAAACTCAGGGCAGAACTGCGCAGCAGGCCCAAATGGAAACCAAAATCAGGTGACAGTGAAAGCGCCAATGGCTTCCCCCGGGGGGAAGCTGACAGACCGTAAGGTCTGACTGATGAGGAACGGCGATATATTCCGATATTGTGTGCACTACGTTAATCATGTACAAGTGCAAAGCCTGTCCGTTTTTTGTAACTGCATCGCCAGTAATTAGATTTCGCCATTCCTCATCCGACCCGGCTAACGCCGGGCCACCTTCCCCCCGGGGAAGGTATTGTTTCATCAAACCGAAAGGGGGGCTGAGGGATTGAAGCAGCTTAGCCGTGCCCGGCGGGTGGGGTTGACCGCCATTGCGTGTGCCCTCCTGCTGCGGCTGTGGAGCGAGGGGTATGGGGAAAAGCTCATCGACCTTGTGACCGGCCCCGATGCCGCCGCCTTTTTTATCTATCTGGAAACCGGACGAGACGTCCGGTTTTCGCCGTCTTTACCGGCATTTTCGCCGGATTTCATGGAGTCTCCCCCCGCCGCGACCATTCCGGAAACGGAACCCACGCTTCCGGTCTTTTCCGACGCAGACGGTCTTGAGCTGTACTATGCCTCCACAGAGAACCCGGACATTCCGGCGCTGCTTTCCCAGCCTCTCCACTGGAATCTAAGGGGTGAGGAGCCTACCGTGCTCATCATCCACACCCACACCACCGAAAGCTACACCCGGGTGGACGAGCAGTACAAAGAGACCGCCGCCTGGCGCACGACGGACGACAGCTACAACATGGTATCCATCGGGGATATCGTCGCTCAGATTCTGGAGGAAAACGGCATCCCGGTGATCCACGACCGGGAGCTCCACGACTACCCTTCCTACAACGGCTCCTACACCCGTACCCGAAAAGCAATTAAGGATTATGTAAACCAAAACAGCAGTATTCAGCTGATTCTCGACCTGCACCGGGACGCAGCGGGGGATGGAAAAAATCAGATGCGCACCAGCGCCACGGTGGACGGGGAGCCGTCGGCCCAGTTGATGCTGGTGATGGGTACCAACTATGACACCTACCCCGAAAATCTGTCCCTGGCCCTGAAGGTTCACGCCCAGTTGGAAGCCCAGTGCCCCGGCATCACCCGCCCGTTACAGCTCCGGGCCGCCCGCTTCAATCAAGACTTATGCCCCGGTTCCCTGCTGGTGGAGGTAGGCGCGGCGGGCAACACCCACCCGGAAGCCCATCGGGCCGCGCAACAGTTGGCCAAGGCCATCGTGGCTCTGGCGGAGGGCACCGCCGATGGAGGGAGTGGAGAGTGAAGCGTGGAGAGTGGAGTTTGGAGTGTGAAGTATGGATATTGTTGACATTCCAAATTTTTTGGAGTAGACTGTCCTCGGTGCTACCGCGCCACGGTAGGCGGTTCCCCCTTCAACGGGGGTAGAGCTTCTTGCCCCCAATCGAGAGAGAGGGGGTGGTGGATATGGTTACATGGCAGGAACTGTTCCAGTTCGGCATTTTCCTTATCGCACTGATCTCCCTGATTATTCAGGATAAAGATAAAAAGAAGTAACCGCCCAGCCTCCTAAGCAAGCGGTTACTTCTTCTTGCATACGGGGTGAACCGTCTACCGGTAGCACCCTCTCTATGCTTAGTATAGCCCAGTTCGAATGATTTGTCAATGCTCTGCCAGTGGTGCAGGGCTTTTTTCATGCACTTGGAGTGTGACATTTCGCGACACTCCACTCTCCAAACTCCACACTCACAAAAGGTTCCACCAGTACAGGGCGTGGGCGTCCCCTACGGCCTGCACCATTTTCGCCGCCCGGGCACAGGACGCGGCAAAATCCGACCTTTCCCGCTCCTGCCGGGCGGTGTCCATAGCGGCCAGCTCCGCGCCTACCTCCTCCGTTGGGGTGTGGTCGGCAAAACAGGCCCGGAAATGCTCCCATTTCTTCCAGGCCCGCTCTGCCCGGCGGGAAAAATTCTCGGCGTTTCGCCAGTCGCCCAATTCCGCGCATTCCGCCGCCTGCATCAGATCGGCGGCGATGGGCTCGTGTATTTTGTCCATGCCCCAGGTTACGCACAGACTCACAATGAGCAGGACAATCAACAGCCCCGCTCCAAACCAGCACCGCTTCATGTTGTCTCCTTTCCCATCCACAGTACGCGGTCAGAATCGTCCACTGTCAGCAAATAGGTTGACATAATATCCGAATTGTGCTGTGACAGAATCGTTTGCAGCCAAGTTTCGTCCTTTCCTGCCCGCTTCAGGTTTTCTTTGGACAGGTAACCGTCTTCCAGAATGGTCACCGGCAGGTACTGCTTCGCCGCCTGCACGCCCGCGTCCTTCGCCGACGCGGGCTTTTCCTTGGGGTAGGGGAACACGGACAGATTGCCGTTGGTTTCCAGAATGGCGAACTGCACCGTCTGAATGTCCAGCACGTCCTTTTCCCGCAGGTGCCCGGTCAGCTCGTCCAGTGTGACCCGGGCATTGCGCAGATTGTCCTGCAAAATTTTCCCGTTGTCGATGAGAATCACTGGCTTGCCGCACAGCAGCTGCCGCAGCTTCACGCTTCGCAGGATGGCTCCGGACAGCACCAGCTCCAGCCCCAGTACCGTTAAAATCGGCACCAGCCCGGAATACAGCGGAATTGCCCCGTCCTGCATGGGGATTGCCGCCAGATTGGCCACCAGCATAGTAACCACGAATTCCGCCGGTTCCATTTCGCCGATCTGCCGCTTACCCATGAGCCGCACGGCGAAAATCAGCACCAGATAGAGAAACAGGGTACGAAGATAGGATAGGATCATGGTCTTCACCTCCTTTTGAGTCTTCCCCGAAGCAGGCAGATTATGCGACTATTCCGGCGGGAGGTGATCGAGTTGACAGTTGACAGTGGGCAGTTGACAATTGTGGTATCCTTGGGACTCCTTAACGGTCAACTGTCCACTGTCAACTCCTTATACAATTCCTCCAAAATTATGTCTTTTTTTATTTATTTTTTTGGTTCCCCTTGCTTTCTATCCCGGTTGCGCGTATAATGAAGCTGCAATAAAACGCAAAGGAGAATGCTTTATGGCAAAGAAACCTGTTCTCGTAGTCATGGCCGCCGGTATGGGCAGCCGGTACGGGGGACTCAAGCAGATCGACCCCGTTGGCTCTCAGGGCGAGGCGATTCTGGATTACTCCATCTATGACGCCCATCAGGCTGGTTTTGATACCGTTGTCATTATTATCAAGGAAGCCATCAAAAAGGACTTTATGGAAACCGTGGGCAAGCGGCTGGAAAAGGCCCCCGTGGAGATTCGCTACGCCTATCAGGAGCTGCCGAACCTGCCGGAGGGCTACACCGTTCCCGAGGGCCGAACCAAGCCCTGGGGCACCGCCCACGCCGTGTTCTGCGCCAAGGAGGCCATCGACGGCGCGCCCTTTGCCGTCATCAATGCCGACGATTACTACGGCAAGGCGGCTTTCAAGGTGATTTACGACGCGCTGGCTGCCACTACCGATCCCTACGCCTACTGCATGGTGGGCTATGAGCTGGGCAAGACTGTCACCGAAAACGGCAGCGTGGCCCGGGGTGTTTGCCAGATCGACGACAAGGGTTACCTCGCCGAGGTCATCGAGCGCACCAGCATTGAGACCTACGAGGGCGGCATCCGCTATCTGGAGGACGGCGTGTACACCGACGTGGCCCCCGAAACCATCGTGTCCATGAATATGTGGGGCTTCATGCCCAGCTTCTTGGACGAGATTGAGGGCCGGTTCGCCGCGTTCCTGAAGGACGCCCTGAAGGTCAACCCCATCAAGTGCGAATTCTTCCTGCCCCTGCCTATCACCCAGCTGATCAAGGAGGGCAAGGCTACCTTCAAGGTGCTGTCCTCTCCCGACCGCTGGTTCGGCGTGACCTACGCCGCGGACAAGCCCACAGTGGTTGCCGCCCTGAAGGCCATGACCGAGGAGGGCAAGTACCCCGACGGTCTATGGAAGTAAGTGCATGGCAACAGCCCGGAAACCAGATGGTTTCCGGGCTGTTCTTATTGGGGGCGATAGGGGGAATCCTCCAGAAGCTCCTCATAGCTTCCATAGAACTGCGCGTCCCGGTCGGGCGCGTCGATGGTCCGGGCAAACAGGTCGGAAAACGCCCGGGCGCCGGTTTCGCTCATATGGTCCTCGCTGGAACCGTAGGAAACGGCATCGCTGAACAGCGCATAACGCTGGCGGTGGAGATTAAAGTCATAGCACTCGATTTGCCTTTCCTCGCAGAAGGCTTTCAGCCACTGGCGGAACTGATCCATCCCCTGATATCTCCACAGGAAACCGTCTGAGATCGGCACTACGGCAACGATGACCCGGGCGCCATAGCTTTTGCACAGCGAGACGATCTGATCCATCCCCTCGATGGTGCTGTCAAGATAGTCTCCGGTAGAATAAACCAGCGATTGATGCTGTCTGGCCGCATCCTCCGGGCTCAGCGTATAATCCCGAGGTTCCCAGGCAATATAACCCCTGTTTTCAACCCGGGCCGTGTTCTCCGGCATCGAGAGCATACTCCGCAGGCCACTGACCATGTCCTTCGCGTAGACATACAGCCAGTTATCAAAGGGCGTGTGATGGATCAGGTAATCCCACCTGTCCCGGGCGGAAGACAGCTGATCGTAGACCGCGTAGTTGCCATCTGCCAAATCATTTTTATTTGACCGTGCCATGGCGTTGTAGGATACCTCGATCACCACGGTCTGCACGGGATTGCGGGCCAGCTCCCCTTCCAGAATCAGATACTTGTCATCATTGGTCATGGCGGAAATCGCCAGATTGCAGCTGACGCATCCCAATTCCTCATCCAGGACTGCCGGTACGAAGGCACACTCCGCCTGGCTGGCGCCGACGATCAGAAGGTCGCTGCGTCCCGCCTGACCGGAGGCTTCCAGTGTAGAAACATGGACGCTCTGACCCGACAAAAACAGGGAAAGCACCAGCAGCACGGCCAGAAGCCCGGCGGTCACGGCGATGGCTTTCTTAGAACTGCGCATACAAAAAGCCTCCGTTTCCGCTTTTGAAGGTTGCCAGGGTTCCCAGCGTCAACACCACGAACAGCAGTCCGCAAACCAGCGGAATCCGCACCGCCGCCGGCAGTTCGTTGAAGTACGCCCGCACGGGCTTTTTCCGTTGGAGCAGGGAAGCGACAAACATAGCGGCGGTGCCTGCCGCTGCCAACAGGAAGAACAGATAGGACACGCCCATCTCGCTGCCCGGAAACGCCACGATCCAACGGAAATCGAAGCGCAGCTCGTGATTAACGAATACGTGCTTCCAAAGCCGCAGACCGTCCGACAAGGTCCCTACCTCCGGCAGCACCTTGATGAAGGTCACCAGGAGGAAGGTCCGGATGGTCTGGAACGCCGCCCACAGCCGGGAGCTTTCCCGAATCCGCAGCGCGGTCTTCACTTTGGAATAGACCGGCTCCAGCCACAGAGTCAGGATGATAAAGAAGCCGTTGACGCCGCCCCAGAGAATGTAGGACCAGCTGGCGCCATGCCACAGGCCTGTGGCGAACCACACCACCACCAGCGCGATGGTGGCGGGAATGGTGTCGGCAAAGTATTTTCCGAGCTTTTTACCGCACTGCTTTGCCAGCCTGCGGCTCCAGCCAGACATACCAATGGGATAATAAACGTATTTTTTGAACCAGGTTCCAAGAGAAATATGCCATCTGCGCCAGTATTCCGCCACGGATTTGGAAAAATAGGGTCGGTCAAAATTCTCCGTCAGCCGGATGCCCAGCATCTCGCAGTAGCCGCACATGATGTCCATGTAGCCGGAAAAATCCGCGTAGATCTGCACGGAATAGCAGAACATTCCGAACAGCGCGGTGATTCCGGAGTGATCCTGAAAGCCTTCGAAAATTCTGCCGACGTAAACCGACAGGATATTCGCCACGATCATCTTCTTGGCAAAGCCCCACAGCATCCTCTGGAAGCCCCAGGCGTAGTTGCGGTAGGTGAAGGTATGCTCCGTAAACAGCTCTGCGCTGAGCTGCTCAAAATTGCTGATGGGGCCCTGGGTGATCTGGGGGAAGAAGGACACGAACAGCAGAACCTTGCCGTAGTTCCTTTCCGGCTTGTAGAATTCCCAGTACACATCCAGCAGGTATCCGATGGACTGGAAGGTGTAGAAGGAGATGCCCAGCGGGACGATAAGATTTACGGTGTCCTGAATCTCCCTTGCCCCCACCGCCCGGATCAGATGGTTGATCTGCGCCAGCGCGAAGTGAAAATATTTGAAGGTGCACAGGATCGCCAGGTTCACCAGCAGCGCCGCCAGCATCATGGCCTTGCGCTTTTTCTTCTGCCGGGCTTTGTAGGCGGACTTTTCCTCCCTGGAAAGGACCGCCTTGTTCTGCTTCAGGTATTCCCGCTGCGCATCGGATATCCTCTGCATCCCCAGCGTGGCAAAGTAGATCACCGTCGCCGTAATCAGAACGTAGATTACGCTTTTGGCGCCGCCGGCACAGTAGAACACCAGACTGGCCGCCAGAAGAACATACCACTGCCACTTTTTCGGAAGGCAGTAGTACACAACCAGTGTCACTGCCGCGAACAGAAAAAACGTCAGGGAAGTGATAGACATTTCCGTTTCCTCTCTTTATTCCTCTTCCTGAATGGTCTGAATCATCTCCCACATGGCCTCCACGCTGTTGAAATTCTCGTTGCGCATCCATTTGGGGCCGATTTCAATGTCGAAGGCATCACAGATATTGGTGATCAGCGTCAGGATGCTCAGAGAATCCAGACACTTGCCATCAATCAGGTTTTTCTCGGTGCTATAGTCAATATAGGGGTTGATTTCTTCCAGAATCTCCAGTAATTCGTCCATTTTCTATCCTCCAATGTTACAGCCGGGCTTTCAGCGCCTGCCTGTCGATTTTTCCGTTGGCGTTCAGAGGCAGGCGGTCCACAATGACCACCTTTCCCGGCAGCATATAGGCGGAAAGGTGGTCCCGCAGAAGCCCGTGAATCTCCCGCTCCGTGGCCTCGGTCTGATCACAGAGCTGGCAGAACAGCACGATTTTCCGCTTTTCCGCCTGATACAGGCAGCAGCAGCGGTCAATCTGGGAAAGCCCGCCGGCTACCGCCTCGATTTCTCCCAGCTCGATGCGGTGACCCATGTGCTTGATCTGGTAGTCCGACCGGGCCACAAAGACCAGATTACCCGCTTCATCGTACTGGGCAAGGTCGCCGGTCCGGAAATACCGCCGGGGGCCGCCGCCAAAATCCGCGGAAAGGAAGCTTGCGGCGGTCTTTTCCGGATCATGGTAGTATTCCAGCGCCAGCGCCGGGCTGGAGATGTACATTTCTCCGGTTTTTCCCGGCTCCGTCACCAGATTGCCCTGATCCACCAGATCGATCCGGCAGTTGGAAAGGCATCTGCCCATGGGCAGCACGTCGCCGCTGCCGAATTCCCCGGTAACCTCATAATAGCAGCAGATGCCTGCCAGCTCCGACTGCCCATACAGGTTCACATACTGAATCTCCGGCAGAGCCGAGCGCCATTTGTTCAGGTGCTTCATGGGCATCACTTCTCCCACGAAGAACAGCCGCCTGAGATACGCCGGCTTCACCAGCGAGAAGGGGTTCAGCTGGGCCACGATGGAAATTGCCGTAGGCACCCAGCAGGCATAGGTAATTCGCCGGTCGTTCATATACTCCATAAGCTCCGTGGGCATGGAGAACTTTTCCGTGGGAATCACTTCGAGAGTCGCCCCGGTTATGAGCATCAGGTAATAGTCCTTTGCCGACGCGTCAAAGAAGAAGGGCGTCTGATTCCCGATGACCTCGTCCTGGGTAAAGGGGAAGGTATGGCAGAAGGCCTGCAGGAAGCTCAGGATGGCGGCGTGGCTTTTCAGCACGCCCTTGGGCTTTCCGGTGGAGCCGGAGGTGTACACCATGTAGGCAGGGGCGTTTTCTTCCATGTTCGGTTCTGCCCATTCCATGTCAGAAGTCTCCGCCTCCGTCAGGAACCTGCCCCCAAAGGACATTTCCGCCAGCCGCTCACGGTTCTTGTCGTTTCCGATTACACAGGCAAAATCCGCGTCGGCGCAGATCGCCCGAAGCTTTTCCTCCGGAAGCTGGGGGTCCAGCGGGACGTAGAAATTCCCGCTGTACAGCACCGCTAGGAACCAGATTCCCGGTTCCACCGTTCTGTTGGCGAATACGCCGATGGGTCTGCCTGTGCCGTATTGTCTGATAACCGCCGCCAGACACCGGGCCCGGTGCCGCAGTTCGGAAAAGGTCACCCGTTCCTCCCTGGAGGCGATTGCCGTCCTGCCGCCGCACCGGCGGCAGGTCTCATCGATCTGTCTGAGTAATTCCGTCATCTTTTCCACCCGCCTTTTCTGGGCGTATCATACCATATTCCCACGAAATCCGCAAGTGCCGGGCAGGGTCAGCCGATCATCTGTTCCGGGTGGAACACCCGGTCAAATTCCGCTTCGGTCAGGAAGCCAAGCTGTACACAGGCTTCCTTCAGGGTAATATTCTCGGCAAAGGCTTTTTTTGCGGTTTTTGCCGCGTTTTCGTAGCCGATGTAAGGATTCAGGGCGGTGACCAGCATGAGGGAGTTGTTCAGATTCTGCCGCATTTTCTCCCGGTTGGCCCGAATGCCTGCGGCGCAGCGCTGGTTGAAGGCCGTCATGGACTCGCTGAGCAGGCGGGCCGATTGCAGAAAATTGTAGATGAGCACCGGCATGAACACGTTCAGCTGGAAATTGCCCTGACTGGCGGCGATGCCCACGGCGGCGTCGTTGCCCATGACCTGCACGGCAACCATGGTCAGGGCCTCGCACTGGGTGGGGTTGACCTTGCCGGGCATGATGGAGGAACCGGGCTCGTTGGCGGGAATGGTGATTTCCCCCAGCCCCAGCCGCGGGCCGGAGGCCAGCCAGCGCACATCGTTGGCAATCTTCATCAGGTCGCAGGCGAGGGCCTTCAGCGCCCCGTGGGCGAAGACCAGCTCGTCCTTGGAGGTCAATGCGTGGAATTTGTTGGGGGCGGTGACGAAGGGCTTGCCGGTCAGTTCGGTGAGGGCATCGGCGGCGGCCTTGTCAAATCCGGCGGGGGCGTTCAGGCCCGTGCCTACGGCGGTACCGCCCAGCGCCAGCTCATGCAGGGGAGGGAGGGCCCGCTTTATCAGCTCCCGGTCCTGTTCAAGAGAGGTACGCCAGCCGGAAATTTCCTGTGGGAAGGAGATGGGGGTGGCGTCCTGCAAGTGGGTGCGCCCGCACTTGACGGCTCCCGCGTTTTCCGCTTCCAGCCGGGCGAAGGTTTCCACCAGCGCATCGATGGCGGGCAGCACCTGATCCTCCAGACTCAGCACCGCCGCGATGTGCATGGCGGTGGGGAAGGTGTCGTTGGAGGACTGGGACATATTCACGTCATCGTTGGGGTGCAGGACGTTTTCACCGAGAATTTCATTGCCGATGTGGGCGATGACCTCATTGGCGTTCATATTGGACTGGGTGCCGGAACCGGTCTGCCACACCACCAGCGGGAACTGGTCGTAGCGCTCCCCCCGGATGATCTGATCGCAGGCAGCTTGTATGGCGGACAGCTTTCTGTCCGTCATTTTTTCGGGCTTTATGGCGTGGTTTGCCATGGCGGCGGCCTTTTTTAAGAGGCCAAAGGCCCGGATAATCTCTTTCGGCATGGTTTCCAGCCCCACGCCGATGGGGAAGTTTTCCACGCTGCGCTGGGTCTGGGCGCCCCAGCATTTGTCTGCCGGCACCCGGATTTCGCCCATGGAATCGTGTTCGATTCTGTATTCCATTTTCTTCTCTCCGTTCTTTCCGGGCTTTACAATTCCCGGTATTTTGCCATCATGGTTTTGAACATCTCCTGGGGAGACGGCGGGGTGTAGGTGATGGCGTTGGCCCCGGCTTCGATGGTGGCCGTGATGGTGTCCGGGCGGTTTCCGCCGGTGGCGATGATAGGCACCTCCGGAAATCTCTCCCGGATGGAGCGTACCAGTGCAGGCGTCCGGGCAGCGGCTGCCACGTTCAGAATGGACGCCCCGGCCTCCAATCGGGCGCCGATGTCGGTTTTCTCGTCCACCACGGTGATGACCACCGGGATATCCACCGACTTTGCCACCGCCAGCAGGTTCATATTGTTGATGGGCGCGTTCAGCACCACCCCCATGGCCCCCTGACTTTCCACGTCCTTGGCAAGGCTCACCGTCCGCAAGCCTTGTGTGGTTCCGCCGCCCACGCCGCAGAACACAGGGATGTAGGAGGCCTTGATGATAGCGTCGCTGATGGACTGTTGGGGGGTGAAGGGATACACCGCGAACACCGCGTCCGCGTCGCAGTTTTTGATGATCGCAAGATCCGTGGTGAACACCAAACTTTTGATTCTCCGACCGTAGATCACGATGCCGCTGGCCTGCCGGATCTCCGGGGGCATTTCCAGAATGTTATGCCGCAGGCGGCTTTCCACATAGGGCACCTGCTTCTTCTGCTGTTCCATGACAATTTCCTCCATTTTCCATTTTTAAGGAAATTGTAACGGATTCCCCGGGAATATCGGTAAAGGAAGTATCAAAAATTCGTAAACGAACGGTGAACGCCTACATCAGCCCTGCAATAACCGGCATGAGCACCGCCGTCAGCAGGCCCGCAACCACCAGCGACAGGCTGCTTGCCGCGCCGGTAAGTCCGCTGATTTCATTGGCCTTGGCGGTGCCGATGACGTGAGCGGATGTGCCGAAGGCAACGCCCTGGGCAACCTCGTCGGTAATGCCAAATAGTTTACATAACGCCGGACCCATCATATTTCCAAGGATACCAGTGATAATGATGGCGGCGGTGGTTACGCCGCCCATTCCGCCGAACAGCTCGCTAAGCGATACGCCGATGGCGGTGGTGACGCTTTTGGGAAGCAGCGACAGCAGCAGCGCATCCTCAAACCGAAGCAGTGCACCAGCCCCAAACACCACCAGCATACAGCTAATGGTTCCGGCGGCGACCCCCGCGGCGATGGCCTTCAGGCTCTTTTTCAGCACCTGAAACTGCTCGTACATGGGAATTGCCAGACTGATGGTAGCGGGCGTCATGAGCCAGGACAGTTTTCCCATCCCCGCATTATAGGCCTTCGTTTCAAAGCCGGTGATCAGCAGAAACGCAATAACCAGAATGGCTGCGATCAGGGTGGGATTGAAAACCGGCTTTTTCCACTTCTGCTGGCACAGCTGGCCAACCCGGAAGGCTGCTAACGTCAGCAGCACCGGGAAAATATCAATGCTTTGCAGAATCTTCATCCTGTTTTCCTCTCTTATTTAAGACTTGGGTGACCCGCCCGGCAATTCCAAAGGTGACTATCGTGCTCAGAGCGATCAGCAGGAGCAGGGGAATAACCACGCCCTGAATCAGGCCCCAGTTTTCCAGAATGCCCACGGCAGGGGAGACAAACAGGATCGGCAGGATGGACACCAGGAAGCCCCCGGCGTCCTTCACCTGCTCCAATTTTACAACGCCTAGGCACAGGGCTGCAAACAGCAGTGTCAGACCGTACACCGACGCGGGAACCGGCAGGGGAATGACCCGCTGGAGCAGTTCACCCGCCAGCGTAAAGGCGGTAATGCGCAGAAATTGGGATAGATATTTCATTTTCTTACCTCAATGGAAAGGCGGGAGGAATGGATATTCCTCCCGCCGAATCGGCTGCGCCGTAGGGAACGGCCTCCCGGATGCCCCGCCGGTGTTTGGAGCGCGGGACATCGGGGAAACAGTCCCCCACGGGTTTTGTCATTTATTCTTCAATATATCCCGAATCTCGGACAGCAGCTTTTCCTCGTTGCTGGGTTCGGGGGGAGCGGGCTCCTCGGCGGCTGCTTCCTCCTCTTTCTTCTTGCCCAGATCGGATAGCTTGTTCAGGCCCTTCACCAGGAAGAATACCACCAGCGCCAGAATCAGGAAATTGATGATGGCAGAGATAAAGTTGCCGTAGTTCAGGGTGTTCAGGATTTCACGGCCGTTCTCGTCCAGCACCGGCTCACTGAACAGCCGGGGCAGGGTGATCTTCAGCTCGGAAAAATCGATGCCGCCCATGAAAATGGCAACAAGGGGCATGATGATGTCGTCGGTCAGGCTCTTGGTGATGGTGGAGAAGGCGGCGCCGATAATGGTACCGACAGCCAGCGCCATGGCGTTGCCCTTTACGGCAAAGGCAATGAATTCATCCCACCACTTGGGCTTGTTTACTGGGTTCTTCATTATGTAACGCTCCCTTTCTTTGAGGGTGGAGAGTGAAGAGCGGAGAGTGAAGTTTCGGTATCCGCTTCGCGGATTATTTTAATCATCGCCGCAGGCGATACCTTCACTTCACTCTTAACTCTCCACACTCCACACTGACAATTACTTCTTCTCAATAACTTCCATGCCGCCCAGGTACTTTCTCAGCACCTCGGGGATGACGATGGAGCCGTCGGCACGCTGGTTCTGCTCCACCAGAGCGGGGAAGATGCGGGAGGTTGCCAGACCGGAGCCGTTCAGGGTGTGGACAAACTCGGGCTTGCCGGTGGCCTCCCGGCGGAAACGGATGTTGCCCCGGCGGGCCTGATAGTCCCGGGCGTTAGAAACGGAGGAGACCTCCTTGTAGCCGTCCATGGAGGGAATCAGAATTTCAATGTCGTAGGTACGGGCCATGGAAGCGGAGCAGTCGCCCGCCGCCAGCTTCACGGTGCGGAAGTGCAGTCCCAGACCGGCAACCAGTTTTTCCGCCTTGGTCACAAGCTCGTCAAAGGCCGCGTCGGAATCCTCGGGCTTGCAGAACTGGAACATCTCCACCTTGTTGAACTGGTGGCCCCGAACCATACCCCGCTCGTCGGCCCGGTGGGAACCGGCCTCCCGACGGAAGCAGGGGGTGTAGGCGAACAGCTTCTTGGGCAGGTCAGCTTCGGAAAGAATCTCATCCCGGTAGATGGAGCACAGGGCGGCTTCCGCGGTGGGCAGCATGTAGTGCACCCGGTCGTCGGTGGGGTTGGCGATCTTGTAGACCTCGTCGGCGAACTTGGGGAACTGACCGGCGGTCTCGCCGCAGGCGTACTCCAGCATGTGCGGGGGCAGGATGAACTGGTAGCCGTCGGCGATGTGGGTGTCGATGAAGTAGTTCAGCAGCGCCCATTCCAGTCTTGCACCCATGCCGGTGTACATCCAGTTGCCGGAGCCTGCCAGCTTCACGCCCCGCTCATAGTCGATGAGGCCCAGATTCTGGCACAGATCCACATGGTGCTTCGGCTCAAAGTCGAAGGAATGCTTCTGCCCAATGTAGCGCAGGGGCTGGTTGTTCTCCTTGCCGCCGGGCAGTAGGTCGGGGTCGGGCATATTGGGAAGGCTCAGCATGGCGGTACGGAATTCGGCATTGAGCACTTTTAGCTTTTCGGCGTCGTCGGCGATTTCCTTGTCCAGTCGGATGGACTCGGCCTTGTTGGCTTCGATCTGGGCATCGAGTGCGGCGGTGTCCTCGCCCCGCTTCTCCATGCCTTTTTTCTGACCGAACAGCTTGCCGTTTTCCTTTGCCAGCTTGTTCTTCTGGGCGGTAGCGGTCTCGGTGGCCGTCTTCAGGCCCCGGACCTCCACGTCCAGCTCCAGAATCCGGTCAATGGTAGCATCGCAGTCCACTTCCTTGGCCTTCATGCCCGCCTTGATAGCATCGGGATTTTCCTTGATACGTTTGATATCCAGCATTGTGTATTACCTCTCCTTAGAATTGTTATTTTTCCAGTTTTAACAGTGCGTCCAGCAGCTTCTGTAAGTCCTCTTCGCCGTAGAATTCCAGCTCAAAGCGGCCCTTGCGCTTGCCGTTGACGATTTTTACGCCCCGGCCCAGGTGCTTGCTCAGATTCTTCTCACACTCGGCAACGTAGTCCACCGCAAACACCGGCTCCTTCTTCGGGGCAGGGGGCTTGCCCATGTTCTTGCACAGGGTCTCCGCCTGCCGCACGGACAGGGACAGGGCGATGATCTTTTTCGCGGCCTCCTGCTGCTGTTTTTCGGTTTTCAGGGTCAGCACCGCACGGGCGTGTCCGGCGGACAAAGCGCCTGATTTCAGCAGCTCCAACACCTCCGGGCACAGGCCCAGCAGCCGCAGAGCGTTGGCCACGGCGGGGCGGGATTTGCCCACCCGGGAAGCGGCTTCCTCCTGGGTCAGGCCGTACTCCTCGATGAGGGATTGATAGCCCAGCGCTTCTTCCACAGGATTTAAGTCCTGCCGCTGCAAATTCTCAATCAGCGCCAGCTCCATGGCCTTCTTATCGTCGGCTTCCACCACGATGACAGGTACATCGCTGACATTTGCCATCCGCGCAGCCCGCCAGCGCCGTTCACCGGCGATGATCTGGTAATACCCGTTGGGCATCTCCCGGACGGTCAGGGGCTGAATCACCCCGTGCACCGCGATGGACTCGGACAGCGCCTGCAATTCTTCCTCGTCAAAATCATGCCGGGGCTGGTCCGGATTCGGTTCCACCTTGTAAATTGGCAGCAGCCGATAGGCGCTGGCGCCGGCTGGTTCCTCACTGAAATCCCCCAGCAGCGCCCCAAGGCCCTTGCCTAAGCCTTTGTTGGTTGCCATTGTGTCATCCTTTCTGTCAGTGTGAAGAGTGTCTATGAGTGCGAAGAGTGGAGAGTGAAGTGTGTAGTTATTGTATCCGCTTCGCGGATTATTTTAATCATCGCCGAAGGCGATACCGTCTCTCAGCTCTCCACTCTCAACTCTCCACTCTTATTGCAGTTTTGCCTTAATTTCTTCCGCCATTGCTCGATACGCTACAGCGCCCCGGCTGGCGCGATCGTACACCGTGACGGGAATGCCATGGCTTGGCGCTTCCGCCAGCCGGATATTCCGGGGAATGACCGTGGTGAAGACCTTGCCGGGGAAGTGCTTTCGCACCTCCTGCGCCACCTGTGTGGAGAAATTCGTGCGTCCGTCAAACATGGTCAGCGCCACGCCGAAAATCTCCAGCCTTGGATTCATGCGCTTTTTTACCATACGCAGGGTGCTCATCAGGTCGCTGAGGCCCTCCAGCGCGAAATACTCGCACTGCACCGGCACCAGAATTCCATCGGCAGCGCAAAGGCCGTTCAGAGTCAGCAGCTCCAGGGAAGGGGGGCAGTCCACGAAAATTATGTCATACTTCTCCTTTGCCCGGAACAGCGCCTTTTCCAGCTGCCGTTCCCGGTGCTCCGCACCGATCAGCTCCACCGCCGCGCCTGCCAGGTCGGAGGACGACGGCAGCACATCTCCATACTCCGTTTTTACCACCGCATCCTCCAAGGGCACCTCGTTGATGGTCACGTCATAGGCGGAATATTTGATTTTTCGTTTGTCCAGGCCCATGCCGGAGGTGGCGTTGGCCTGTGGGTCGAAGTCGCACAGCAGCACCTTCAGCCCCAGCTCATGGAGGGCAGCCGTCAGATTCACGGCAGAGGTGGTTTTCCCCACGCCGCCCTTCTGGTTGACCACCGCTATGATCTTACCCATTTTTCTCTCCTTGTTTTCCGTGTTTCACGTGAAACACAGCGCTTCTGAACCGCCGGGACTGTTTCACGTGAAACATTCATTCAGATGCAGCCGGAATTTCTGTGGGTGCCGTGGAAGGCTTCACCGTAGAGTAATTCTGGCCGATCTGAAACTTTACCTTTCCGTAATCCCGGATTGCCGGGATTGACAGGCCGACGATGACGAGCAGCGCGGCTGCCAGCAGACACGTATACAGACGAATTCGCCGCTTCAGGAATTTCACCTGCTCCTCCGGAGAAATCCGGCGCTTCACAGGCTTTCTGGGAGGGGCCTGCTTTCGGACGGGGAGCTGTACCACCGCATTGGGGTCAATCGGGTACTTTGCCATTTCCTTCTGACATTCCAAGCAGAAGGCCTGATCCTCTTCCGTTTCCCGTCCGCACCTGAGACAATACACAGCCCGCACCTCCCATTGTGATATCCAGTATTGTACAACAATTTTTGCGGTTCGTAAAGAGTAAAATTCCGGCTTTCACCCCGAGGGGAGGTAAAAGCTTTACAAATTATTCACGATAGCACCGTGAAAACCGGTTGGCAGTTTGAAAAAGGTATGCTATAATCAGCTTGGAAACAGATATAATCATATCGATAAGCAGACCGCAGGGGAGGGCCAGCACCTGCCCATATACAATATTATAAAGGAGATCATCAAATGGACGAAAAAGGAACCTATCACTGGGCGCCGGAAACGCCGCCCCAGCCCAAGAAGAAAAAGCCCAGCTTCCAGCGAGTGGGCAAAACCATTCTGGCCGTGATTCTGGCGCTGATTGTGGTCAGCATGGCGGGCACCTGCTGGTACACCGTGGACGATAAGGAGCAGGCTGTGGTCACCACCTTCGGTAAGGTCACGGATGTGGTGGATGCGGGCATTCACTTCAAGCTGCCCCTCGGCATCCAGCAGGCCCACAAGGTCAGCACAAATGTGTACCAGAAAATTGAGCTGGGCTATTCCAGCGGCAACGGGGATGTCTTCAACGAAAGTGAAAGCACCATGATTACCGGCGACTATAACATCGTCAACGTGGATTTCTTCGTGGAGTACAAGATTTCCGACCCGGTGCAGTACCTCTACTCCTCCAACGATCCGGAGAACATTCTGCGGAATCTGGTTCAGAGCCAGGTGCGCAACGTGGTGGGCTCCTCCACCGTGGATTCGGTGCTGACGGACGGCAAGGAAAACATCCAGATGCAGGTCCGCACTCTGGTAACCGACATTCTGAGTCAATATGACATTGGCCTATCCCTGGTGGATGTGAAGATTCAGGACGCCGAACCCCCCACGCAGGAGGTCATCGAGGCCTTTAAGAATGTGGAAACCGCCAAGCAGCAGGCCGAAACCGTGATCAACGACGCGAAGGCCTACAAAAATGCCCAGCTGCCCCAGGCCCAGGCCAAGGCGGACAAGCTGATCCAGAATGCCCAGTATCTGAAGGAAAAGCGCATCAACGAGGCCACCGAGCAGGTCGCCATGTTCAACGCCATGTATCAGGAATACGCCCTCAACCCCCAGGTCACCAAGTCCCGGATGTACTATGAGGCCATTTCCCAGATCATGCCGGGCGTAAAGCTCTATATCAATACAAGCAGCGGCAGTGATGTACAGATGCTGCTGCCCCTGGAAGACCTGGTTTCCGAAGGAGGAACCGCAAAATGAAAAAACGAAATATCTTTCTGATCGTACTGGTATTGCTGGCCGTACTGGTCATTTCAAACAGCTTCTTTACCGTACGGGAGGATGAATACGCCTGCACCGTCCGGTTTTCCAAGATCATCTCCACCACGGGGGATGCTGGTCTTCACTTCAAGGTGCCCTTTGTGGACAGCGTGAAGTATTTCACCAAGGCCACTCAGCTCTACGACATTCCCCCTTCCGAGGTGCTGACCTCCGACAAGCAGAACATGACCGT
>CAMFBN010000043.1 GCA_945948535.1 uncultured Clostridia bacterium
GCCCGGAAGCTCTGCTTGCAGCGGTTTCGGCAGCTGCGGCATACGGAATTGAACTGGACGCGACCCGCCCAATTGCGGAAGAACGCCCACTCCTGCCCTGTGTACTTTTTCATATTCTTTCTCCTTCATTTTTCTGTTGAACCCGGAATCCTCTATCCCCATCCATCCCATCTATCCCCGGGATGCTTGGGATGGATCGGGATGGATGTTTTGCACATCAGAGAATTATTGGTGCGGTCAGTGCCTGGATGCCCCAGAAGCCGTTGACCTGCTTGCCGGATTTGTTGACGATCTTGTTGCTGGCTTCCAGATTGTAGTCCTCCAGATGGCTTTTCAGGTAGCTGCTCACCGACCGCTGGGCGATGGGGCGGTAGCCGTTATCCTCACACCACATCTGGTAGATGGCATACAAATCCCGGGAGGTGATGGTGCTGTCGGCTTTCAGCTGGATGTACCCCTCGGATTGCAAGAACTCCACCAGATTGTTGGCATTCCGCTTGGCATGTTCCTTGTTTTCCGCTGCTTTTTTACTGACCGTGAAGCGGTAGCTGTTGGCTTGCAGCCGTTTCAGCCCTTCCAGACACCAGAGGAAGATACCCTCCGCTTCCTGCTTCAGCTTGTCGGAAAGGAACGGGTCATCCTCTCTGCCCGGAGGCTTCCGTCTGGTCTGCAAAATCAGCTGGCGACGGAAGAAGCCTTCGGATTTATCGTAAAGGGCTTCCAGATCGCCGTTGGAGAAGGCCATGAAGCGGACATACATATCCCCCTGAAAGCTCTGTTCCTTCTTCCGTTCCAAGTCCATAGGGGTCTCCGCGGTGATGATGGACTTTACATAATGGGTGGAGGAAAGTGCCTCCATTTTGGTATCGTCATCCACCATCACCAGCACATGCTGCAAATCCGCCCGGGCAAAGGCACTGTTTTCCACCTTGTCGATGCTGCCGTTCTTGGCGTTGGCACCGAACAGGGTGTGCATGACTACGCCGATCCGGGACTTTCCCTCGCCGCCGTTGCCCTTGATGAGCAGCATCACCTGCCCCCGGGTGCAGGGAATCAGGCAGTAGCCCATGAACTCCTGCAGGGTCAGAATGTCCTCCGGCTCCAGAAGCGCAGACAAAAACCGCAGCCAGACCTCCGGCTGCGGTGCACTTGGGTTGTAGGAGATGGGCAGGCGGTTCAGGCAAAAGCCTTTTTCCTCCACGAATCTGCCATCCAGAAACAGGGTGCCGTTGGCGAGGAAGATGCGATCCTGATGCTTTTCCAGCTCTCCCCGGTCATAGCACTCCATGCGGATGGCTTCCAGCAGATTTTTGGCTTTCGTGACCAGCCCGCCGGTAAGATGCTCTTTGATATCATCGAACACATCCCGCAGGAGCCGGTCTTTGTCGGTGACGATGCCCTCCGTGGTGAAGAAGTCCTCTCCCTTGCTGAGCAGGGGGTGCTGTTCCAGAAAGCACTGGCAGTATTTGTGCTCGATGATCTTCCCCTTGTCATCCAGCCATTCCGGCGTACCGCTCATGCGCATTCCCTCTCTTTCTCGGATAGCGTCCCGAGATACTCGGACAGTCGCTGAATATGCCCCTCCCGGCAGAGTACCTCCGTTGTCTCTTTTGCCAGATGCAAATCATTTCCCAGCAGACAGTCCAGAAGGTGATTGACCGTGGGCAGCGTCTTCATTGCCTCGGCAAAGTGGGGATGAATCGTGTCACCCGGCTTCTCGGGACGATACCGCAGCTGCCAGATGCGAAGATGCCGGAGATATTCCCGCAAAACGCAAATACAGAGCCGCTCCCTGTCCCGGGTTGGCTCTGCATGGTTGGGAAACGGCAACGGTTCATGTTCCGCACCAATTCCAAAATCGCTTTTCAATTTCTGTGCGGCGGCGTAGGGCGAAAGCCCAAAGAGGCGGGCGGTGAAGTCAATGACATCCCCGCTGGCGTGGCAGCCGAAGCAGTAAAAGCGGTCATCCACTTTCATGCTGGGATTGTGATCCTCATGGAAGGGACACCGCGCCATGCCGCTTCGGTTGACAGGCAGCCCATACCTTTCGGCTGCCTGTCGGGTGGTTACGGTTTGCTTGATTCTTGCGTAGGTTGACATAGCTTTTCTCCTTTGAAAAATAGTAAAGGGAACTGCTCATCCATGAAGCAATTCACCCTTCTACTGGAGTTATGTCAGAAAACGCAAAAACCACTCCAATCCCGGGATAAGGAAAAAAGCAATCCGGGAAAAATGAAAATCCACCGCACCTCCATCCGAAATTCCGGACAGAAGCGCGGCGGATTTGATGATTCCTAAAAGTCAATATCCCGATGCGGAGTTTACTTCCCCGTTTCGCAAGCAGCCGCTAATCGCGTAGTACAGCATCACCAGCGCCATACTCAGTAGAATTCCTCCGATGATATCTGTCAGCCAATGCACACCGGAAATCAGTCTGCCCACCACCATAAACACCGTGAATGCGGCAATCACGAAGTTTATGCTTTTTCTGAGGAGTCGATTCTGAATACGGCTGTGAAACTGCATCATCGCCGTGGGCATCACGCACAAAACAAGAAGAGTTGTGGACGAGGGATACGATGCCTCTAAAATGCCATTGATCAGTACTGGTCTGTAATTGATCGAAAATATCTCGAACAATACATATCCCGCCATGACAAGTACATAAAAGCCACCCAGAACTAATATGTCACCATCTACTTTGAACAGGCTCTTTCTGGTCACGATCTGTACCAGTCCAAGCAGGGCAAAGCCCAAAACAAAGCACAAAGGAACCAGCCCCAGCCAGTCTGTCAGTGTGTACAGCCCCCAGTGCACCCCCGTAAGATTATGGAACCATCCATTGATTCCTGCAAATCCGACCTCAGAACAGTCTGGGCCAATGGGGCGCACATCCAGATACCGGATTGCCAGCGTCCACAGCACAAATGCAACCAGCAGCCCCAGTGCTGTTAGCAGATTCTTTTGATTTCGTTTGTTCATTCCGATCCGTCCTTTTCGTTTTTATTCGGCTGTTGCCTGAACAAAGCATACCCGGATGGAAGGGAAAAGGAAAGAATTGGTCTGTCACATCCGTGACACGAAGCGTGTCATGCCCATTTTATGAGCATTAACGCCTGAATTACCAGAATCAGAAAGAGATATGCGGAAGCATAGGGCTGCCGGCTGATCATAAAGAGAAGCGCGCCAACTGCCCCCAGCCCCAACGATACCTTATCCTTCTTTTGAAGCCAAAAGGAGACCTGACAGTCCCGTAGCGCCAGCATCAGAATCCCCCAGACTGTCATGGAAAAGACGATTATCAGGTAGGGGATTTTGATGTATATTTCCTCCTCTGTGAGCATGAGTACGGATACCTCCTGAATGACACCGTCCACCCTCTGCCCAAAGAACGGCAGGAAAAGAAACATGGCGATGCTGCAATCCAGCAGACCGAACACCAGATTCCGCAAATGCCGCTCCTTCTGCTTTCCGTCCTTCTCCGCGATGGTGAGAATCTCATCCGTTGACAGCAGGTCGTCCAGTGAAACGCAGAAGTATTTCGAGATTGCTTTGAGAGAATCAATATTGGGATAGCCCTTTCCGGATTCCCATTTTGAGATAGCGGTACGGGACACAAAGAGCGCTTGGGCAAGCTCTTCTTGAGTAAGCCCTCTGTTCTTTCTCAGTTCCTTTAATTTATCCTGAAAATCCACGGTAATCCTTCTTCCTTTGTTTGAGACTTCGTTATCATCAGTATAACGCTATTGTGTATTATGTGCAAGAAGAACATTGCTCCACGATGGATTGCATCAAGTCAGAGCAACTACAAACAAATATTCTTTCTATCCGTTTTATTGTACCATTCATCTGTTATAATCCGACCACCACACAAAAATGAGGAGGTCTGACTTATGGCAGTTAAGATCGTAGAGGACAGCGCAGTCCTGACGCTGGACTTTTGGGACAAGGAGACAATCTACAACGGACAGGTTTTCCCGGTGGGCACGCTGGCCTGTGATGCACTGAACATCCCCACTGAAGTTGTGAGCCACATGGAGAAGCTGTGTGAGAAGCTCAACGGGTTTATGAAAACCTTCGATTCCGGCAAAGGCGATCCTGCTCTGCTGCCGGAAGCCAGATTCAGCGCCATGAAGCTGCTGGAACTGATGGCGAAGTACAAACCCTTCTCCTATATCAACATGACAGCTTTCCGGGATTTGGTGAAGCGTTGCTTTACCCCCAACGGCGTGAAGTCCGCCAACGCGCTGATTCAGGCGCAGAAAAACAACAAGCTCTCCGACCAGATTGCGGATAAATATCTGGACGGGGCTCTCCTGTCCCGGTTGCTTCCAACCCTTGCCCATTTTGGCTTTTCCCTGAAGGCGTATCAGGAAACCATGCTTCCCTTTGCCCAGCGGCTCCATGACAGCGAAGACCGCGCAAGGGCGGACTACGCCAGATTTTTCGACAGCTACTTTCCCAAGGAGCCGACCTTTGAGGATGCCGGCGGCTGGATGTCCATGACCAACGTGACCATGCAGTATCTGACCATGGAACACCCGGGCGGCGACCTGCCCGTGCTGGTGACGAGAAGCCACTATGTCAGTTTCGTGGGAATGCTTCGGGGTGATTTCTTTGAAGCCCTCCGGGCTGGGCATGGTGTCAGGCGGTGTTTCCACTGCAATCAGTGGTTCCTCACCACCAATGCCCATTCCGTGAAATACTGCGACGGTCTGGCTCCCGGCGATCCAAAGGGCAGAACCTGCCGGGCTGTGGGCGCAAAGAACGGCTACAAGGAGGACGCCAAATCCCATCCCATCAAGGGACCCTATGTGACCCGGAGGAATACCATCAGCAAATATGTCAGTGACGGAGCCATGTCCAAAGAGCTGGGGGCGATTGCCCTGCGGCTCACCGAGGAAAAGCGTACCAGAGCCTTCACCGATCACGACTACTTCCTGAATTGCTACGCAAAGGAAATGAGTCAGAAAGCCATCATCGCGGAGGCGAAAGCAATTCTGGCGGCGCAATCCGCAAAAGAAGGGAAGCAGCCGTGAAAACCAAATACCAATGGAAGATGGATGGTTTTTTCCAGAAGGTTGGGTTTGATGTGGAGGGGATGCAGATCACTCAGCACATCGCGGAGAATATTTTTCAGCTTGACCCGCCTCCGCCGGAGCTGTCCGAAAACACGCAGGCCAACGATTACATTCTCAAAGCTCTGGAAACGAAAGACCTGAGATACTTCTCTTTCTTCCTGCACAAAATTGAAAAGCGTCTGAACCGGTATATCCGCCGCACACTGACTTTGGAATCCAATTTTCGTTATGACCCGGAGGGGTTTCTGGAAATCAAGCTGTGCTGCATGATGTGTCTGCTTCAGCTTCTGCCGAAGTATGAACCGGGTAAGGATGCGGTTTTTCTGACCTACGCCCACAACTTTATTTTCGATTCCATTCGGAATTATCAAATGGGAAAGGAAAGCTGGTCACTGCCGTCTCTGACTACTTACAAGAAAGTCCGCACCGCCGCGTGGATGCAGAATAATTTGGAAAATGCGGTGGAAGCCTTCATGGAGAAATACAAGTGCAGAAGAAAAACGGCAGACCGATTTTTCCGGGAAGCCAGCTGCCTGCATCGCCGGAAGGAGACAATCTTCCTGGATGACGAGGAGGAAGAACGGGACATACTGGAAGAGCTTGCGGATGAAGAAGCGGATGATGTGTCCGAAATCATCTGGTACGAGGTTCACGCCAATGCAGTCCGCAAAGCCTTCGATCGTCTGACCTCGGACGAGAAAGAGTATCTGCAAAGGCGGAACGCCCTGTGTATGAAATGCGGCTGCGCCCGAAATATAAAATACGGCGAAAGCTTCGATGATCTGGGTGCCCATTTTGAACTGACTACAGCGAATGGCGCGGAGAAAGCATACCGCAAGGCTGTGGATCACCTGACGAGACTGCTGGTAGAGGATAACGCCATCTGCGCGGTGACCATAAAAAGGAAGAAGGTCATCCGCAGAAAAAAGAAAATCGCCGCCGCAGTCTACGAATACCAGGCAGACTACGACGGCGAGTGGGGCGAGATTGAAATGGATTTTGAAATGCACACAGGAATAATTCTGTACATTGCAGAACTGGATACCACCCGTTCTCATAAGTTTGCAAACAAGGCCATTGAAGAAATTCTCAACTCCGATCTTGATGATCTCCCGAAACAGAAAACGATTGCATTTCCAAAGTAACGGGGGTGCGTCGCTGCGGCGGGCTTGATATACCTCTGGCTCCCCCGGTGATGCCGCTGCGCTCCAAGAATTTCTTCCGAAATTCTCTCCGCTCCGCCGCACCACCTACACCCGAACAGGCGGATTTTGCAAAGGGCAAATCCTGATTTTCAGCGCGTGGCGCGCCAAAATTCGCCTGTTCTGTGTCTGACGGAAAGTGTTTGTTCCTGCCCCGAACAACCCCTTTCCGCCACCCACGGTCGCCAAAGGTATAACACACTAGACTTTGCGGGCAAAGTCGTGTGCCACGAAACCGCCGGTTTCATTGGATTCTTCCTGCCACGGAGGGCCTGCCCTCCATTGGATTCCTCCCGCCAAGGCAGCGCTGCCGCCTTTGGAAACCACCGCCAAGGGAACTCTGTCCCCTTTGGATTCCCCAGCCAACAGGGCGCTCTCGCCCCTATTGGAAACCCCGAGCCAAAGGAATTGCCATCCCTTTGGAATCTCAGCCCGCTTTGAAATGAGTACCCACAAATGGAAAATGGTTTGTGGGCATTCATTTCAAAACGGCAAAATGGAAACCCAGTGCTTCATCTCTTCCATAACACATCGCACTGAATTTCGTATTATCCATAGCCCTAAACGTCTGGCGCTCGTGGAATTTGCTGTGCAAAGCAGAGTCAAGGAACTGTTGGAAGAATAACAAATCCCACCGCATTGTGTGTACCAGCCACAGTGCGGTGGGATTGATTTATTTACACATGAAACAGTGCACAGATTACTTGCTGATGTCCTTGACCGAGTCGCGAATAACCAATTCGGCATCCAAGCGGATATTATGAACAGGGATGCTCTCGTTGTTAATCAGACGAAGCACCTGCGCGACCGCAGTTCGCCCCTTTTCACTTGGATTCTGACGCATCGTTGTCAGCCGGGGTCTTGTGTTTCTGGCAAAAATGTTATCATCGAATCCCACCACGGAGATATCCTCCGGCACCCGGATTCCTCTGTCATAGAAGTAATTGACAGCAAAAGACGCATAATAATCAGAGGCAAAGAAGAGTGCTGTAAACTCATTGATCCTCTGACATACTACATCATAGGTCTTAATGATCCCCGCAGTACCAAACCCGATTTGAAAGAACCCGTTTTTCGGAACCGGAATGCGATGTTCCTCCAATGCCTCGCGGTATCCTTGCCAGCGCTCATAATCGACACCCACGCGATTGTCTGCAAGAAAGGCAATCTTTTTGTGTCCCATTCCGATTAAATACTCCGTGATTCGTTTTGCGCATTCCCTGTCTTTTAATCCCACATTCGTATAGGATTCATCATCATCCTGAAAATAGCAGTCAATAAAAACAAGCGGAATCTTCAGGTTTTCTTTCATCTTCCTGCACTCAGAGGCATTCAAACCCAGGGAAATAATGCCGTCAACATTCCAGGTAATTGCCATTTTCTGAATCTCGTCCGCTTTATCCGATGCGTACAGCATCAGAAAATATCCGAGCTTCCGCACTTCATTCTCAATAACGCCAATCAACTCGCTGTTGAAGGGATCCTGCACCACATTCTTTCCTTCCATGGTAGGATACCGGATAATCAGACCAATCATCTTCGAGGAGCTTCGTGCAAGAGACCTTGCGTTCATATTCGGAATGTACTGAAGCTCTTCGATTTTCTTGCGGACACGCTGAATGGTTTGCGGTGATACTTCTTTTGTGTTGCCGTGGATTACATTGGACACGGTCGTCGGACTAACATCCAGTTCTGCCGCAATCTGCTTTATTGTCACCATCTTAAATACACCACTTTCCGAATCATGAGCCGCACATCTCTCCAAAAATGTGAATCTGAACAGCGTTTCTCCTACTATTATACTGTGATTGCCGGAAAGTTCAACTGTTTTTTTTAGAATTGCCGGATTTGGCGAGAATCGGATCGTGGTGCGATTCTGCTGCCAGGAGATTGTTGATAATGTACAAAATAGATAAATAGAACTGTGCAAATTAAACCTTTTGCGCAAAAGGTCTTGACAAAGGAGGATTGCGTGGTTATAATAACGCTCGTAAATACTTTTGCGCCAAAGCTACAAATAGTAAGAGCCGTTCACGGACTTTATTGTTGAATCTGGCATTGGCGCAAAGGAAAATATTGATCGAAAGGAAAGGAAAACAGTATGAAAAAAAGAGTATTGGCATTGTTGCTGGTCATCGTGATGATCGCAGGTCTGGCAGTGGGATGTGGAAAGAGCCCTGCGGCCACCAATGACGCACCCGCAAACAGCAGTGCACCCGCAAACAGCAGTGCACCCGCAAACAACGAGGAACCTCAGCCAGCCGCGAGCGGCGAAAAGCTGGAAGGAACGCTGAACATTTTCCAGTTCAAGGTTGAGATCAACGACGCTCTGGCCGCGGCGACCAAGCGGTACATGGAGCTGAACCCCGGCGTGAAGGTGAACCTGGAAACCGTGGGCGGCGGCGATGACTACGGCGCAGCACTGAGAACCAAGATGCAGAGCAGCGATCAGCCGGCGATTTACAACATTGGCGGCCCCCAGGATGTCATTGACTGGGCAGCAAATCTTGAGGACCTGGCAGCAGAACCCTGGGTTGCAAATACGGTGAGCGGCCTGCTGGACGATGTGTCCAAGGACGGCAAAATCTACGGCATGCCCATGGCAATCGAGGGCTACGGCTTCGTATACAACAAGGAAATCTTTGAAGCAGCAGGCATTGACGCAGCTTCTCTGAAGACCTTTGAGCAGATCGACGCGGCTTTCGCTGAGCTGAAGACCAAGATCGACAACGGCGAGCTGAAGGACAAGTTCCCCGCTCTGGAAGCGGTTATCGAGTATCCCGCCAAGGAAAAGTGGGTAACCGGCATGCACACTTCCAATGTTGCTCTGGGACAGGAGTTCGCCAACTGCACCGAGGCCTTCAATGCCAAGGAGGTCAAGTTCACCTATGGTGAGCAGCTGAAGGATCTGATTGACCTGCAGGTCAAGTACACCACCAACGCCGAGAACCCCTCCGCTTTGAACGCGGTGGATTACTCCATGCAGGCCGGCGGCGGTATCGCCATCGAGAGAGTCGCCGTGATCCAGCAGGGCAACTGGGTGTACCCGGTTATCAATGAGGTTGATCCCGAAGTCGCGCAGAAGCTGGACATTATCCCTCTGCCCCTGAAGGGCGTTTCTGAGGGTAATACCCCGATCGGTGTGCCCATGTATTGGGCGGTGAACAGCCAGTGCGATGAGAATGCCAAGAAGATTGCGAAGGACTTCCTGAATTGGCTGTATCAGTCTGAAGAAGGCATGAAGATCGTTGTGAATGATTTCGGCTTCATTCCTCCCTTCACCAACTATGGTGATAACCTGCCCTCCGATCCTCTGGGTCAGGCTGTGAGCAGAGCCGCCAATGCGGGCACGGTAGCTCCCTGGGTGTTCAACGGATGCCCCACCAGCTGGGCTGAAAATGTTCTGGGTGCAGAAATCCAGGCCTACCTCGCAGGTCAGAAAACCTGGGATGATGTGGTTGCCACTGCACAGCAGACTTGGGCTGACGCTCGTAAGTAATGGTAGTCAATTCAGATGATTGGAAGTCTCTGAAGATTACTTTCTGAAGCGTTGAGCACGTAGTTCTGAAGAAACCCGTGAAAAAACCATAAAGGCCCTGCCTTTATGGTTTTTTCCCCGTTCCGTTCAAGGAGGAGCATTTTGAAAAAATCGAACATAGGTTTTTGGGCGTTTGTACTGCCATCCTTTGTATTTTTTGTGTTAGTTGTCATGATTCCGGCTGTATGGGGTTTGGGATATTCCTTAACAGACTGGAATGGCATCAGCAAGGAGGTACATTTTGTTGGCGTCCAAAACTACATAAGAATATTCAGTCAGGATAAAGATTTCTTCCACGCATTTACATTTACCGCAGTATTCGCCCTTGCGGCAGTCATCGGGGTTAATGTCATTGGCTTTCTGCTTGCCCTGTTGGTGACATCCAAAGCAAAGTGCACAACTTTTATGCGCGGCGCATTCTTCATGCCGAATCTGATCGGCGGCATTCTTCTCGGCTTTACCTGGCAGTTTATTTTTGTCCAGGCCTTTGGCGCAATCGCCAACGCCACCGGCTGGAAATTCTTCGCAAACTGGCTTTCCGACACGAAAACCAGCTTTTGGGGATTGCTGATACTTGTCATATGGCAGCTGGCTGGCTATATGATGGTCATTTATATCGCACAGATTCAGAACATTCCGGACAGCATTATTGAGGCTGCGGAAATCGATGGAGCAAGCTATTTCCAGCGTCTGAAACATATCGTGCTCCCCTTGGTTGCCCCGGCATTCACAATCGGTCTGTTCCTGTCGCTGACAACGTGCTTTAAGCTGTATGATCAGAACCTTGCCCTGACAAACGGCGGGCCCTTCAACAGTACGGAAATGCTGGCTCTGAATATCTACAATTCTGCGTTCAAATACAATGAGCTTGGCCTGGCACAGGCGAAGGCTGTCATCTTCCTGGTGACCGTAGCAGCCATTGGTTTGACACAGCTTTATTTCAGCAAGAAGCGGGAGGTTGAGATGTAATGAAGAAAAAGAATGTTATTTCTACGGCAATCTTAACGATTATTGGCATCGTTCTTTCCGTACTCTTTCTGTCACCCATTCTGATCCTGCTGAGCAATTCCTTTAAGTCTCTGAAAAATATCTACTTGAATGTTCTGGCACTTCCCAATGCGGACACATTTACACTGAAGAATTACCCGGAGGCTTTTGTGAAGCTGGATTTCATCCGTTCTCTGCTGAACTCTCTTGGAATCACGGTGGCTTCCACGGTTCTTCTGTTGCTGTTCTGTTCCATGGCGGCATGGGTTCTTGTGCGCCACAAAACAAAGCTGAGCAATACCATTTTTATGATTTACGCCGCGGCGACCTTGATCCCGTTCCAGTGTGTTATGCTCCCGCTGGTCCGCCTGATGGATACGCTGCACATGATGAACCGGTGGGGACTGGTTCTCATGTATCTGGGCTTCGGCTCCAGCCTGTCCGTAATCCTGTTCCACGGCTTCATCAAAAGCGTCCCGGTGGAGCTGGAAGAGGCCGCCAGGATTGACGGCTGCAATATGTTTCAGACATTCTTCCTGATTGTCCTGCCTCTGCTGAAACCGATTATGGTCACGGTTGCGATTCTGAATTCCATGTGGATCTGGAACGATTTCCTGCTGCCCCAGCTGATGATTAATAAGCCCGGCTGGCAGACGCTTCCGTTAAAAACCTTCCTGTTCTTCGGACAGTTCTCCAAGAAGTGGGATCTTGCTACTGCCGGCCTTGTGATGTGCATGCTGCCCATTATTATTTTCTATCTGGTGAGCCAGAAGCACATTGTCAAGGGTGTCGCAGAAGGCGCGATAAAGGGTTGATACTATGAATATTTGTAAAAATTGGTGGAAAGAAGCGGTTGTGTATCAGATCTACGTCCGAAGCTTCAAAGACAGCAATGGCGACGGAATCGGAGACCTGAGGGGAATTGTTGAAAAGCTGGATTATCTGAAATATCTGGGTGTGGACGTATTGTGGCTTACCCCGGTGTATCAGTCACCCAACTGTGACAACGGATACGACATTTCCGATTACCGGAGCATCATGAAAGAATTCGGAACCATGGAGGATTTTGATCTCCTGCTGGAGGAAAGCCATAAGCGGGGCATCAAAATCATCATGGATCTTGTGGTGAATCATACGTCGGATGAACATGAATGGTTTGTCAAAAGCCGGTCCCCGGAGTCCAATCCATACTGGGATTATTATATCTGGCGGGATGGACGGGATGGAAAGGCGCCAAACAACTGGGGTTCCTGGTTCAGCGGTCCTGCCTGGACGTATGACGAAAACAGAAAGCAGTATTATCTGCACATTTTCGCGCCCAAGCAGCCGGATCTGAACTGGGATAATCCGCAGGTGCGTGAGGAAGTGTATTCCATGATGCGGTGGTGGCTGGACAAGGGGATCGACGGCTTCCGAATGGATGTCATCGACATGATTTCCAAGACGGAAGCTTTCCCGGATGGAGAAATCAACGGACTCTACGGGGATCTTGCGCCCTACTGCATCCATGGCCCTCATGCGCATGACTATCTGCGGGAGATGAATGAAAAAGTCCTGAGCTGTTATGACATCATGACGGTGGGAGAGACGCCCTGCGTGACACTGGAGGAAGCCAGAAAATACGCCGGGTACGACCGTCATGAGCTGGGAATGGTATTTCAGTTCGAACACGTTGAATTAGTGAAGGGAAAGTACGGAAAATGGAGCGATGAACGCTTTAACGTAAAAAAGCTGAAAGAAGTTTTGGACAAATGGCAGACCGGAATGCAAGGGTATGGCTGGAATTCTCTGTTCTGGAGCAACCATGACCAGCCCCGGGCCGTTTCCCGCTTTGGAGACGACGGGACGTATCGTGTAGAATCGGCAAAGATGCTGGCAACCTGCCTTCACATGCTTCAGGGAACACCCTATATCTATCAGGGAGAGGAACTAGGCATGACAAATGCCTATTTCGAGAACCTGAGCGATTACAGGGACGTGGAATCTCTCAATGCCTATCATGAGCTGGTAGAGGAATTGGGAGAAAGTCATGCGGATATGATGCGCTATTTAAAGGCAATCAGCCGGGATAACGCAAGAACCCCGGTGCAGTGGAATGACGGGGAGAATGCCGGCTTTACCGACGGCACACCCTGGATTGCTGTAAACCGTAATTACCACACAATCAACGCGGAAGCGCAAATTCGGGACGAAAACTCCGTCTTGCATTATTACAAGAGGCTGATCGCGCTGCGGCACGAAAAGCCTGTGATCGTCTACGGCGACTATCATATGCTGTTAAAAGAAGATCCGGATGTATTTGCATATGAGCGAACCCTTGACGGTGTCAGACTCACGGTGATCTGCAATTTTGCGGATCACGAAGTTGAGTGCCCGCTGTTGTCAAACGACGCGGAGATTTTGATTTCCAATTATCAAGATCGCGCCCAGAATGTCCTCAGGCCCTTTGAGGCGGTCGTATATGAGACGGTAGTATAAGTTGGAAAAATAACCGGCAATATGGGCGGCGTGATCGAAATGATTACGCCGCCTTTCTTCATGTCCCCAATCCAGGAATGTTTCTCTTAGGCATACAGGGGTCGTAGTGCTGCTTCTTAAAACTGTCTGCCATCTGAGCATCTATAACGTCTATCTATAATTTTCGTTCGTCCATAATATCCAGCATCATCCTGGCTCCCAGGCGGAAGCTATTCTGGAACAGCAAGCATTCTGCCATATCCTGAAATTCCCGCACACTGTCCGCATATCGAGAAAACAATTCTTTCTGGGCATCTGTCATGGTGGCCTGGAGCTTTTCTTCGTTTCGGCTAATCAACTGAAGGGCTTCCTTGTATTCCGCACAGGGAAATGTGTCATATTCCGTTGGTTCGATATTGCCGTACCATAATTCTTCAAGAATTCTCATGTCGCATCCTCCCCGTAGATTAGCTCCAGGAGTATGATTTCCTCTGCCCTGTTCCGGATGTTATTCATGGCACCAACCCAAGCCATTGGGTCAGCAGCTTTCAATTTTTCTGTCACTCCCTCGACCATCTTCATCTGGTCGATCATCCGTTCCAGTCCGTCCTGCGCCTGCTCATTCAGGTCAGCAAGGTATGTCCACAGCTCACCGGACAGAAGCAGGCAGTTGTACTGAATCGGCTTGTACTCTCTCAGATAGTCCCGGTGCATCCGCCCCCACTTGCCGATGGAGCGGGGTTCTTCCGGCAGTTCCAGGTCAGGAATGAAATAATCGCCCACTCGAATGTATTGAATTTTCATAGTCATGCCTCCTTTACTACGATACGGTTATTTTACCGAAAGATCGAGATGCAGTCGAATGTGCCGCCTTGCAAAGTTTATTACATTGATGTAACAAACTTGAAAATTTCACGGCTTTATTACATGACGCTCACCATCCATACAGCATTCAAGCCCGGCAAGTGTCAATCACCTGCCGGGCTTGTCCTTATTCACATCAGCACCGCATTCCAGTGGATTTTCACGCTTCTGTTATAGTAGGAGGACAAAATCATGCCGTTTGTCCTCCACAGAAAGTTTCCGCGAGCATTATCCCTTATTCATAATGTGCGCCACCAGGCGCAGGTTTCGTTCAATCAGGACATTGCGGGCGTCCAGATCGCCCTGCTGGGCGAGAGCCAGATAGTGACGTTCCTCCGCCTCCGTCAGGGGCTTCGGGAAAGAACCGGTGCTTAATTGCAGAGAATACAGCAGCGTACTGAGCATCAGCCATACGGCTGAGAGCATACGGATCACCTCCAAGACTACTGTATTCGCCATTGCCCGTCCGTTTTCCATAGTAAAAATCCCACAGGCTTCTGCCTGTGGGATTGCCAGTATACCATTACCTGCACAGCGCTGCCGCAGTCTGCGCAATGTGCTCGGCACTCAGACCGAACTGCTTCAGCAGCGCTCCGGCGGGGCCGGAGTGACCGAACTCGTCGTTGATACCGATTCGCACCACCTTGGTGGGCAGCTTCTCAGCCAGCAGGCTGCACACCGCCTCGCCCAGACCGCCGATGATGGAGTGCTCCTCGCAGGTGATGACCTTGCCGCACTTCTTAGCCGCCGCCAGAACCAGTTCCTCATCCAGAGGCTTGATGGTGGCCATGTTGATAACCATGGCATTGATACCCTTGGCCGCCAGTTCCTCCGCCGCCGCGACGGCTTCATAGACCAGCAGGCCGTTGGCGATGATGGCAACGTCGCTGCCGTCCCGCAGCACCTCGCCCTTGCCGATTTGGAAGGTAAAGTCCTCGCCGTGAACCACAGGTACCGCTGACCGGCCAAAGCGCATATAGACGGGGCCCTCATAGGCATAGGCCGCCTTCGTCATGGCATTGGCTTCCACTGCGTCAGCGGGGCTCATGACCACCATGCCGGGGATGGAGCGCATCAGGGCGAAGTCCTCGCAGCACTGATGGCTTGCGCCGTCCTCGCCCACGGAGATGCCGCCGTGGGTTGCGCCGATTTTTACGTTCAGGTGGGGGTAACCGATGGAGTTGCGAACCTGCTCAAAGGCACGGCCCGCCGCGAACATGGCGAAGGAGGAAGCGAAGGGCACCAGTCCGGTGGTGGCGAGACCTGCCGCCACACACATCATGTTCGCTTCCGCGATGCCGCAGTCAAAGTGACGGTCAGGGAAGGCCTTCTTGAAAACAGCGGTCTTGGTAGCGCCTGCCAGATCGGCATCCAGCACTACCAGATTTTCATGCTCCGCGCCAAGCTCCACCAGCGCCTTGCCGTAGCCCTCCCGGGTCGCAATTTTTGTTACGTCTGCCATATTATCTGCCCTCCAATTCCGCCAGAATCGCCTTCAGCTCGCGGATGGCCTGCTCGTGCTCGGCATCGTTAGGCGCCTTGCCGTGCCAGCCTGCGTTGTTCTCCATGAAGGACACGTCCTTGCCCTTGATGGTCTTCATCACGATGGCGGTGGGCTGTCCCTTGGTTTCCCGGGCGGTATTCAGAGCGGCCTCGATCTGGTCAAAGTCGTGTCCGTCGATGGTGAGGGCCTTGAAGCCGAAGGCTTCCAGCTTATCCGCGATAGGGTAGGGGCTCATTACGTCGGCAACATCGCCGTCGATCTGCAGGCCGTTGTTGTCGATGATGACGCACAGATTATCCAGCTTGTAGTGGGAAGAGAGCATACAGGCCTCCCAGACCTGGCCTTCCTGAATCTCGCCGTCGCCCAGCAGGGTATAGACCCGGGCGGGGTTGCCCTGACGCTTCAGACCCAGCGCCATACCGGCGGCGCAGGAGATGCCCTGGCCCAGAGAACCGGTGGACATATCCACGCCGGGGACGCTGTTCATACTGGGATGGCCCTGAAGATAAGAGTCAATGTGGCGCAGGGTGAGCAAATCCTCCACAGGGAAAAAGCCCCGGTACGCCAGCGCGGCGTACAGGCCGGGGGCGGTGTGGCCCTTGCTCAGAACGAAGCGGTCCCGGTTTTCCCACTCGGGATTTTTGGGATCGATGTTCAGTTCCCGGAAGTACAGGTAGGTAAACATTTCCGCTGCGGACAGGCTGCCGCCGGGGTGGCCGGCCTTGGCGCTGTGGGTGGAATCGATGATGCCTATGCGAACCTTGCAGGCAGTGATCTGCAGCTGCTTTTTCTCATTCGGAGTCAAAACAATCACATCCTATATCCTTTTAATCTTTCTTCTTTCACACAACAGGAAGGAACCGCGGATACTGCTGCACCCGCTCTTTCACTTCCGTGAATTCTGCCGGTAATAGTTTACCACCGAACACGCAAATGGTCAACCGATTCCATTTTTTACTGTTTTTTTTCAGCGCTTTGTACAGTTCTTGCCGCGCTGTCAGCCATTTCCTTCGGAAATACAGACGATTCCGTTCTTTCCGCAGACTGCCCGGTATCCGCCTGCCGTTACCATTGGCGGCAGAAGGTGTGGTTTCCTATTGTGCCCCAGACGTTGTCATTGGTAACGTAGGTGCAAAAAAATACCACATCCTCATCCGTCACATAGGGGCCGTACTGCGCCCGGCGGATAGCCTCATACTGCACATGGGTGGGCTTGGCGGCGTAGATCTGGCTGATGGCCTTGAACTGATCCGGCGCGTAGAGCACATCATGGACAGTATTGGGAAAATTATCCGCCGCCACCCGATTGAGCACCACCTCGGCAATGGCCTGCTGACCCTCAAACGGCTCGCTCTGGGCCTCCGCCCAGATGAGCTTCGCCAGAAGGTCCGTGTCCTCATCGCTTAAGGTCAGATCGGGATACCGCGGCTCCTCGGCAGAGGAGGTTCCCTCATAGCGGAAGGGCACATCCGGTACCTGGGCCGGGTCGTAGATCCAGGCGCCCTGATAGCCGCACAGAATATCTCCATCCCGGAAGCCCTCAGAGAAGGACTTTTGCAGGTTCCACAGGTCGTAATTTTTCCGGTTTGGGTCGTTGACCGTTATCTTTCCCGCTTCGTTGATTCCGGTGAGCACGATGAAGTGCTGCCCGGTGGTGAAGACGGACTTTGCCCCCATCAGGGCGATGACCACCTTGCCGTCGTGCAGGGCTTGCCGGGCAATGTGGAAATTCTCCGCCCGCTGCCAGGGCAGCTGCAGCTCGTCGGAAATATATTCCAGCGCCTGTATCTGGTTACCGGTATAATCGGAGAACCATTCCGCCAGCGTATCCGGGCGGTATTCATAGCCGGTCAGGTAGGTGGCCACCATGGCCACGCTGGTGACGCCGCTGCCGTATTCCGCGAAGGAGCCGGTGCCGTAGCGGATGTCCGGATAGTCCGTCTCATAATAGTTGGGGACGGCGTCATAGTGCGTTCGCTCCGGTTCCTCCGGCGCCGTCTCCGGCACCGTTTCCATTGGCAGAGTTTCCACCGGTTCCGTGGATGCTTCCGTCGGGGGTTCCGTGGTTTCCCCCGGCTCCAAGGGCGCGTAATACACCGTCTCCGTTGGCAGATTGACCGACTGGCGTGGCTCCAGCGTAAACGCATCCCGAAATGCCGACAGGAAGCCGGATACCACGCCGCACATCGCACCGATGGCTGCCAGTAAAATGATAATTTTCTTTTTTCTGTTCACAGGGGGGCTCCTTTTCCAAGGGGGGGTGCGTTATCCTTCCAGCTCGTCCCGGACGGACCGCAGCAGATCCCGAACGGGCAGCTGCTGGGGGCAGATTTCTTCACATTTTCCGCAGCACAGGCAGTCGCCCGGCTTTCCGCCGCCCATTGGGGCGGTAACCGCGGTACCGGTGCGACGCCTGTCGTTCAGGCGGGCAAACAGATCCGGGATGGGGATTTCCATGGGGCAGACCTCAGTGCAGTAGCGGCAGCCGGTGCAGGGAATCAGACCCTGTCCCCGCAGGATGCTCCGCACCTGAGCAACCGCCGCCTGCTCCCGGGTCGAGAGCGGCTGGAAGCTGCGCATAAACGCCGTATTTTCCTGCACCTGCTCCAGCGTGCTCATGCCGGAGAGCACCGCGCGGATTCCGGGAAAGCCCGCCGCGTACCGGATGGCGTAGCTTGCGTTGGAGCCGCCGTCCAAGTCGTCAAAAATCCGCTGGGCCTGGGGCGGCAGGTTCACCAGAGCGCCGCCCTTTACCGGCTCCATGACGAACACCGGTTTTCCGTGGTTCCGGCAAACCTCATAACAGCCCAGGGACTGCACCTTGGGGTCGTCATAATCCAGGTAGTTGAACTGAAGCTGCACCACTTCGATCTGGGGATACTCCGTCAGAATCCGATCCAGCACCTGGGGGCTGTCGTGGAAGGAGATGCCCAGATGCCGGATTTTTCCCTCCGCCTTCAGCTCCAGCGCCGTCTCATAGGCCCGGCAGCGTTGGTATTTTGGAAACCGCTCCCCGCTCTGGGCGTGCATCAGGTAGAAATCAAAATAGTTTACCCCGCAGGCGTCCAGCTGCTGCCGGAACAGGGGCCGGATGTCCTCCTGCTTCTCAAAAAAATAGTGGGTCAGCTTGTTGGTCAGAACATAGCGCTCCCGTGGATACCGGGAGGTCAGGCAGGTCTTCAGTGCCTGCTCGCTCTGCCCGCCAAGGTAGCCGTGGGCGGTGTCAAAATAGTTGAAGCCCGCCGCCAGAAAGGCATCCACCATCTGCGTGGTTTGCTGGATATCCACTGCATCGCCCACCATGGGCAGGCGCATAAAGCCAAAACCGAATTGCTTCTGAATTTCGGGAAATACCGCTTCCATATCCACGTCTCCTTTACATTTTACTGCGGGGCTGGTCTCAGTTAAGATAATTGTCCTTTAGTTGACAATTGACAATTGACAGTTGACAATTTAGGAGTCCCTGC
>CAMFBN010000044.1 GCA_945948535.1 uncultured Clostridia bacterium
AAGGACGAAAAGATATGGAAAACAGGATGCAGATATTTCAGAATGAGGAGTTCGGAGAACTGCGGACGGTGCGAAAAAACGGCGATCCGTGGTTCGTCGGAAAAGATGTGGCAAAGGCTCTCGGATACAGTAATCCGAGAAAAGCCATTATTGACCATGTTGATCCGGAGGACCGTTACTGCGGAGATGGGGTAACGATTCATGACTCCATCGGCAGAGAGCAACACCCCGTAGTCATCAATGAATCCGGGCTTTACAGCCTGATCCTCTCCAGCAAGCTGGAAAGCGCCAAGCGCTTCAAGCACTGGGTGACGAGCGAAGTTCTTCCCTCTATCCGCAGGCACGGAGCCTATATGACCGATGCGCTGCTGGAACAGGCGGCAGGCAATGCCGATGTGGCGGCGCAGGTCGTGCGGGCGCTGTCGGAGGAACGGAACCTCAACAAAAAGCTGGCCGGGCAGCTGAAACAGGCCGAGGCGCAGCTGACCGTGGCGCTTCCCAAGGCAGCGTATTTCGATGCGCTGGTAGACTGCCCCGACTGCACCGGCATCCGGCTCACCGCCAAGGAACTGGGTGTTCCCCAGAGCATGTTCACGGCCTATCTCGTCAGGAAGAAATATGCCTACTATGACAGCAAAGGCATCATGCATCCTCACGCCCTTCCGTACCGCAACGGCCTGTTCGTTGTCCGTGAGTTTATCGCGCCCAACGGGCATCGCGGCACGCAGATGCTGGTTACGCCCAAGGGCAAACAGGTATTTCTGGCCGAACGCGCGGAGATCATCGGCTGAACAATACCACAACCATACGAATCGAGGTGATGCACATGGCAAAACGCTCGCCCCGCCTTCTGTTTACAGAGGAGGAGCTGGAAACGCCGGAGCTTCAAAAGCCCATCCGAAAGGCGGAAAAAGCAGGCAAGAAGCTGGAAAAGGCTGAGAGCAGAATCCCCAAAAAGAAAATCGTTCAGAAACAGCGCGTCTATGACCCGAAGGAAAATCAGGTCGTGACGCGCCTTGTTTTTGAGGAGACCGAGAAAAAGCGCCCGTCCAAACTCACGCATGCCGCAGCGGCCACTCCGCTCAATGCGGTTTCGGCAGCATCCCACCGGGAACTGCATGAGGACGCGGACGGCAGCGTTTCCGCATCGGTCTCCCATGAGGTCATCAGCAGCGCCGAGGGCGGTATCCGCACATTGGATACCGCCCACCGCACATTGCAGGATAAACCCTATGCCAGAGCGCTGAAAGCAGAACGCGCCGCCGACCGGGCCAATCTGAAGGCGCTGTATAAGGAGGCGGAGCTTCAGAATCCGGAATGGGGCGCAAGCCCGGTCTCCCGGTTCCAGCAGAAGCGCGCCATTAAGAAAGCCTATGCCGAGGCCAAGGCCGGAAAGGCTGCGGACAACACGGTCAAGGCATCCGAGGCTGCGGCCAAAGCCGTGAAGAAAACCGGTGAGGAAACCTCCAAAGCCGTTCAGTTTGTCGCCCGGCACAAAAAAGGCTTTGTGATTCTCGGCGTCATCGGAATGATGTTTCTGTTTGTTTCCGCTGTGATGTCCAGCTGTTCCGTGATGATGAGTTCGCTCACATCCTCCGGCGTGCTGACCACCTATCCCAGCGCCGATGCGGATATGCTGGCGGCGGAGGCGCAGTATCTGGCGCTTGAGGCAGAGCTTCAGGAGTATCTGGACAATTACGAAAGCACCCATGATTACGACGAATACCATTTTGACCTGGATGAGATCGAACATGACCCCTATGTGCTGATTTCCATGCTGACCGCACTCTGGGAGGGAGAATGGACGATTGATGAGGTAGGCGGCCTGCTTCAGACCATCTTCGACCGCCAGTACACGCTGACGGAGGATGTGCAGGTTGAAACCCGCTACAGAACAGAGACCCGCACCGGCTATTACACGGTTACAGACCCGGAGACCGGCGCGACCAGCATCGAGGAATACGAATATGAAGTGCAGGTTCCCTACGATTATTACATCTGTACGGTGACGCTGGAAAACTTCAATCTGTCCCATCTGCCGGTCTACCTGATGGATCAGGATCATCTGTCCCTGTATGCCTCCTATATGTCCACGCTGGGCAACCGGCCCGATCTGTTTGCCGGTTCTTCCTACGTTGACCGCTATTACGGCGACCAGTACCGGTACGAAATCCCGGCAGACGCGCTGGAGGATGAACAGTTTGCGGCCATGATTCAGGAAGCGGAAAAGTACCTGGGCTATCCGTATGTCTGGGGCGGCAGCTCGCCCAGCACCAGTTTTGACTGTTCCGGCTTTGTCAGCTGGGTCATCAATCACTGCGGTGTGGGCTGGAATGTGGGGCGGCTTGGCGCCGAAGGACTGCGCAATATCTGTTCCTATGTTTCTCCGGCCAACGCCAAGCCGGGCGACCTGATCTTCTTTGAGAAAACCTATGACACTTCCGGTGCGTCGCACGTCGGCATCTATGTGGGCAACAACATGATGATCCACTGCGGCGACCCCATCCAGTACACGAGCATTGATACGAACTACTGGCAGCAGCACTTCCTGCAGTTCGGAAGGCTGCCCAGCCCGTAAGAAAGGAGCAGTATGAACCCGAAAATTGAAAAGCTGAAGGCGGAGAGAAGCAGGAATACCGAAAAGATTTCCGACCTTCAGAACCGCAACCGCAAGCTCTCCGAGCAGATTACGAAGCTGGAGAACAACGACATCATCGGCATGGTGCGCGAGATCGGCATGACGCCGGAGCAGCTGGCCGCACTTTTGAGCGGCAAGGCTGCGGATTCGCCCGAAACCGCAGAACCCGATGGATACGAGGAAACGGAGGGATATGAACATGAGAACTAAAAGGATGCTTCGCAGGGGGCTGACCGCACTGGCGGCAGCGCTTGCCATGATGACGGCGCTGGCAGCTCCCGCCTTTGCCTACACAGGAGATTCTGCGGACAGCACAGCAGAGACTGCTGCACAGCAGTCCTCCGCCAGTCAGACTGCCGTTCAGACAGAGAGGATAGGAACGGTGACAACCAACGGCGGCAGGCTGAATCTGCGTGACGGAGCCAGCACCAGCTACAATATCATCGGCCAGCTTCCCTGCGGCGATACCGTCACGGTGATCGGCGAAGAAAACGGCTGGTACAAAGTCATCGTGCCCGAAAAGGAGGGCTATGTATACGGTGGCTATCTGAAGGTCAGCGAGGGTACGGTTATTGCCGGTGATAATGTTGATACAAGTTCAACCGGAACCGGAAGTACCGGGGATACAGATTCCGGAACCCCGCTGACGCCCGACGGCAACCTGGAGCTTGTGGATGACGTGTACCAGACCTCGGACGGAAAGCAGTTCATCACGGTGCAGTCCAAGAATGACAACACCTTTTACATCGTCATCGACCGGGATAAGAACGGTGAAAACGTCTATTTTCTGAATCTGGTGGACGAGGCTGACCTGATGGCGCTGATGCAGGACGGCGAGGTTACGGTCAAATGCACCTGTACCGACCGCTGTGAAGCCGGTGATGTGGACTTGAACTGTCCGGTCTGCAAGGCCAATCTGACGGAATGCACCGGTACGGTCAAGGAGGAACCGGAACCTACCGTTGCTCCGGAGGAGCCGGAAGAACCGGAGTCTGAAAAGAGCAGTTCCGCGCCTCTGCTTCTCCTGCTGCTGATCGCCGGTCTTGGTGCAGGCGGTGCTGTGTACTGGTTCAAATTCAGAAAGCAGAAGCCCGATACCAAGGGCCCCGATGATCTGGATGACTACGACTTCGGCGATGATGACGAAGATGATGAGGAGGAATACGTCATCGAGGACGACCAGCCGGAGGAAACGGATGAAGTGTAATTGTGCAGACAGCATCTGCACCAATCAGAGAAAGGAAGGATAACGATATGAAGCTTGTGATTACCGAAAAGCCCTCTGTGGCCAAATCCATTTCTGCCGTCCTTGGCGCTGACAAGCGCCGGGACGGTTATTTCGAGGGAGGAGATTATCTTGTTTCCTGGTGCTTTGGCCATCTGGCGGAGCTGGCTTCCGCTGAGGTGTATGACGAGGCGTATGCCAGATGGAGCCGTGAACAGCTCCCCATCATTCCCGAAAGCTGGCAGTACAGCGTCGGGCGCGATAAGAAAAAGCAGCTGGATCTGCTGACGGAGCTGATGCGCCGTTCGGATGTGACGGAAATCATCAATGCCTGCGATGCGGGACGCGAGGGCGAGCTGATTTTCCGCACCGTTTATCTGCTGGCAGGCTGCGTGAAACCCGTGAAGCGCCTCTGGATTTCTTCCATGGAGGATGCGGCAATCCGCGAGGGCTTTGAAAACCTGCGCGACGGCAGCGAGTACGATAAGCTCTATGCCGCAGCCCTTTGCAGAAGCAAGGCGGACTGGCTGGTGGGCATCAACGCCACCCGGCTTTTCTCGGTGCTGTATCACCGCACGCTGAATGTCGGACGCGTGGTGTCGCCTACGCTGGCGCTGCTGGTACAGCGGGAAGCGGAAATCAAGGCATTTCAGCCGGAGCCTTTTTATACGGTGAAGCTGGATACCGGCGATTTTACGGCTGTCAGTGAAAAGCTGAAAAACAAGCCGGATGCGGAAAATCTGAAATCTGCCTGTGCAGGAGTGCCGGCAGTGATCCGCAGCGTGGAGCAGAAAGAAAAATCTGAAAAAGCCCCTGCGCTCTATGACCTGACAACGCTCCAGAGAGATGCCAACCGCATCCTGGGCTTCACCGCCCAGCAGACGCTGGACTACCTTCAGTCCCTGTATGAGAAAAAGCTCTGTACCTATCCGCGAACCGACAGCCGCTACCTGACGGACGATATGGAAAGCGGGGTTCCGGCCGTCGCTGCCTGCGCCGCCGGGATTCTCGGCGTATCGGTCGGAGATGTGTTTGCAAAACAGGTCTGCGACAGCCGTAAGGTTTCCGATCACCATGCCGTCATTCCCACGATGGCTGCCGGAGAAGCTGAACTGTCTGCGCTGACAGCCGGAGAGCGCGAGGTGCTGAAGCTGGTTGCCCGTCAGGTGCTGATGGCGGTCAGTGCGCCGTATTCCTATCTGGAAACGGTGGCAACCGTCGAATGCAGCGGACAGGTATTCACCGCAAAGGGAAAAACCGTGCTGAACGCCGGCTGGAAAAGCTATGCGGCGGGCGAACAGAAGGAAAAGGTACTCCCTCCGATGACGGAAGGACAGTCCATTGACAGTTTTGCCGTTTCGCTGGAGGAAGGAAAGACAAAGCCGCCTGCCCGATACACCGAGGATACGCTGCTTTCCGCCATGGAAAATGCCGGGGCGAAAGAGATGCCGGATGATGCCGAGCGCAAGGGGCTGGGCACACCCGCCACCCGCGCCGGGATTCTGGAGAAGCTGGTTTCCTCCGGTTTTGTGGAGCGAAAGAAGAATAAAAAGGCGGTCAGCCTGGTTCCGCAGGACATCGGTATCTCCCTGATCACGGTGCTTCCGGAACAGCTTCAGTCTCCGCTTCTGACTGCGGAATGGGAGAACATGCTGAAAGAGATCGAGCGCGGCGAGCTCTCCCCAGAGGCGTTCATGGAGCAGATCAGCCGCATGGTTTCCAAATTGGTGCGCGACTACGAACCTGTGAGCGGTGCAGAGGTGCTGTTCCCGTCAGGACGCCCGGTGGTTGGAAAATGCCCTCGCTGCGGCGGTCCGGTTACGGAGAGCAAGACCGGCTTTTTCTGTGAGCGCCGCGACTGCCGCTTCGGACTCTGGAAGGACAACCGCTATCTGTCCGCAAAGCACATCATTCTGACAAAAAAGATGGCGGAGGCGCTTCTGAAGGACGGCAGAACCTTTGTCAGCGGCATGTACTCCGAAAAGACCGGAAAAAGCTATTCCGCCTACCTCGTACTGACGGACGACGGGCAGAAATCCAGCTATGCTCTGGAGTTTGACAGGGAGAAAACCGGCGCATGAAGCTGAGCCCCGCAGAACGCGAAACGATCATCCTGTTTTCCGATGCAGACGATACCGCCAGCGTCTACACCTACGACAGGAGGCTGATTAAAAAGCTGGACGCCCTTTGCAGAAAATGTCCGGAAGAAGTGTATGAGGAGAAAAAACGCTCCTCTGCCGGTGCGAAAAGCTATATTGTGCCGAAAAGCTGTGTTTCCGTCCGTGAGCCGTTTTCCAGAGCGCGGCGCGAGGCGGCCAGCAGGCGTGCAAAGGAGGCCGGCACCGTCCCGCCGGACAGAAGTAAAGGCCGCGATTCGGACGAATAATGCAGGGAGATAGGCGCAGGGCTTCGGCTCTGCGCCCTGTTTCCCGGAAAGGATGGTATATGGCAGAAAAACAGAGCAGCCGGGACAGGCTGAAGGAGATCACGGCGAGTATTGAGGACGGCATCAAAGAGCTGTTCCAGTCGGAGAGCTATGCGCAGTATCTTCAGACCATGAGCCGGTTTCACCATTACAGTGTAAACAATCAGGTGCTGATCCACATGCAGAAACCGGACGCCACGCTGGTGGCGGGCTTCAACAAATGGAAGAATCAGTTCGGCAGAAATGTCATCAAGGGAGAACACGGCATAAAAATCATTGCCCCGACTCCCTTCAAGAAGAAAATCGAGCAGGAAAAGCTCGACCCGGATACGCAGCTTCCCATGCTGGATGCGGACGGGAAAATCATTACGGAGGAAAAGACCATCCAGATTCCCATGTACAAGCCGGTGACGGTGTTCGACGTTTCGCAGACCGAGGGCAAGCCTTTGCCCCAGCTGGCCCATGATCTGTCGGGCAATGTGGCGAATTACGATGTGTTCATGGAGGCGCTGCGCCGCTCCTCTCCGGTTCCCATTTCCATTGAGGTAATGGGCGGCGGTATGGACGGTTACTTTGATCTGGAGCATCAGGATATCGCCATCCGCAAAGGCATGAGCGAGGTGCAGACGGTATCTGCGGTCATACATGAGATGGCGCACGCGCTGCTTCACAATCGAACCAAAGATACTGAGGAGAAAACACCGGAACTCTCCCGCAGTACCGAAGAAGTGCAGGCAGAAAGCATCTCCTATGCGGTGTGCGCCTATTACGGCATCGCCACCGGCGACAACAGCTTCGGCTATATCGCGTCCTGGTCAAAGGATAAAACCCTGCCGGAGCTTCGGGAAAGTCTGGAGGTAATCAGCAAGACCGCCGACGGCCTTATCAACGATATCGACCGCCACTATGCGGAAATCCTGAAAGAGCGCGAGGCGGAGCTGATTGCCGCTGAACCTGCCATGGCGATGGAGCGCCTTTATACCGTGGATAAGCGGTATCTTCATGTTCAGCGCACGGACACCGGCGTGGATTACACGATTTACGATAAGGCATCCATGAAGGAAATCGACGGCGGTCAGCTGGATATGGAGATCAGCACGCTGGCCGAATCGGCACTGGAAATCTGCAACTCCCATGGAATCGGGCAGAACGCCCCGCTTCAGGTTGCGGACATCGGGATACTGGATGAATTGCAGGCCGCGCAGGATGCGGTGATTGCCATTGAGCCGCCTGTGCAGGAAAACCCGGAGCCGGAGACGGATACTCCGGCTGACCCGGCAATTTCCGTGGAGGCGCGGAACGCTTACGGCTATACGGATGATGCGATGCTCCCGCTGACAAAGGAACGCGCCATGGAGCTGTTTGAACGCGATGTGCCGGTATATCTTCTCTATGGGGACAATACCGAGGCAATGGCTTTTGAACAGACAGAGATTCTGAACCACGACGGCATCTTCGGCATTGACCGCGCAGACTGGGAGGCGGTAAAGGAGCAGTTTCCCGTCATCACGGAAAACAGATGGCAGAAAGCCTTCCAGCAGAATCCGGCAGACAGCTACTGCATTTATCAGCTCCGCAGAGATCCGGAACTGGCCGAGCTTCGCTTTATGAATTCTCAGTATCTCCGGGAACATGGTCTTGAGCCTGCATTTGACCATTATGAGGCGGTTTATTCCGGCTCTCTTCCGTCTGACGGCAGTACAGAAGCCCGCCTGGATGACCTGTACATGAAGTTCAACACTGCCCACCCGCAGGATTTTACCGGGCACAGCCTGTCTGTCAGCGACATTGTTGTCTTAAAGCAGCAGGGTGCGGTAAGCTCTCATTATGTGGACAGCGTGGGCTTTGTTCAGTTTCCGGCGTTTCTTCCGGACAATTACCTGAAAAATGCGGAGATGTCCATGGAGGACGATTACGGGATGATCGACGGCATCATCAACAACGGTCCAAAGGAACAGCCGGAGACCAAACCCAAGGCTCCCGATTTATCGGCTCTGTTTGAAGCAGCCAGACAGGTCGTTCAGGAAGATAAGCAGGTTTCTGAACCGGGCAAAAAGCCTTCCGTTCTGGCCATGCTCCATGCACCCGCGCCGTCCAGAAGTGAAAAGACCGCGCAGACAAAAAGCGCAGAAAGGGATTTGATATGACGAATTTCACCAATGACGAGATGAATCTGATGTGCATCTACAGCGCCGGCAGCAGCCGCACCGGCCTGATACAGAAGCTCACGGAAATGAAGAAGTACCTGGAACGCGACGAGGTGCAGCTGTTGTCGCTGACCGAATCAACGCTTACAAAACTGGCAACAATGACCGATGAGGAGTTCGGGCAGCTGGAGCTCTACCCCGATTTCGATATCTGATTCTATTCCGAAAAAAGGTGCAGGCGCACCGGATTTCGGAATACGGCTTGATTCCTATTTCAGATTTTTGCGGGAAACCGCAAAAATCTTTCGTAGACCGGTTGTAAAATGACTTCGCGCGTGGTATAATACTATTGCGGATAATTGCAGTAAACCGCAAAAATCCGCAATAGGAGGTGCGCTGCATGGAAATTAAAAGAGACCGTTACCTGAATCTGCTGATCAGCAAGAAGCATAACGGATTGATTAAAGTGATAACCGGCATGAGGAGATGCGGAAAATCTTATCTTCTGTTCACTCTCTTCAAGGATTACCTGCTTTCAGAAGGAATAGAAAAAAGCCACATCATTGAGATTGCGTTTGATGCTTATGAAAACAAGCAGTACCGCGATCCCGATGTGCTCTATCCTTACCTGAAGGAGAAGATCAAAGACGACGGCATGTATTATGTGCTGCTTGACGAGGTGCAGCTGCTTGGGGAATTTGAGGCAATCCTGAACAGCCTGACCCGAATGAAAAATGTGGATGTGTATGTGACCGGAAGTAATGCCCGCTTTCTCTCCAAGGATGTGATCACAGAGTTCAGAGGACGCGGCGATGAAGTGCATATGTACCCACTCAGCTTTGCGGAATTCATGTCGGTTTATCCCGGCACGAAGCAGGATGGTTGGAATGAGTATATGCTGTACGGCGGTCTGCCGCTGGTGCTGAGCTTTACCACTCCGGATCAGAAAATCGCGTTTCTGAAATCTCTCTTTGAGGAGACCTATATTTCGGATATTGTCGGAAGGCACAACATCCGAAACAAGGCGGAGCTGGAAGAGCTTCTGAACATTCTATCCTCCGCAATCGGTTCGCTGACAAACCCTGAAAAACTTGCCGCAACCTTCCGGTCGGTCAAGAACAAGAAAATCAGCAGCAATACGATCAAGAAGTATATTGATTATCTCTGCGATTCCTTCCTGATCGACAGCGCTGTCCGGTATGATGTAAAAGGCAAAAAATACATTGATACCCCGGTGAAATACTACTTCACCGACATGGGGCTGAGAAATGCCCGCCTGAATTTCAGACAGCTGGAAGAAACGCACAGCATGGAAAACATCATTTTCAATGAGCTGAAAATCCGCGGCTTCAATGTGGATGTGGGTGTTATCATGCAGTATGATACCAACGAAAAGGGCAACAGCATCCGCAAACAGCTGGAAATTGACTTCGTCTGCAACAAAGGCTCCAAACGCTACTATATCCAGTCCGCTTACGCGATTCCGGATCAGGCGAAGATGGAGCAGGAACAGCGTTCTCTGATGCTGACCGGAGATTTCTTCAAGCGAATTATCATCACCAAGGATACTCCGGCACCGTATTATAATGAGAATGGTGTCCTGATTATGAGCGTCTATGATTTCCTGCTGAATGAAAACAGTCTGGATATTTAAGACGATGGGAAAGAGCAATAAGGTCTGCCCGAACTGCGGACGAAAGATGAAACAGCAGTTCATCGGCCTGCAGCATTGCAAATGCGGGATGAGCTGGAAAAAAGATATTGGCTTTTTTGAACGGACGCCGGATATGGTGTTCGGACTCCGGCACAATGCGCCGGGTAAAAAGCCGCGCCGGATGATTGAGATCAGACGGAAAAACTGAATACAATTCAAATCGGGAGCGTCCATGGCATGTGGGCGCTCTTTTCTTTTTGGAAAGGAGACGTGATCTATGGCAAGCAAATTGCAGGAGTACCGAAGAATGTCGGAAGAAGCTCAGCGGCAGCTGACCGGAAGCCTGGAGCGCTGGCAGTCCTTCCTCGCCACCGCGTCGAGGCTGTACAAATACCCGTATCACGAGCAGGTCATGATCCATGCCCAGCGCCCGGACGCCACCGCCTGTGCGGAGTTCGACGTCTGGAACAATACGATGCGCCGGTATGTGCGGCGCGGTTCCAAGGGCATCGCGCTCATCGATACCAGCGGCGACCGCGAGCGACTGCGCTATGTGTTTGATGTTTCGGATACCGGCACCCGGCCCAATTCCAGAAGCCTGAACCTGTGGGAACTGCGGGAGGAGCACATTCCGGCTGTGTCTTCCATGCTGGAGAAAAACTACGGCGTTCCGGCAGGCGAAAGCCTTGCCGTTCAGCTGGAGGCTGTGGCCTCTCAACTGGCGCGGGAATACTGGGAGGACAACCGAAGGGATATCCTCGGCATCCTTGAGGATTCTTTTCTGGAAGAGTATGATGAATTCAATGTAGGAGTGGCCTTCCGGAATGCCGCAGAGGTCAGTATCAGCTATTCCCTGATGCTGCGCTGCGGTCTGGAGCCGGAAAACTACTTTGAACACGAAGACTTTATGAGCGTTTTCGATTTCAACACCCCGGAAACGGCGGGCGCGCTGGGAACGGCGGTGAGCGGCATCAATCAGCAGGTGCTGCGGGAAATCGGAGCGACCATCCGAAACTATGAACGCGAACAGATCGCGGAAAGGAGCATGGCATATGGAAATGACGTACAGGCAGAACGGGGATTATCTGATCCCGGACATCAGACTGAGCGAGCAGGAGGATACACCCATCGGGAAGTACGGGCAGATGCGGAAACAGTACCTGAAGGAGCATCGCCCGATTCTGTGGAACCGTCTGGTGCTGTCGGAGCAGCTGTATCCGCACCTTCGGGAGATCGACGGGACGGCGCACCGGAGACTGGACGAGCTGATGCCGCAGATGGCGAAGCAGGCCGGCGTGACGGAAGAACTGAAGCGCAGAGACCCGCTGAAATGGGCGGGCATGATGAATACGCTGAAGGCGCAGGCCGAGGAGATCATTCTGAACGAGCTGGTGTACAATTAACAGCCGATGAGCCGGAGCCTCCGGAAGAACTGAATAACGGATATCCTGCCGGGGCAGAGTTTGAACAGCTCTCCCTGAACCTTTTCCTCTCGGAACAGGAGCAGATATCCCAAATTGATGAAGCGGATCGCACAACCGAAGTGCTGTCCGCTTTTTCTTTTGCCCAGACGGAAATCGACGATATGCTCCGTTTCGGCAGCAACACAAGCCACGCCAGAGAGCATATCGCGGATGCGTTCCAGAAGCAGAAGCCGATTGAGGAAATCGCGGCGCTGCTGCAAAGGGAATTTCATGGCGGCTACGGCATCCGGGGTGAACACGGCGATTATGCCGCGTGGTATGACGGGGACGGCATTCATCTGCACAAAGGCCGTGAGGCCAGATATGCCGCTGATTCTCAGGTCATTACATGGGAGGCTGCGGCAGAAAGAATCGGACAGATGCTGGAAGAGGGCAGCTTTGCTTCCAATGTGGAGCTCGCCGAGGCTGGTGGGCGTGTCCGCTCTGAACTGGCGCAGAGCCTGCTCTATCTGAAGCATGACCTGAGTGAGGAAGCAAACCGGGTGGGCTACTTCTCCTCCATGGACGATCTTCCTGCCGGTTATCCGGACGCCACCGCAGCGCTTGCGGAGAAGATGGAGGACAATGCTTTTGCCGATACGCTTCGTGGCGAATTCTTGGCATTCCTGAATGATTACGCGGAAAACAGAGGACTTCTGCGCTTTCATTATCACCGAATGGATGAGCTGTGGCAGGGCATCAGGGATATCTCCGCCGAGCGCCGGGTATATCCGGACGGGCCTGCCGATCTTGCAGAACCGCAGGGCTTTATCACGGAGGATGAAATCAGCGAAGCGCTTGCCGGCGGCAGCTCTGTGGCGGGCGGCAAGGGTAGAATCTATGCCTTTTTTACCGCAGACCACACCATAAAGGAAAAAGCAGATTTTCTGAAGCAGGAGTACGGCATCGGCGGGCGCTCTCACGCACTGTCCGGGGCTGACCATTCCTCCGAAGATCACAGTGCCAAGGGTATCCGGCTGACCAAAGGCGGATGTGCCCCTGTAGAGCTGAACTGGACGAAGGTTGCCGAGCGTGTGGATTCCCTGATTCGGAAAGACCGGTATCTGACTCCGAAGGAACAGGAGCTGTATCAGCAGAACCTGCGGCGCAATTCCATCTACAACACCTATAACGAGGTAAAGCACGACCATCCTGACGATATGGTGCTGTTCCAGGTGGGTGATTTCTTTGAACTGTACGGCGAGGATGCAAGACAAGCCGCCGATCTGCTGGACATTCGCCTGACCACCCGGAACATCCCCGGAGTGGGGCATGTGGAAATGTGCGGCGTACCGTCCCATGCTCTCGATGGGTATGTGGAGCAGCTGCGGGCGCACTTTGATGTGACCATATCCGCAGCCTCGGAGGACAGCAAAGAGCGTAGCGTTTATACCTTACGGGCGTTTGCACAGGAGATTGACCTGTCCCGCTACGACGTCGGATACGGCGCTATGGGGAACGGTGTGACGGTCTGGAACCGGAAAGAGACAGAACACGGTGATTACAAGACCATCGCCCATATTGACCCGGACAGGACGGTAAAATTCTACGATGACAGTCTGCCGGATGCGATAAAGGAACAGATTCAGCGGTTTGCGGACACCTCCGAGATGACCATCTCAGCAACTCAGGACGCATCTGTTTTTTCTGTGCCCCCTGCGGGAAAAGAACCCGTATTGGAGGCTGAACCGGCTGCTGTGCCGAAGCCTGTCACAGCCGATGAAATCAGCGATGCACTCATCCGCTGGAACGGCAGCTTTGAAAGCAAATCCCGCGTCAACGACTATATGCTGGCACATGGACGGGAGCGCGGAGCTGCCGCATGGCTGAAAGATGAGTTCGGCGGTGCGGATATCTTTTCTGTTGTCACCGACCATGGAACGCTGGAATTGCCGTGGGCGAAAGTGCAGCGTCAGCTGGGGATTCTGGTGAATGACGGACGCTTCTTTACCGAGGCAGACCGGATGCTGGCGCAAGCGGAACAGATTGCCGCGCAGAGTGAGGTCGAACCTTATGAACGCTTTGCTGTCATTGAAACGGACGAAGGCTATGGCATTTGGGACGATCTGCACGACGGCCTCTATGTGGACGAGGACGGCGTGACTGCCGACTTCGATTCCGAATGGGTGGCGGAGAACTATCTGCTCGAACTGAAAGAGAAAATTGCCCAGCGGGAAGCTGCCGAATGGGAGTATGTGGAGCGCTCCAAATATGAGGCGCAGACCGAGGAAAATGATGCGGCGGATGTGCAGCCGGGTATCGCTTCGCCGGAGAAAACTGAGCCTGCGGAAATGGAGTCTGTACCCCATTTTCAGGACGATAACGACCTGATCGGCGCGGAGCTGACACTGGACGGCAGACGCTTTGCGGTGGATGATGTCAGGGATGGCCGAGCCTCCCTGCGGGATATCACATTCCAGGACGGAACCGGTTTTCCCATCTTCCGCAACGAACCGGTTGAGACCGTGCGCGGGATTCTCTTCCCGGAAAAGACGACGGTGCCCCAGGTGAATCTGGAGGCCGAACTGACCGAGGCAGAGCTTGCCATTATGCGCCCGCAGCTGGACGCGGCGGGGATTGACTACCTGGTTGCCAATGCCGGGTACAACAGACGAACCATCAGCTTCTCCTCCCAGCATTACCGGGAAGTACAGGATATGCTGGATGCGCTGCCTGAGGAACTGGAACAGCCTCGCTTTACCGTGGAGCTGACTTCCGATGCTTTTGAAGAGCCGTTCATCATCCGGGACAATTCCGTGCCGGAGGGACGGGACGGACAGTATTATGATGTGGGCGGCATCTATCAGACGTTTCGTTCAGAGCAGGAGGCGCAGAAATACGCCGACAGGCTGAATGGTAAGGAACCATTTGAACAGCCGCAGATGACTTCCGAGACCAAGGCAATTTACCCCGGCGAGCAGACCGGGCTTCCCTATGACATCGTTACAGAACGGCTGCGCGCGGAGCCGGAGCATACGCCGCCCGAACCGGAGGTCAGCCCAGATGATGCTATCAATGCAAATCCGGTTTCCGTACAGATCGGCGGCGAATGGCAGACATTTCCCAACGCCGGTGCGGCAGAACAGGCGATGTACGAAGAATACAGGGCGCAGACCCACAGGAACGCCCAGAACTTCCGCATCACGGATTCTGACCTGGGTGCAGGCGGTGCCAAGACCAAGTATCAGGCAAACATCAGCGCCATCCGGCTGCTGAAACAGCTGGAAGCCGAAGGGCTTCAGGCCAGCCCCGATCAGCAGGAAGTGCTCTCCCGGTATGTGGGCTGGGGCGGTTTGGCGGACGCTTTTGATCCGGATAAGGAAAACTGGCGCGCGGAATATGCGGAACTGAAGGAGCTTCTCACACCGGAGGAATACGAGGCGGCAAGAGCCTCCACGCTGAATGCCCACTATACCAGTCCCACCGTCATTCATGCCATGTATGAGGCACTGGAAAACATGGGCTTTGAATCGGGCAACATTCTGGAGCCCAGCATGGGCGTCGGGAACTTCTTCGGCTGTCTGCCCGAATCCATGCAGAACAGCAGGCTCTACGGCGTAGAGCTGGACAGCATTACCGGGCGGATTGCAAAGCAGCTTTATCCCAAAGCGGACATTACCGTGGCAGGATTTGAAACCACCGACAGACGGGATTTCTATGACGTCGCCATCGGCAACGTGCCGTTCGGACAGTATCAGGTCAATGACCGGGCTTACAACAGGCTCGGTTTTTCCATTCATGATTATTTCTTTGCCAAGACACTCGATCAGGTGCGCCCCGGCGGCGTGATTGCCTTCGTCACCAGCCGCTACACCATGGACAAGCAGTCCCCGGAAGTCCGCAGGTACATCGCGCAGCGGGCAGAGCTGCTGGGCGCAATCCGTCTTCCCAATAACGCCTTCAAAGCCAATGCGGGCACGGATGTTGTCTCCGATATCATCTTCCTGCAGAAGCGGGACTGTCCCATCGAGATTGAACCGGACTGGGTACATCTGGGGCGGAATGAGGACGGCTTTGCCATCAACAGCTACTTTGTGGAGCATCCGGAGATGATTCTGGGACGGCAGTCCTCCGAGAGCACCCAGTACGGCAGACAGGATTTCACCGTAGAACCCATCGAAGGACTGGAGCTTGCTGATCAGCTTCACGACGCGGTGAAGTACATCCGCGGCACCTATCAGGCGGCGGAACTGCCGGAGCTCGGCGATGACGAGGCGCTTTCGGGCAGCATTCCCGCAGACCCGAATGTCAAAAACTACAGCTATACCGTTGTGGACGGAGAGGTCTACTACCGGCAGAACAGCCTGATGAGCCGACCGGCGCTGAACGCGACCGCTTCGGAGCGCGTCAAGGGGCTTGTGGGACTGCGCGACTGCCTGCACCACCTGATCGATCTACAGATGGACGCTATGACCCCGGACAGCGCAATCCGGCAGGCCCAGGCAGAGCTGAACACGCTCTATGACAGCTTTACCTCAAAATACGGCCTTATCAACAGCCGCGCCAATGCGCTGGCATTTCAGGACGACAGCTCCTACTACCTGCTGTGTACGCTGGAGGAGCTGGACGAGGAAAAACAGCTGAAGCGCAAGGCGGACATCTTCACCAAGCGCACCATCAAACCCCATGAGGTCGTGACCTCCGTAGATACCCCGTCTGAAGCACTAGCACTATCCATCTCCGAAAAAGCCTGCGTTGATCTTGAGTATATGCAGCAGCTGACCGGCATGGACGAGTCATCGCTGGTTGACGGCTTGCAGGGCGTTATCTTCCGGGACCCGGTGAAAAACGAGTGGCAGACTGCCGATGAATATCTCTCCGGCAATGTGCGCCAGAAACTGCGGGAAGCGGAACAGGCAGCATCTGCCGATCCGGCCTATCTGCCCAATGTGGAGGCGCTCCGTTCTTCCCAGCCGAAGGATCTGGACGCTTCTGAAATTGAGGTGCGCCTGGGCGCAACCTGGATTGACCAGAAATACATCCAGCAGTTCATGGAGGAAACCTTTGAGCCGCCGTATTACCTGCGCCGGAGTATTCAGGTGCATTTCTCTCCGTTTACTGCGGAGTGGAGCATCAGCGGAAAATCCCAGCCGTCCTACAACGATATAAACGCCTATATGACCTACGGCACAGAGCGCGCCAACGCCTACCGGATTCTGGAGGACACGCTGAACCTGCGCGATGTGCGCATCTATGACACCGTCACTGACCCGGACGGCAAGGAGCGCCGGGTTCTCAATTCCAAAGAGACGACCCTTGCCCAGCAGAAACAGCAGGCCATCAAGGACGCCTTTTCCGAGTGGATATGGAAAGACCCGGACAGACGGCAGGAGCTTGTGACGCGCTACAACGAGCTGTTCAATTCCAACCGGCCGCGCGAATATGATGGCTCCCATATCACTTTCAGCGGCATGAACCCGGAGATTCATTTGAGGGAGCATCAACTGAACGCTGTCGCACACATTCTCTATGGCGGAAATACGCTGTTGGCGCACGAGGTGGGCGCAGGCAAGACCTTCGAGATGGTCGCTGCCGCCATGGAGAGCAAGCGTCTGGGGCTTTGCCACAAGCCGATGTTTGTGGTTCCGAATCATCTGACCGAGCAGTGGGCTTCGGAGTTTCTGAGGCTGTACCCGTCTGCCAACATTCTGGCGGCAACGAAAAAGGACTTTGAGCTGAAAAACCGCAAAAAGTTCTGCGCGCGCATCGCCACCGGCGATTATGACGCCATTATCATCGGGCACAGTCAGTTTGAGCGGATTCCCGTTTCCATGGAACGGCAGGAGCGGCTGCTGCGGGAACAGATTGAGGAAGTCACCGAGGGTATTGAAGAACTGAAAAACAGCCGTGCGGAGCGCTTTACCATCAAATCCATGGAGCGCACGAAGAAAGGACTGGAAACCAAGCTGAAAAAACTGCTGGAATCCGGAAGAAAGGATGATGTCGTCACCTTTGAGGAACTGGGCGTTGACCGGCTCTATGTGGACGAGGCACACGCCTTCAAGAACCTGTTTCTTTATACAAAGATGCGCAATGTGGCCGGACTCTCGACAACGGATGCGCAGAAATCTTCGGATATGCTGCTGAAATGCCGCTACATCGATGAGCTGACCGGAGGCAAGGGCGTGGTGTTCGCAACGGGCACACCCGTCAGCAACAGTATGACCGAGCTTTACACCATGATGCGCTATCTCCAGCATGACACGCTTCAGAAAAAGGGGCTGGCTCATTTTGACTGCTGGGCTTCCACCTTCGGTGAAACTACGACGGCGATTGAGCTGGCTCCGGAGGGCACCGGCTACCGTGCGCGGACAAGGTTTGCCAAGTTCTTCAATCTGCCGGAGCTGATGACCCTGTTCAAAGAAGTTGCAGACATCAAGACATCCGACCAACTTCACCTTCCTGTGCCGGAGGCTGTCTATCACAATGTGGTGGCACAGCCGACAGAGATTCAGCAGGCGATGGTGCAGGAGCTGTCCGAGCGCGCTGCCAAAGTCCATGCCGGTGCGGTGGACGCCAGCGTGGACAATATGCTCCGCATCACCACGGACGGAAGAAAGCTGGGACTCGACCAGCGCATCATCAATCCCGATCTGCCGGATGACCCGTCCAGCAAGGTCAATATGTGTGTGGATAACATCTACCGCATCTGGGACGAAGGTCAGGCGGACAAACTGACCCAGTTGGTGTTTTGCGATTTGAGCACACCCAAGACCGGCGCGCCGGCAGCAAAAGCAGCCAAGGCGGTCGGCGGTAATCTGGATAATCCGGAACTTCATGCTGTCGCAGGTGCGGTTAAGGATGATCCTCCGGAACCGGAGTTCACCGTCTATGATGACATCCGGGAAAAACTGGTGGCAAGAGGCATTCCGCGAGAACAAATCGCCTTTATCCATGAGGCCAATACCGAAGCACGGAAGAAAGAACTGTTTGCCAAAGTCCGCTCCGGTCAGGTGCGTGTGCTGATGGGCAGTACCTTCAAAATGGGGGCAGGCATGAATGTGCAGGACCGGCTTGTGGCGCTTCATGACCTGGATGCGCCGTGGCGGCCGGGCGACCTGGAACAGCGCTCCGGCCGAATCATCCGTCAGGGAAACAGGAACAAGCAAGTCCACATCTTCCGCTATGTGACGGAGGCCACCTTTGACGCTTATCTCTGGCAGACGCTGGAGAACAAGCAGAAGTTCATTTCGCAGATTATGACGAGCAAAAGCCCGGTAAGAAGCTGTGAGGACATTGATGAAACTGCGCTGTCCTATGCGGAGATCAAGGCGCTCTGCGCCGGTGACGAGCGCATCAAGGAGAAGATGGATCTGGATGTGGATGTGGCACGGC